>NZ_JBVOOL010000007.1:0-337239 GCF_055664045.1 Kitasatospora sp. NPDC023385 | reverse complement strand
GCATCGAGCGGCACGGCAACCCCCGGAATAAGGCGGCCCCGCGCACTGCGTCCTCGCTAGTGTTTTACTTCAAAAGGAATCTCCAACCCCGATCAAGCGATCGAGGCCGGGGATGTCAACATATCTGGCGTTGACTTTTGGCACGCTGTTGAGTTCTCAAGGAACGGAAGCTTCCTTCGGACCGCCTTCCAGCGGACCCTCCGGGCTTCGTTCTTTCGTGTTCCCAGCTTATCAGATGCTTTCCGCTCCGTTTTCCGGAGTTTCATTCATCCGATTTTCCCGAACTGGTCGGGGTCGTTTTTGCGACGTCCACTACGCTAGCGCATTCCGAGAGTTAATCGAAATTCACGCTCACACCCGGCTGACGAAAACGCCAGTGGACCCAAGTGAATGGGCTTCGGAGTGGGAGGGTGGGTCTAGCTCAGAGGGTGGCCGCTTCAGCGACTCGTTCAACACTAGGCCACCTGGACGACATCGTCAAACGCCGAGGGCCGGATCTGTCCAGATCCGGCCCTCGGCACTCAAAGTCGCAGCTCAGAGCGGGTGTGCTTTCAGCCAGGCAGGTCAGCCGGCCGAGACCAGCTCGGCCGCCGCCAGGTTCCGCTTGCCGCGCCGCAGGACGAGCCAGCGGCCGTGCAGCAGGTCGGCCTCGGTCGGCACCGCCTCCTCGTCCGCCACCTTGACGTTGTTGAGGTAGGCACCGCCCTCCTTGATCGTCCGGCGGGCGGCCGAGCGGCTCGGAGCCAGGCCGACGGCGACCAACAGGTCAACCACCGGCAGGAGTTCGGACACCTCGGCCTTCGGGACCTCGGCCAGGGCGGCGGCCAGGGTCGGCGCCTCCAGGTCGGCGAGGTCGCCCTGCCCGAACAGCGCCTTGGACGCGGCGACCGCGCGCTCGTACTGCTCTGCGCCGTGGACGAGGGTGGTGAGCTCCTCGGCTAGGGCGCGCTGGGCGAGGCGGGCGGCGGGGCGCTCGGTGGTCTCGCGCTCCAGTTCCTCGATCTCCTCCTTCGAGCGGAAGCTGAAGATCCGCAGGAAGTTGGAGACGTCCCGGTCGTCCGCGTTCAGCCAGAACTGGTAGAAGGCGTACGGGGTGGTCAGCTCGGGGTCGAGCCAGACCGTGCCGGACTCGGTCTTGCCGAACTTGGTGCCGTCGGCCTTGACGATCAGCGGCGTGGCCAGCGCGTGGACGGACTTCCCGTCGGCCTTGCGGATCAGGTCCGTGCCGGCGGTCAGGTTGCCCCACTGGTCGCTGCCACCGGTCTGCAGGCTGCAGCCGTAGCGGCGGTTGAGTTCCAGGTAGTCCATGCCCTGGAGGATCTGGTAGCTGAACTCGGTGTAGCTGATGCCCGCGTCGGAGTTGAGCCGTCGGGCGACGGCCTCCTTGGCGATCATGTTGTTGACCCGGAAGTACTTGCCGACGTCGCGCAGCAGGCTGATCGCCGACATCCCCGACGTCCAGTCCAGGTTGTTGACCATGCGCGCCGCGTACGGACCCTCGAAGTCGAGGAACCGGGAGATCTGATTCCTCAGGCGCTCGACCCAGCCGGCCACCGTCTCGGGGTCGTTGAGGACGCGCTCTGCGGTGGGCTTCGGGTCGCCGATCAGGCCGGTGGCGCCGCCGACCAGGCCGAGCGGGAGGTTCCCCGCCTGCTGGATGCGGCGCATGGTGAGGATCTGCACCAGGTTGCCGAGGTGCAGGCTGGCGGCCGTCGGGTCGAAGCCGCAATAGAACGTGACCGGGCCGTCCGCGAACGCCTTGCGCAGTGCGTCCTCGTCGGTGGACAGGGCGATCAGCCCACGCCACCGCAGCTCGTCGACGATGTCCGTCACGGTCACGCTTCTCCTCCTATCGGGCGCCCGCCCGGTGCCGGCCCGATTCGGTCGGGCCCCGGGGTCGGGACGACTCCAGCCTGTTAGAGCCTACGCGGTCCCGGCCAGCGAGTTTTCCCCGAGGCGCCCTGCCGGGCCCGGCCGCGCATTCTCCCGGGCGTCTCCCCGATACCGGAAATTCCGTTGTTCGTCGGCCGTGGGCCCATTCACAGTGGTGTCACCGCCGTGCGGCGGCAGTGACGTGTGTGGAGACGGTCGTGCCGCCGGGGCACGCCCGTGGGAAGGGTGTGCCGAGTGCGCAACACGCTGGTTCTGAACGCGAGCTACGAGCCCCTGACGACGGTGTCGCTCCAGCGTGCCGTCGTCCTGGTGCTCCAGGACAAGGCGGTGGTGGAGCAGGCGCATCCGTTGCGCTCGATCCGGGGGACGGGCGTCGCCGTGCCGGTGCCGCGGGTGATCAGACTGCAACGGTACGTACGGGTGCCGTTCCGACAACAGGCGCCGTGGTCACGGCGGGGTGTCCTGGCCAGGGACCAGCACCTGTGCGCGTACTGCGGGCGCCGGGCCACCACGGTTGACCACCTGCACCCCAAGTCGCGTGGTGGCGCGGACAGTTGGCTGAACACCGTGGCCGCGTGCGCCGAGGACAACCAGCGCAAGGCGGACCGGACACCGGAGCAGGCCGGGATGAAACTGCTGCGCCGCCCGTTCGTGCCGACCCCGCAGGCGAGCCTGATGCTGGCGCTCGGCCTGCGCGGCTCGGAGGCGCGGGAGCTCGCCGACTGGCTGCCGCCGGTACCGGCCGTTCCCGTGTCCGCCGCGTAGCCGCGCGCGGAACCGGACTGAGCCCTGCGGAGTCCTGCGGAGCCGGACTCAACCCCGCGGAGCCGGCTTCAGCCCTGCGCCCGGTACCCGGCCGCCGTGCCGTAGTGCGCCGAGTGCTCGGGCACCGCGACCACCTGGCCGCCGCCGATCAGCACCCGCCCGGAGACCAGCAGCGAGCCGGTGCCGGGCGGGAAGTTGCCGCCGGTCACCTCGGGGCCGCCCGCCAGCGGGAACCGGCTGAGGCGGGCGGGCTGGTCGCGGCGTTCGTCGGCGGCGAGGACCAGCGAGCCGCCGTCGATGCCGACCGCCCGGACGGTGCCCTTGCCGGCGGTCGGCGTCTTCCAGCGCTGCTTGCCGGTGTCCAGGTCGTAGCCGACCGCGGCCACCGGCCCGCCGCCGGTCGCCGAGGTGAGGGTGGTGACCATCGTGCGGCCTTCGAAGAACACCTCGGGGGTCGCCGCGAACGTGCCGCGGGAGACGTCCAGCCGGCCGCCGTCCGTGACCACCGGGATCTCGGCGGCCGGGTCGCCGGCGGCGCCCCAGGCGAACACCCGGTCGTTCTCCGGCTTGTCGCCGGTGGTGAGGACCACGGCCGGTTCGGCGGACAGCACGGTCACCGTCTTCGGCTGGTTGTTCAGCCCCCGCCACCAGCTGACCTTGCCGTCCGCGGTGTTCAGCGCGACAGCCTGGTCGGCGGGCGTCGAGTCGGCGCAGGAGGACGCGACGAGCACCGTCTTGCCGCTGACGCCGCCGGACAGGGTGCAGAACTTGCCCTGGCCGGTGTACTGCCAGACGTCCTTGCCCTCGGCCGACTCCCAGGCCACCGCGCGGTCGTCGCCGATCGCGATCACCTTGTCCTCGGTGACGCCGACCCGCGCCGAGTAGGCGCCCTTGGCGTCCGAGACGGTCTTGGTCCAGGCGGTCTTGCCGGATTTGGTGTCCACGGCCGCGACCAGCGCGCAGGGGGCCTTCGGATCCGCCTGCGGACGGAACAGCACCGCGCCCAGGCCCGCCTGGTTCACGCCCGCCGAGAGCCCGCACGGCACGGCCCCGGCGGCCGGCGGCTCCACCGACCAGGTCGGCTTGCCGCCGCTGCGGTCGTACGCGTGCACCCCGGAGCCGTCGGCCCGGACCACCGCGTCCGCAAGCAGCCAGCTGCCGACCAGCGTGTCGTCGCCCGCGGGCTGTCCGGCCGCGGCGGGCTGCGCGGACCACACCCGGCTGTGCGCCACCGCGAACCCCGGCTCGCCGCCGCTGTTCGCCGCCGCGCTGCCGCCGCCCTCGGCGCCGACCATCAGCCCGGCCACCACCAGCACCCCCAGCGCGGCCACCCCGGCGCCGGCCCGCACCAGCAGGGCTTTCCGGCTGGGGACGTGCTCTCCCGTCAGCACGGCGTCGGCGGCCTTCCGGGCCTTGGCCGTGAGCGAGGAGCCGGAACCGGAAACCGAGCCCGAACCTGAGCCTGAGCCTGAGGCAGGGTCGGAACCGGAGTCGGAGGCGGAACCGGAAGCCCCGTCACCACGCCGGCGGGCGGCGCTCCGGGACCGCGCGGCAGCGCGCCCGGCCGCAGGCTCCGGGGCCTGGTTCGGAGTCTCCTCAGGAGTCGTCTCCGGACCGGGCGGCACCGACTCCGGCTCCGCCTCCTCGATGTGCACGTAGCCGTCCGCCGAGTACTCCGCCCCCGCCGGGACGTACAGCCCCTCCCCGCCGGGCTGGTGCGGGGCGGCGTACGGCACGTACTGCTGCTGCGCGGGGTCGGGGTACTGCGGGTACTGCGGGTACTGCTGTTGCTCCGGGTACGGCTGGTACTGCTCCTGCCCGCCGTACGGCCCCTGGACGTAGCCGCCCTCGACGTACCCCGTCTGCCCGTGCCCGTACCCGTACCCGTAGCCGGCGCTCTGGTCGTATCCCGCCTGGTCGTACGGGTACGACGGCTGCTCTCCGTACCCGGCCGGGCCGTGACCCGCCTGCTGCTGCCAGTACGTCTGCTCCTGCGGCTGCTGCCCGTCGTACCCGGCCGCCGGCCACTCCGGCTGGCCCTGGGGGTGCCACGGGTGCGGGGCGTGGGCGTCTCCGAAGGGCTCCTGCGCCATCCGTTGCGTCCCTCCTGAGCCCCGCCTGCCTGCCGATGCGGCAGTCAGCATCTCACGCCCGCCCGCAGGGGCGACCCGGGCCCTCGACGGACGCCTTGGCGCGCAGCCCGACGGGCGTCAGGCGGCGGTGGTCAGGCCGCGGACTCGGCGCGCAGGGCCTCGTCGACGCGGGCGGCCAGGGTGAAGTCCAGTCCGGTGAGGCCGCCGGCGCTGTGGGTGGACAGGACGAAGCGCAGGGTGCGCCAGCGGATGTCGATGTCGGGGTGGTGGTCGAGTGCCTCGGCCTGCTCGGCGACGGCGACGACCACCCGGATCGCCGCCGGGAAGTCCGGGGCGTCCGCGCCGCGGGCGATGCTGTCGCCTTCCCGGGTCCATTGCGGCAGCGCCGCCAGGGCCGCCGTGATCTCGTCCTCGCTCAGCCGTGCCCTGCTGCCCATCTCTGTGCTCCTGGTGCGTCGTCAGTCGTCAGTGTCCCGGAGTCCCGGGAGTACCCGGCGTGGCCCGAAGTCCCCGAGGTGATCCGGGGTGATCCGGGGTGCCGGTGTCAGGCGGCCTTCCGCCGCGGACGGACCACCAGTTCGCCGCCGCAGTTGGGGCAGGCGGCGGCCATGGCCTCGGTGCAGTCCGGGCAGAAGGTGCACTCGAAGGAACATATCGAGGCGGGGCCGTCGGCGGTCAGCGACACCGCGCAGCGCTCGCAGGTCTCACGCATCTCCAGGGCCACGGCGATCTCCTCGGATATCCAGACGTTACGACGGTCGTTCAACCCACCAGCAGCTTGGTGACTGCGGCAAGGCCGACCACCACGATCACGCCGCGCAGCGCCATCGGCGGGAGGCGGCGGCCGACCTTGGCGCCGATCAGGCCGCCGACCAGCGAGCCGACCGCGATCAGCCCGGCCGCCGCCCAGTTCACGGTCGACGTGAACAGGAAGAACAGCGCGGCGACGGCGTTGACGATCATCGCGAGGGCGTTCTTCACCGCGTTGATCCGCTGCAGGTCCTCCTGCAGCAGCATGCCCATCAGCGCCATCAGCAGGACGCCCTGCGCGGCGCCGAAGTAGCCGCCGTAGATGCCGGTGAGGAAGACCCCGGCCAGCAGAACGGCGCTGCCGTCCGGGTCGCCGCCGGGTCGGCGGCGGGCGGCGACGGCCTTGGCCACCCGGGGCTGGATCACCACCAGGACGAGCGCGAGCAGGATCAGCGCCGGGACGATCGCGTCGAAGGCTCCGCTCGGCAGCTTGATCAGCAGCAGCGCGCCGACCAGCCCGCCGAGCAGCGAGGCGGTGCCCAGGCGCAGCACCCGGCGGCCCTGGTCGGCCAGTTCGCGGCGGTAGCCGATCACGCCGCTGAGTGAACCGGGTACCAGACCGAAGGTGTTGGAGACGTTGGCGGTGACCGGCGGGATGCCGATGGCGAGCAGGACCGGGAAGGTGATCAAGGTCCCGGAGCCGACGATCACATTGATCATCCCGGCACCGACTCCGGCCACCAGGACGGCGATCGCCTCCCAGAGCGTCATGGGTCACCTCTCGTCTCGGTCCTGTCCGAGGGGATCATGCCGGACCGCCCTCCCGCCGGACCAGGGCCGCCCAGCATTCGGGACGTACGCCACATCGCCGCGGAGCGGCACCGCGCCCCCGCGCAGCCCCTCCCAACTGGCGAAGCAACCCCCGGCTCGCCCCGCTAGACAGCTCCCCGAAACAGCTCCCCGAAACGCCCCGCGAACGCCCGAGGGCCCGCCGCCGTACGGAACGCGTACGGTGGCGGGCCCTCGGCGAGCAACGGCTCAGCCGCTCACTCCGGGTCGATCTTGGGGTACTCCCGGGTCGGGTCCACCCGGGGGCGGGCGGCGCCCTTGTCGGTGTCGACCGGCCGCGGCCCGGCGGCCGGGTCGATCGGCACCTGGGTGGCCGGGGCCGCCTTGGGGGCGGTGGGCGCCGCGACCGCACCGCCGTTGGCTCCGCCGCCGTTGCCGGTCAGGCCACCGAAGGCGCCGCCGAGGCCCTTGAGCGCGTCGCCGACCTCGCTGGGGATGATCCAGAGCTTGTTGGAGTCGCCCTTGGCCAGCTCGGGCAGGGTCTGCAGGTACTGGTAGGCGAGCAGCTTCTGGTCGGCGTCGCCGTCGTGGATGGCCTCGAAGACCGTCCGGATCGCGGCCGCCTCACCGTCGGCGCGCAGGACCGCGGCCTGGGCCTCACCCTCGGCCCTGAGCACGTCGGCCTGCTTCTCACCCTCGGCCTTGAGGATCTGGGCCTGGCGCTGGCCCTCGGCGGTGAGGATCGCGGCGCGCTTGTCACGGTCGGCGCGCATCTGCTTCTCCATCGAGTCCTGGATGGAGGTCGGCGGCTCGATCGCCTTCAGCTCGACGCGGTTGACCCGGATGCCCCACTTGCCGGTGGCCTCGTCCAGGACGCCGCGCAGGCCGGCGTTGATGACCTCGCGCGAGGTCAGGGTCGACTCAAGGTCCATCGAGCCGATGATGTTGCGCAGCGTGGTGACGGTCAGCTGCTCGATCGCCTGGATGTAGCTGGCGACCTCGTACGTGGCCGCGCGCGGGTCGGTCACCTGGTAGTAGATGACGGTGTCGATGTTGACCACCAGGTTGTCCTGGGTGATCACCGGCTGCGGCGGGAACGGCACGACCTGTTCGCGCAGGTCGATCCGGTTGCGGACGCGGTCGATGAACGGGACGACGATGTTCAGCCCCGCGTTGAGCGTCCGGGTGTAGCGGCCGAAGCGCTCCACGATCGCCGCGCTGGCCTGCGGGATGACCTGGATCGTCTTGATCAGCGCGATGAAGGCCACCACGACCAGGACGACCAGCACGATAAGGACGGGTTCCACGGACTCTCCCCTAGATGACCAGGGCGGTGGCGCCCTGGATTTCGACGACGTCGACCTGCTGCCCGGGTCCGTACACCTGGTCCGGGTGGAGCGCGCGGGCCGACCAGATCTCGCCGTTCAGCTTGATCCGCCCGCCCTCCCCGTCGACGGTTTCCGCGACGACCGCGGTGGCGCCCTGCAGCGCCTCGATGCCCATCCTGACCTGAGGGCCCTTCTGGAGCTGCCGGTAGGCGATGGGGCGGACGAAGATCACCAGCGCGACCGAGACGACGAGGAAGGTCACGGTCTCCAGGACCACTCCCCCGCCCAGCCCGGCCACGCCCGCGGCCGCCAGCGCTCCGACCGCGAACATGGCGAACTCCGGCATCGCGGTGAGCACCAGCGGTATGCCGAGCCCTGCGGCGGCCAGGAGCCACCAGATCCAGCTGTCCACACGTCCATCCTAGGGAGCGAAGGCCTTTGAGGCGGACAGTTCCCGCAGGTCGAGGGGCGGAAACCGGTCGCGCGTGCGACCGGTCCCGGCGGCCTTCCGGATGACGGGCGGAAGGGGACGGACGAGGGCGGACGACGGACGGATGCCGGACGGATGCCGGACGGACGAGGGGGCGGACGACGGGCGGGCTACGGGCGGACGGTGCCTCAGCCCAGCGGCAGGCCCTGGGCCGACCAGCGGTCCCCGTGGCGCTCCAGGGTGAGCGGCAGCCCGAAGCACTTGGAGAGGTTACGGGCGGTCAGCTCGGTGTCGATCGGGCCGGCCGTGAGCACCCTGCCCTGCCGGATCATCAGGACGTGGCTGAAGCCGGGCGCGATCTCCTCGACGTGGTGGGTGACCATCGCCATGGCCGGGGCGAACTCGTCCTGGGCGAGCGCGCCGAGCCGGCGGACCAGGTCCTCGCGGCCGCCGAGGTCCAGGCCGGCCGCGGGCTCGTCGAGCAGCAGCAGCTCGGGGTCGGTCATCAGGGCGCGGGCGATCAGGGTGCGCTTGCGCTCGCCCTCGGAGAGGGTGCCGAACTTGCGGCCGGTGAGGCCGGCCATGCCGAGCCGGTCGAGCAGCGCGAGGGCGCGGGACTCGTCCGACTGCTCGTACGCCTCCTGCCAGCTGACCGTCATGCCGTACGCGGCGGTGAGGACCGTCTGCAGCACGGTCTGCTCGGCCGGCAGCTTGTCGAACATCGCGGCGCCGGCCAGACCGATCCGGGAGCGCAGCTCGAACACGTCGATCTCGCCCAGCTTCTCGCCGAGCACGGTGACCTTGCCCGAGGTCGGGAACAGGTACGAGGAGGCGATCTGCAGCAGGGTGGTCTTGCCGGCGCCGTTCGGGCCCAGGATGACCCAGCGCTCACCCTCGGAGATGGACCACGAGACCTGGTCGACCAGCGCGCGCCCCTCCCGGACCACGGATACGTCCACCAGCTCCAGCACGTCGCTCATGCCTATGCCTTCCCCAAAAAACCAGATTCTCGGCCGTCGGTGCGGGCGGCACCCCTCCTCCGGCAGCCGGTGGGCACGGGGTGGGTGCGCCGCACACGCATGGGCAAACCTACGCCACGCGGATGACCGCCGATTCCGTAGGCTGGCCGGATGCTCGCGACACCTGCCGACAATCCGTACGAAGAGCCCCGTTCGGGGCGCCTGGCCGCCTGGGGCAACGCCCTGCTGGCGGGCCTGGTGCCGCCCGACAACGCCGCCGAGGCGGTGCTGGGCGCCGACGAGAGCCACCGGGTGACCGGGCTGCCCGGGGACGAGCCGGGCGAGCAGCACGGGCTGACCTGGGCGCTGGGCCGGCTGCGGGTGCTCGGGGTGAAGGGCCTGCGCCTGGCGCTGCCCTCGACGGGGCACCCGCTGGGGCTGACCGGCCCCGCGCCGTTCAACGCTCGGGCGCTGGCGGCGGGCGAGGCCGTCCTGGCGGTGGGGGTGCCGCTCGGGCTGGTGCCGGAGATCGAGGTGTACGGCCCGGTCGGGGACCGCTCGGCGACCGTGCTGTGGCGCTGCTCCGAGGTCAACGACGGGCCGCCGGCGGACGCGCCGTCGCTGCACGAGGCGGAGCGCGAGCTGGCGGACGGGCTGCGCGAGGCGACGGTGCTGCTCACCCGGCTCGACGTGGCCGGCGCCGGGCCGGAGGCCCTGCGCGCCCTGGAGGCGTACCGCCGGCGCGGGCACGCCGAACTGCTCGCACCGGGCTACCCGCCGCGGGCTGTCCGGGTGCTGGAGTCGGCCCGCCAGGTGTCCACGCTGCTGTCGATCGCCTCGGGCGGCCACGGCGCGGCCGTCAGCGCCTCCGAGATGGCCGCGCGGCAGTCCGCCCTGGCGCCGCTGTGGCGCACCGCCCGGCGGGCCCAGGTGGCCGCCTACAACGCCCTGGTGGACGAGCGCGAGGCCCGCTGACGGCTCGCGGCACCCCGCCGGGCAACCCAAGCCAGGCACCCGCCCCCGCACCTGGCCGGAAACCGACCCCCGCGCGCGGGCGTCAGGTCCGTCCGGTCCCCGCGCCGCCGGAAGCGCGGGGATTTCAGCGCCACGGGTCCGCCTCCGCCGCGGCCGTCACCTCCGCCCGGTCGTAGCGGCCGTCCGGTCCGAGGGCCAGGCCGCCGCGCTCCGTGACGGCCGCCAGGCGGCGGGCGGACCAGCCCAGCTCCTCCGCCGCCTCGGCCGGTGACAGGCTCGCCGCCAGCCGGGCCCGCAGCGCCTCCGCGGCCGCCTCCGCCTCGGCTGCCGTCCGGCGCAGCCGGTCGGTGACCGCCTCCTCGACCGCGGCGGCCGGGACGGCGTTCAGCGAGTCCCGGCTGTAGGTGGGGTGGCCCTTGAACTCGCCGTCCGGCCGGAGCGCCGCGGCCTCGGTGAGCCGGCGGACGTCCTCGGCGGCCACCGGGAGACCGGTGATGTGCCCGAGGACCGTGGCGGCCTTCACCGCGCCCACCCGGGGCACGGTGCCCAGCCGGGCGACGAGCGCCGCGGCGTCGGCGCGCAGGCCGGCCTCCAGCTCCGCCGACCACTCGCCGGCCTCGGTGTCCGGCTCGGGCAGCAGGCCCTGCTGCCGCGCCTGGTCGAACTGCCACCTGGTCAGCCCGAGGCGCCGCCGCAGCACCTCGGGCCCGTAGGCGTCGCGTTCGCGGGCGGTGGCCTCGGCGGACTTCGCGGCGCGCTCGGCCTCGTCCGCCGCCAGGGCGGCCGCGATCTCCTCCCGGCGCGCCAGCACCGGCTCGGCGAGCTCCCGGGACCAGCGCTTGTCCTCGACGTCCGGCGCCGGCACCAGGCCGAACCGTCGGGCGCGCTTGAACGAGCGGTCCGTCAGCCCCAGCTCCCCGGCCAGTGTGACCGGCCCGTACACAGTGCGCGGCTCCCCCATGGCGCCCCCTTCGACGTGGTGTCAGCGCCACCCTTGCACATGGCACTGACATGTCGTCAGGCCCCGGGGGCGGCCTCCCGGGCCTCGCCGTTGCGGACGGCCCACAGCGCGGCCTGGGTGCGGTCGGCGACGTCCAGCTTCATCAGGATGTTGGAGACGTGGGTCTTCACCGTCTTCTCCGACAGGTGCAGGCTGCGCGCGATCTCCCGGTTGGAGCGGCCGTCGGCGATGTGGCCGAGCACCTCGCGCTCGCGCTCGGTGAGGGTGCCGCCGCGGCCCTGCGGCGCCCGCGGGCCCTCGTCGGAGAGCAGGGCTTCGGCCAGCTCGGGCTGAAGCAGCACGTGGCCGGCGTGGACCGAGCGGATCGCGCCGGCCAGCGCCTCCGGGTCCACGTCCTTGTAGACGTACCCGGCGGCGCCGGCCCGCAGCGCGGGCACCATGGTGCGGTGCTCGGTGAAGCTGGTGACGATCAGGATCCGGGCCCGGCTGCCCTCGCCCTTGAGCGTGCGCAGCGCCTCGATCCCGTCGACGCCGGGCATCTTGAGGTCCATCAGGACGACGTCGGGGTCGAGTTCCCGGGCCCGCTCGACGCCCTCCGCCCCGTCGGCGGCCTCCCCGACGACCTCGATGTCGTCCTGGACCTCCAGGAAGGTGCGCAGCCCGCGCCGGACCACCTGGTGGTCGTCGACCAGCAGGACGCGGATCGACGGTGTGCTCTCAGGCACCGGGGACCTCCATCTCGACGAGCGTCCCCCGGCCGGGGGCCGACTCCAGGGTGAGCGTGCCGCCGACGGCGGCCGCGCGGTCGCGCATCGAGGCCAGGCCGAGGTGGCGGCCGGCCCGGCGGACGGATTCGGGGTCGAAGCCGCGCCCGTCGTCGCGCACCCGCAGCACGGCGCCGCGCGCGGGCGTCCCGGCCAGGGTGACGGCGACCCGGCGGGCGTCGGAGTGGCGCAGCGCGTTGTGCAGTGCCTCCTGGGCGACGCGCAGCAGCGCGGCCTCCTGCGCGGGCGGCAGGGCGCGGACGCCGTCGGCGGCGAACGCGACGTCGGCATTGTGCGCCCGGTCGAGGACCTGGACCTGGGAGGCGAGGGTGGCGCTCAGCCCGTCCTCCTCCAGCGCGGCGGGGCGCAGTTCCACCACGACGGCGCGGAGTTCGTCGGCGGCCTCGGCGGCGAGCCGGGCGACCTCGGCGAGTTCGGCGCGGGCCCGGGCCGGGTCGCGGTCGACGAGCTTGGCGGCGGCCTTGGCGGTCAGGCGCAGCGAGAAGAGCTTCTGGGAGACGGCGTCGTGCAGGTCGTGGGCGATCCGGGCGCGTTCGCCGGCCAGGGTGAGTTCGCGGCTGCGCTCGTACAGCCGGGCGTTGGACAGGGCGAGGGCGGCGTGCGCGGCGAGGATCCGCAGCAGTTCCTCGTCGTGGTCGGTGAACAGGCCGCCGCCGCTCTTGTTGGCGAGGAAGATGACGCCCATCACCTGCGGCTCGTCCTCGGCCGCGTCGGTGTCCAGGATCGGCATGCCGAGGAAGGCGTCCATCTCGGGGTGGGCGGCGGGCCAGCCACCGAACGCGGGTGCCCGGCGGACGTCGGCGAGGCGGGTGGGGCCGGTCTCGTGCAGCATCGCGGCGAGCACGCCGTGCTGGCGGGGCAGCGGGCCGATCGCCCGCCACTGCTCGTCGGTGACGCCGTCGACCACGAACTGGGCGAAGCCGCCGTGGTCGTCGGGCACGCCCAGGGCGGCGTACTCGGCGCCGAGCAGTTCCCGGGCGGAGGCGGTGATGCGGCGCAGCACCTCGCGGACTTCCAGGTGCCGGCTCATGGCGAGCAGGGCCTGGCTGACGGCCTCGATCCCGGCCAGGCACGGGTCGCAGGCGGGCAGCGGGCCCTGGTGGGCCGGGTGGTGGTCTCCGGTGGGGCTGGGCATACCGCCAACGTACCGCCGTGGCCGCGGCGGTCGCGTCCGCCCGCAGCCGCGCGGGGTGCGGGTCCGGGGACCTAGGCCGCTGGGCCCACGAGGCGTCGCACCGGGCCCGCGACGCACCGCACCGGGTCGGCGACGGAGACGGCGAAGGGCGGCCCTCCACGTGGGGAGGGCCGCCCTAGGGTCAGGCGGGAGTCAGCCGGGGTCAGCCCTTCTGCATGACCTCGGGCTCGTGCCGGCGCTGGAGCCGGGTGACGAGGACGCCGATGAGGACCGAGATCAGGACCAGCACGCCCGCGTCGATCGCCCACTGGGCCGCCGAGTGCTTCCAGAGCGGGTCGTAGTTCGGGTGCTGGAAGTCCTTGTTCCAGGGGCCCATGAGCGTGGACAGGTCGAGCGTGGCGGACACGATGCCGGTGCCCCAGCGGGCCGGCATCAGCCAGGCGACCTGCTCCAGACCGGGCTTGCCGAAGATCTGGAAGAGGCAGCCGGTGAAGACGACCTGGACGATGGCGAACATGACCAGCAGCGGCATGGTCTTCTCGGCGGTCTTCACGAGCGCGGAGATCATCAGGCCGAACATCATCGCGGCGAAGCTCAGCAGGATCATGCCGATGGTCATCTCGATGAGCGGCAGGTCCTTGACGATCAGGCCGTGCTCGGGCAGCTTGCGCGGCAGGAAGCCGACGGCGGAGATGATGGCGCCCTGGATCACGCTGAAGAAGCCCAGCACGATGATCTTGGACATCATGTACGCCGAGCGGGAGAGCCCGGTGGCCCGTTCCCGCTCGTAGATCGCCCGCTCCTTGATCAACTCGCGGACCGAGTTGGCCGCTCCGGAGAAGCACGCCCCGATCGCCAGGATCAGCATGATCGTCGCGGCGCCGCTGTTGAGGTGGAGCTGCGTCTTCGGGTTGGGCGCGAGCCCCGGTTCGTTGGGGATCAGCACGCTGACCGCGCCGATGACCGCGGGCAGCAGCACCGACAGGGCGAGGAAGCCGCGGTCGGAGGCGAGCACGGACATGTAGCGCCGCATCAGCGTCCACAGCTGGGAGCCCCAGCTCTGCGGCTTCGGCGGCTTGACGGCCTCCTGGGCCACCTGCACGTGCTGGACCTCGCCCGCATCCACGGTGGGGGCGGAGTACTGCTGGTAGTGCACCGAGCCGCGGTAGCGACCGGCCCAGTCGTGGTCCGGGTAGTTCTCGAAGGCCTGGAAGACGTCCGCCCAGGTCTCGTACCCGAAGAAGTGCAGGGCTTCGTCCGGCGGGCCGAAGTAGGCCACCGAGCCGCCCGGCGCCATCACCAGCAGCCGGTCACAGAGCGCGAGTTCGGCCACCGAGTGGGTGACGACCAGGATGGTGCGGCCGTCGTCGGCGAGGCCGCGCAGCATCTGCATGACCTCGCGGTCCATGCCCGGGTCGAGGCCCGAGGTGGGCTCGTCCAGGAAGATCAGCGACGGCTTGGTGAGCAGCTCCAGCGCGACCGAGACGCGCTTCTGCTGGCCGCCCGAGAGCGCCGTGATCTTGTTGTCGGCGCGCTTGTCCAGGCGCAGCTCGTACAGCACCTCGTCGATCCGGGCCGCGCGCTCGCGCGCCTCGGTGTCGCCGGGGAAGCGCAGCTGGGCCGCGTACTTGAGGCCGGAGCGGACGGTGAGTTCGCGGTGCAGGATCTCGGACTGCGGCACCAGGCCGATGCGCGAGCGGAGTTCGGCGAACTGCTTGTACAGGTTGCGTCCGTCGTACAGCACTTCGCCGCGGTCGGCCGGGCGGTAGCCGGTGAGGGCGCGCAGCAGGGTGGACTTGCCGGAGCCGGACGGGCCGATGACCGCGACCAGGGACTTCTCCGGGACGCCGAAGCTGACGTCGTTGAGCAGGATCTTCTTGCCGCCCTTGTGCTCGACCTCGACGGTCAGGTGGCGGGCGGAGAAGGAGACCGCGCCGGTGTCGACGAACTCCTGCAGCTGGTCGCCGACCAGCACGAAGCTGGAGTGGCCGACGGTCAGCCGGTCCTGCGGTCCCATCAGCTGACGCTGGACCCGCTGGCCGTTGAGGAAGATGCCGTTGTGGCTGCCGAGGTCGACGATCTCGTAGCGGCCGTCCGGGAGCTGGCGCAGCTCGGCGTGGTGGCGGGAGACCTGGAGGTCGGACACCACGATGTCGTTGTCGAGCGCGCGACCGATCCGGGCGGTGCGCATCGAGGAGGTCAGGTTGCGGATGATGGTCGGCTGCGGGCCGCCACCGCCCTGCTGCGGCGGGGGCTCGAAGCCCTGCTGCTGCGGGAAGCCCTGGTCCTGGGGAAAGCCCTGGTCCTGCGGGAAGCCGCCCTGCTGGGGCTGCGGCGGCGCGTACTGCTGCTGCGGGAACGGCTGCTGCGGGAACGGCTGCTGCGGGAACGGCTGCTGGGCCTGCGGCTGACCCGGCCAGCCCTGCTGCGGCTGCTGGTACGGGTCCGGCTGCGGCCAGCCCTGCTGCGGGCCGGGCGGCTGGGGCGTGGGCACCGGGCCGCGGCTGGTGGCGGCCTCGTGCACCGGGGTGGCCTGCGGGGCGGCCGCGTGCGCGGGCGCGGAGAAGCCGAGCCGGGGGCCGTTCTCCGGGTTGCCCAGGTTGACCACGGCGCCGGGGAACAGCTGGGCCTGCAGGGTACGGGCCCCGGCCACGTACGTGCCGTTGGTGCTGCCGTGGTCGTCCAGCAGCCAGCCGCTGCCGTTGAAGCTGATGGTTCCGTGGTGCCAGGAGACCCTGGCGTCGTCGAACGGGAAGTCCGACTGCGGGTTGCGCCCGATGGTGTAGGACCGCCCGGGCTCCAGAGTCCGCTGCTGTCCGTTGATATCAATGACGAGTTGCGGCACTGCTCGCCTGCCCCGCTCTCTCGGTTCCCCCGAATTGTGGCCCCCGGCCGGGGGTGCGCTGTTCCTGTGACTGACGGGGGGAATCATTCCAGCCCGTCGACCACCGATGAAAGTCGGCCCGGGTGACTGTGACCAGGCTGCTACCGG
The DNA here is from genome assembly GCF_055664045.1 of Kitasatospora sp. NPDC023385. Lineage (NCBI taxonomy): Bacteria > Bacillati > Actinomycetota > Actinomycetes > Kitasatosporales > Streptomycetaceae > Kitasatospora > Kitasatospora sp. NPDC023385. Next base: position 321,384 of record NZ_JBVOOL010000007.1, on the reverse strand, counting down.
AGCCCGGGGCCGCGGCGTCCCGCGAGGTGGGACGGGTGCCCTCGGCCCACCGGGCGACGGGTAGCGTGGGAGGCACCATGAACGCATCGCCCCTGGCCGCTGAGCCCCTCCCCGCCGCCCAGCACCGGACCGCGGACGAGCGCACCCTGCTCGTCAAGGTGTTCGGCAAGGACCGTCCCGGCATCACCGCCGGCCTCTTCGCGACGCTGGCCGGCTTCGGCGTCGACGTCATCGACATCGAGCAGGTCGTGACCCGTGGCCGCATCACGCTGTGCGCCCTGGTCACCCCGCCCACGGCTCCCGGCGCCGAGGGCGGTCTGCGGGCCACCGTCCACCGCTGGGCCGACGAGCAGAAGCTCCAGGCCGAGATCCTCTCCGGCATCGGCGACAACCGGCCCCGCCGCGAGGGCCGTTCGCACGTCACGGTGCTCGGTCATCCGCTGACCGCCGCCGCCGTCTCCGCGCTGACCTCCCGGGTCACCGCGGCGGGCGGCAACATCGACCGGGTGTTCCGACTCGCCAAGTACCCGGTGACGGCGGTCGAACTGGCCGTCTCCGGTGTGGCCACCGACGAACTGCGGGCCGAGCTGGCCCAGGAGGCGGCCACCCAGCGGGTGGACGTCGCGGTGGTGGCGGCCGGTCTGGAGCGCCGGGCCAAGCGCCTGGTGGTCATGGACGTCGACTCCACGCTCATCCAGGACGAGGTGATCGAGCTGTTCGCCGCCCACGCGGGCTGCGAGCAGCAGGTCGCCGAGGTGACGGCGGCGGCGATGCGCGGCGAGCTGGACTTCGCCGAGTCGCTGCGGGCCCGGGTGGCGCTGCTCGCCGGGCTGGACGCCTCGGTGACCGAGAAGGTCCGGGCGGAGGTCCGCTTCACTCCGGGCGCCCGCACCCTGATCCGTACGCTGCAGCGCCTCGGCTTCCAGGTCGCGATCGTGTCCGGCGGGTTCACCCAGGTCACCGACCACCTGGTGGAGCAGCTGGGGCTGGACTTCGCGGCCGCGAACACCCTGGAGGTGGTGGACGGCAGGTTCACCGGCCGGGTGGTCGGCGAGATCGTGGACCGGGCCGGCAAGGCCCGCTGGCTGGCCCGCTTCGCCGAGCAGGCGAAGGTGCCGCTGGAGCAGACGGTGGCGATCGGCGACGGCGCCAACGACCTGGACATGCTGAACGCGGCCGGGCTCGGGGTGGCCTTCAACGCCAAGCCGGTGGTGCGCGAGGCCGCCGACACCGCGGTGAACGTGCCGTTCCTGGACACCGTGCTGTACCTGCTGGGCATCACCCGCGAGGAGGTCGAGGCGGCCGACGTGCTGCACGGCACCCCCACCGAGTGACGGTCCTCCTGCCGGGCCCGCCCGAGGAGGGTCTACGGACGCAGTCGAGGGGCGCGCGGACGGATCCGCGTGCCCCTCGACTGTGTTTCCGGGGTCAGTCCTGCGGCGTGTGGTACGAGACCAACTCGGCCACGCCGGGCTCGACGCCCTTCCACGAGCCGCTGAAGCTGAGCACCGCGATCGCCGCCGTCGGGAAGCCGCCGAGGCGCAGCCGCTCCAGCGCGTCCCGGTCGCCCGCGTCCCCCGCCAGCACCTGGGTCAGCCCCAGCACGCCCGGATTGTGGCCGACCAGCACCACGTCCGCGAACTCCTCGGGGGTCTCCTGGAGGACGGCGATGATCTCGCCCGGGCTGGCCTCGTAGATCCGGTCCTCGTACACGGTCCTGCGGGCCCGCTTCGGCAGTTCGTGCGCGGCGAGCTTCCACGTCTCGCGGGTGCGCAGGGCGGTGGAGCAGAGCACGTAGTCGGGGTTGATGCCGGAGTCGACCAGCCAGCGGCCGGCGTCCGGGGCCTGGTGGCGGCCCCGGTCGGCCAGCGGCCGGTCGTGGTCGTCGACGCCGTCCGGCCAGTCGGCCTTGGCATGGCGGAGAACGATGATCCTGCGGGGCGTGTCGGCGCTCATACCCAGCAAGCTTGGCAGAAAAGCCGCCCGGGGGCGCGGTGCTCCCGGGCGCTGCCACTCCCAGGGGTGGCGGGCGCCGTCACGCTCCGTTCACCGGGGCGTGGGGCGGCGGTCGGTCGGCCGTCAGCCCATCGAGGTGGCGACGGAGGCGATGACCGCCACCAGCACCACGATGGCGGCGAAGGCCAGGGCGATACGGCCGAGTTGCTTGCGGCCGTCGGTCGGGTTGGGGTCGAGAACGGGCATGTCGGGAATTCTCCCATCCCGCACACGCCCGTCCTGCGGTGGCCCCGCCGCCTTGGCCGGAGCTTGACCTTCCCGGTGCTTCGGCCGTGTGCGAGGTGGCCGTGGCCATACGCGGGCGCCACCGGCCCCGCACGCGGACCCGCCGGCCCGCCGCCGTCAGGCCCCGGCCGTCCGCTCCGCCGGGTGGACCGCCTCGTCCTCGATGTGCCGGGCCCGCGCGGCCCGCAGGCCGAACAGCATCTGCGGCACCAGCAGCAGCGCGAGGAAGCCCAGCGGCCAGTACCACTCGCCGGTGATCTGGTAGATCGGGCCGATCAGGATCAGGCCCACGACGGAGATCAGGTACCCGACGCCCTGCGCGAAGACGGACAGCTGGGCCACCCCGCCCGCGGTCCGGGCGCGCAGCCCGATCATGGTCAGCACCAGCGGGAAGGCGCAGTTGGACAGGCCCACCAGGGCCGCCCAGACCCACGGCGCCCCGGCCGGGGCCAGCGCCAGCCCGGTGTACCCGGCGATGCCGCAGCAGGCCAGCACCACGACGAAGAGCCGCTGGTCGCCGCGGCGGGCGGCCAGGTTGGGCAGCACGAAGGAGACCGGCACGCCGATCACCATGGTGACCGCGAGCAGTGCCCCGGAGGTGCCCTTGTCGACGCCGGCGTCCTGGAAGATCTTCGGCAGCCAGCCCATCACCACGTACGCGCCGGTGGCCTGGAGGCCGAAGAAGCAGGCCAGGGCCCACGCGGTACGGCTGCGGGTGATCGGCAGCCTGACCGGGGCGGCGGCGCCGTCCGCCCGTTCGCCGCGCTCGCGCTTGGCGATCAGCAGCGGCAGCCAGAGCACCAGGGCGAGCGCGCCCAGGGCGGCCCAGACGCCGAGGCCGGGGCGCCAGTCGCCGCCGAGGGCGTTGGTCAGCGGCACGCTGACCAACGCGGCCAGGGCGGTGCCGGCGGAGAGCGCCATCGAGTACAGGCCGATCATCGGCCCGACCTTCTCCGGGAAGTACCGCTTGATGACCACCGGCAGCAGCACGTTGGAGACCGCCACGCCGGCCAGGGCGAGCGCCGTCAGCAGCAGGAACACCGCGGTGCCGCCGGCGAAGGAGCGGGCCAGCACGCCCGCGGTGATGGCGGCCATGCCCGCCGTGACCACCGCGATCGGGCCGAACCGGCGGGCCGCCGCCGGGGCGGCGAAGCCGAACAGCGCGAAGCACAGCGACGGGACGGCGGTGAGCAGCCCGGCGAGGGTCGGGTTCATCCCGAGGTCGGCGCGGACCTGGTCGAGCAGCGGTCCGAGGCTGGTGACCACGGGGCGCAGGTTGAAGGCGGCGGCGGCGATCGCGACGGCGAACAGCCAGCCCAGGTACTTGGCGGAGCGGGCCGAAGCCGAGCGGGCCGACGTCGCGGAGGCGGACGAGGTGGCGGTGGAAGCCGAGGCGGCGGAAGGGGCGGGGACGGCGGGCCGCTCGGTCTGCGGCCGGGCCTCGTTCCGTCGGGAAGCGGTGGTGTCTGCTGCGGGCATGTGCGCCATCATAGAATGATGGGATGAATTGATGCACCTCGGAATTGGCATGATGTGCCGACCGTTCATCCACCGGCCACCTTCCACCCAGGCCCCACCCGAGCCGTACTCGCAAGGAGTCCCCGTGGCGCTGTCCTCGCCGAGGCGCACCCCGCTGTCCGACCAGGTGATCGCACAGCTGCGCGCCCAGATCACCTCCGGGGAGTGGGCGGTCGGATCGCGCATCCCCACCGAGGCCGCCCTGGTCGAGCAGCTCGGCGTCGCCCGCAACACCGTCCGCGAGGCCGTCCGCGCCCTCGCGCACAACGGCCTGCTCGACATCCGGCAGGGCTCCGGCACCTACGTGCTGGCCACCAGCGAGCTGGCCGGGGTGATGCACCGCCGCTTCGCCGACGCCGACCAGGCGCAGGTCGCCGAGCTGCGGGCGGCGCTGGAGACCTCCGCGGCAGGCCTGGCCGCCGACCGCCGCACCGCGCGCGACCTGGAGCTGCTGGACGCCTCGCTGGCCCGCCGGGAGGCCGCCTGGCACTCCGGCGACGCCGAGGACTTCGTCCAGGCCGACGCCGCCTTCCACCAGGCCGTGGTGGCCGCCGCCCACAACGACGTGCTGCTCGCCGTCTACGCCGACCTCGGCGAGGTCACCCGCGCGCACCTGCGGCACGACGTCGGCCCGGAGCTGGTCGCGGAGCGCTACATCGGCCACGACACCATCCTGGAGGCCATCCGGGCCGGCGACGCCCAGCGCGCCTCGGTCGAGGCCGGCCGCGCGATCGGTGCCTGTGCGACGGCCGAGGCCTGAGCAGCCCGGAGGGGTCCGGGAACGCCGCTGCCCGGCACCCCCTCGAGGGGGTGCCGGGCAGCGGCGTACGGGCGGAGCGTCAGGCGCCGACGGCGTGCAGACCGCCGTCGACGTGGATGATCTCGCCGGTGGTCTTCGGGAACCAGTCCGACAGCAGCGCGACGACGCCGCGGCCGGTCGGCTCCGGGTCGGTCAGGTCCCACTTCAGCGGGGAGCGGTGGTTCCAGGTGTCGGCCAGGTCGCCGAAGCCCGGGATGGACTTGGCGGCCATCGAGCCGAGCGGCCCGGCCGAGATCAGGTTGCAGCGGATGTCCCGCTCGCCCAGGTAGCGCGCCAGGTAGCGGTTGGTCGACTCCAGGGCGGCCTTGGCCGGGCCCATCCAGTCGTACTGCGGCCAGGCGAACTGCGCGTCGAAGGTCAGGCCGACCACCGAGCCGCCGTCCTGCATCAGCGGCAGCAGCGCCATCGTCAGCGACTTCAGCGAGTACGCCGACACGTGCATGGCGGTGGCCACGGACTCCCACGGGGTGTCCAGGAAGTTGCCGCCCAGGGCGTCCTGCGGGGCGAAGCCGATCGAGTGGACGATGCCGTCCAGGGTCGGCAGGTGCTCGCGGACCTGGTCGGCGATGCCCGCCAGGTCCTCGGGGCTGGAGACGTCCAGCGACAGCACCTTGACCGGCTTCGGCAGCTTCTTGGCGATCCGCTCGGTCAGGCTCGGGCGCGGGAAGGCGGTGAGGATGATCTCCGCACCCTGCTCCTGGGCGAGCCTGGCGGTGTGGAAGGCGATGGAGGACTCCATCAGCACCCCGGTGATCAGGATCCGCTTGCCTTCGAGGATTCCACTCATGATCAGTGACCCATGCCCAATCCGCCGTCAACGGGAATGACGGCTCCGGTGATGTACGCGGCCTCGTCCGACCCGAGGAACCGCACGGTCGAGGCGACCTCGGCGGGCGCCGCGTAGCGGCCCAGCGGCACGCCCGCGACGATCTCCGCGCGGCGCTCGTCGCCGAGCACGGCGGTCATGTCGGTGTCGACGAAGCCGGGAGCGACCACGTTGACGGTGATGTTGCGCGGGCCGAGCTCACGCGCCAGCGAGCGGGCAAAGCCCACCAGGCCGGCCTTGGAGGCGGCGTAGTTGGCCTGGCCCGGCGAGCCGGACAGGCCCACCACGGACGAGATCAGGACGACCCGGCCCTTCCTGGCCCGCATCATCAGCTTCGAGGCGCGCTTGACCACCCGGAAGGCGCCGGTGAGGTTGGTGTCCAGGACGGAGGTGAAGTCGTCCTCCGACATGCGCAGCAGCAGGGTGTCGTTGGTGATGCCCGCGTTGGCGACCAGCACCTCGACGGCGCCGTGCTTCTGCTCGACCTCGGTGAAGGCGGCGTCGACCTGCGCGGCGTCCGTGATGTCACAGCGGACCGCGAGGACGTCGTACTTCGCCAGGGCCTCGGGCACCTCGCCCGAGCGGCTGGTGATGGCGACCTTGTCGCCCGCTTCGGCGAAGGCCTGGGCGATCGCGAGGCCGATGCCCCGGTTTCCTCCGGTGACGAGAACCGAGCGGCTCAACGATCCACCTCTCTCCGTGTGTGAGCACGTACGTCGGAATGCGTACGCAGTGTGACGCTATCGGGCGGTCGCCGATGGCGGCGCATCGGGCTCCCACAGCGCCACCCCGAAGGAACTGTCGCAATCCGACAATCCGTCCCCGCAGCTCGGACCAGGTCCGGTGGGCATCGCCCCGGGCCCCTGCCACCGCCCCGATCGGGACTACTGTGCGGGAACAACACGGACGGGCGCACCCGTTGCCCCCGTGGTGCCGGCCGGCCCAGCCCGGCCGTACCGATCCCCGACCACCCCGGCGAGCGACGAAGGCAGAGCGGATGACCAAGGCACGGCCCGGGAGCACCCCCGGACGCGGACGACAGCTGGCCCTCACCGCCCTGGCGGCCGGCCTGGGCGCGGCCGCCTGGGCGCTGCGCGACCTGCCGGCGGCGTTCGGCCGGCGGCCGGACGGCGAGCGCGAGGAGCGGGTGCGCAACTCCCCGCAGTACCGCGACGGCGTCTTCCACAACGCCCCCTCCACCCTTGCCCGCACCAGCGGCGCCCCCGGCTTCGACAGCGCCACCGCCCGCCGGATGCTCTTCGAGCGCGAGGGCCGCGTCCCCGCCCACCCGGTGCCGACCGTCCGCCCGGCCACCCGGCCCGGGCCGGCCGCCGAAGGCGTGGAGATCACCTGGTACGGGCACGCCTCCGCGCTGGTGGAGATCCAGGGCTTCCGGGTGCTGCTCGACCCGATCTGGAGCGACCGCTGCTCCCCCTCCGCGCACGTAGGCCCCAAGCGGCTGCACCCCGTGCCGGTCGAGCTGGAGGAACTGCCGCAGGTCGACGCCGTGCTGATCTCGCACGACCACTACGACCACCTGGACATGGCGACGGTCAAGCGCCTGGTCCGCAGCCAGTCCGCGCCGTTCGCCGTCCCGCTCGGCATCGGCGCCCACCTGCGCCGCTGGGGCGTCCCCGAACACCGGATCATCGAGCTGGACTGGGACGAGACCTGCAACCTGGGCGAGCTGGTGCTCACCCTGACCGCCGCACACCACTTCTCCGGCCGCGGCCTGACCCGCAACACCACCCTGTGGGGCTCCTGGGTGATCGCCGGCCCGGACCGCCGGGTCTTCTACACCGGCGACTCCGGCTACTTCGAGGGCTACGCCCGGATCGGCGAGCAGCACGGCCCGTTCGACGCCGCGCTGGTCCAGATCGGCGCCTACGACGCGGCCTGGGCGGACATCCACATGACCCCCGAGGACGCCGTCCTCGCCCACCGGGACCTGACCGCCGGCCTGCTGGTGCCCGTCCACTGGTGCACCTTCAACCTGGGCCTGCACCGGTGGGCCGAGCCGATCGAGCGGCTGGTGAAGGAGGCGAAGGAGCACGCCGTCCCGCTGGCCGTGCCGCGCCCCGGCGAGCGGGTGGACGTCGACAACCCGCCGGAGCTCGACGGCTGGTGGGAGGCCGCCGGCTGACGGCCCGTACGACAACAACACCGGCAGCGGCAACAACACCGGCAACGGCACCAGTACCGGCGCGGACCTGGCCGAAACCGCAGCGCCCCGGTCGAAATGCGCTGGCCGGAAACCGGGTGGACGGGAAATGATGCGGTGCGGGCGCCCCTGTGGCGCCGCACCGCCACCCTCCGCGACCTGGGAGCCCGATTGCCTCCGATCCCTCCGGCCGACGGCGCCGGCGCCGCGCACGGGCGCGCCGTCGACCCGCTGTTCCTCGCCCTGCCGCTGCGCACCCTCGCCGACGCCGCCCTCGCCCGGGCCCGCGAACTCGGCGCGAGCCACGCCGACTTCCGCCTGGAGCGGATCCGCAGCGCCGCCTGGCGGCTGCGCGACGCCCGTCCGGCCGGCACCTCCGACAGCGTGCGGCTCGGCTTCGCCGTCCGGGTGCTGCTGGACGGCGCCTGGGGCTTCGCCGCGGGCGTCGACCTCACCACCGACGCGGCGGCCCGGGTGGCCGAGCAGGCCGTCGCGGTGGCCCGCCTCTCCGGCGGGATCAGCCGGGCGGCCGGCTCCGCCGAGCGGGTCGAGCTGGCCGACGAGCCGGTCCACCGGGACGTCACCTGGGTCTCCGCGTACGAGGTCAACCCGTTCGAGGTGCCGGACGCCGAGAAGACCGCGCTGCTCGCCGAGCGCAGCTCCGGGCTGCTGGCCGCCGACGGCGTCTCGCACGTCCAGGCGGCCCTGCTGACCGTCCAGGAGAACAAGTTCTACGCGGACACCGCGGGCACGGTGACCACCCAGCAGCGGATCCGGCTGCACTCGGAGCTGGAGGCCACCTCGGTCGACGGCCGCACCGGCGCCTTCGACTCGATGCGCACCCTGGCGCCGCCGGTCGGCCGCGGCTTCGAGTACCTCACCGGCAGCCGCAGTGGCGGCGGCGGCAACGGCAACGGCACCGGCGACGGCGGCTGGGACTGGGACGCCGAGCTCGCCGAACTGCCCGTCCTGCTGGCCGAGAAGATGAAGGCCCCGAGCGTCCGGGCCGGCCGCTACGACCTGGTCATCGACCCGTCCAACCTCTGGCTGACCATCCACGAGTCGATCGGCCACGCCACCGAGCTGGACCGCGCGCTGGGCTACGAGGCCGCCTACGCCGGCACCTCCTTCGCCACCTTCGACCGGCTCGGCACCCTCGAGTACGGCTCCGGCCTGATGCACGTCACCGGCGACCGCACCGCCGAGCACGGCCTGTCCACCATCGGCTACGACGACGAGGGCGTCGCCACCCAGTCCTGGGACCTGATCCGGGACGGCGTCCTGGTCGGCTACCAACTGGACCGCGGCATGGCCAAGTTGAAGGGCTTCGAGCGCTCCAACGGCTGCTCCTTCGCGGACTCCCCGGCGCACGTGCCGGTGCAGCGGATGGCCAACGTCTCGCTCCAGCCCGCCGCCGACGGCCCGGACACCGAGGGCCTGTTCGCGCAGGTCGAGGACGGCCTGTACATCGTCGGCGACCGCTCCTGGTCGATCGACATGCAGCGCTACAACTTCCAGTTCACCGGCCAGCGGGCCTACGCCATCAAGAACGGCGAACTCGCGGGCCAGGTCAAGGACTTCGCCTACCAGGCCACCACCACCGACTTCTGGGGCTCGATGGCGGCGGTCGGCGGCCCGCAGACCTACGTCCTCGGCGGCGCCTTCACCTGCGGCAAGGCGCAGCCCGGCCAGATCGCGGCGGTCAGCCACGGCTGCCCGTCGGCACTGTTCCGGAACGTCAACGTGCTCAACACCCAGCAGGAGGCGGGTCACTGATGACCGCGATGTCCGCGACGACCGCGATGCAGCCCCACGAACTCGTCGAGCTGGCACTCGGCCTCTCCCGCGCCGACGGCTGCGTGGTGATCGCCGACGAGGAGTCCACCACCAACCTGCGCTGGGCCGCGAACGCCCTGACCACCAACGGCGTCACCCGCGGCCGCCGGCTCACCGTGATCGCCACCGTGGCCGGCGCCGAGGGCACCGCCTCCGGCGTGGTCTCCCGCGAGGCCGTCACCCCGGAGGAGGTCGAGGGCCTGGTGCGGGCCGCCGAGGCGGCGGCCCGCGCGGCCGGCCCGGCCGAGGACGCCCAGCCCCTGGTCGCCGACCGGCCGCCGTCCCCGCACTTCACCCAGCCGCCCGCGCAGACCTCGATCGAGGTGTTCGAGGCCTTCGGCCCGGCCCTCGGCGAGGCCTTCGCCCGCGCCGCCGCACAGGGCGAGCTGCTGTACGGCTTCGCCCGGCACGAGCTCACCACCAGCTACCTCGGCACCTCCACCGGCCTGCGGCTGCGCCACGACCAGCCCACCGGCATGGTCGAGATCAACGCCAAGACGGCCGACCTGTCCGGTTCCGCCTGGGTCGGCGCCGCCACCCGGGACTTCACCGACATCGACGTCCCGGCCCTGCACACCGAGCTGACCAGGCGCCTCGGCTGGGGCACCCGCACGGTGGACCTGCCGGCCGGCCGCTACGAGACGCTGCTGCCGCCCTCGGCCGTCGCCGACCTGATGATCTACCTCAACTGGTCCTGCGGCGGCCGGGACGCCCAGGAGGGCCGGACGGTCTTCTCCAAGCCCGGCGGGGGCACCCGGATCGGCGACAAGCTCAGCGGCCTGCCGCTGACGCTGCGCTCCGACCCGGACGAGCCCGGCCTGGAGGCCGCGCCGTTCGTCCTCGCGCACGCCACCGGCGGCGACGTCTCGGTCTTCGACAACGGCGAGCCGATCGCCGCGACCGAGTGGATCCGCGAGGGCGTGCTGAACGACCTGGTCACCAGCCGCCACGCGGCCGGCCTCACCGGCCTGCCGCTGCGCCCGGCCGTCGACAACCTGGTGCTGGAGACGGCCGGCCAGGAGTCGGCGCCGACCCTGGACGAGATGATCGCCCGCACCGAGCGCGGCCTGCTGCTCACCTGCCTCTGGTACATCCGCGAGGTGGACCCGGCGACGATGCTGCTCACCGGCCTCACCCGGGACGGCGTCTACCTGGTGGAGAACGGCGAGGTCGTCGGCGCCGTCAACAACTTCCGGTTCAACGAGTCCCCGGTGGACCTGCTCGACCGGATCACCGAGGTGGGCCGCACCGAACGCTGCCTGCCCCGCGAGTGGAGCGACTACTTCACCCGCACCGCGATGCCGCCCGTGCGGGTCGCGGACTTCAACATGAGTTCGGTCAGCCAGGCCTCTTAGCCGCTGGCCGTCGGGGGGATACGAGAGACATGACGGACGAGAAGCGGCTGGCCAGGTCGAGCCGGATGCTGTCGCGCATCCTGCGGCACGAGCCCGCGCTGGTGGGGGTCGCCCTGGACGGGGCGGGCTGGGTCCGGATCGACGAACTGCTCGCCGCGCTCGCGGCGAACGGCAGGCCGCTCAGCCGGGCCGAGCTGGACCGCGTCGTCGCCGACAACAACAAGCGCCGCTTCGGCTACTCACCGGACGGTCTCTCGATCCGCGCGAACCAGGGCCACACGGTGGCGGTCGACCTCGGCCTGGCCGCCGCCGTGCCGCCCCACGTGCTCTACCACGGCACCGCCGACCGGCACCTGGCGGCGATCTTCCGCGAGGGCCTGCGCCCGATGGCCCGCCGGGACGTCCACCTCTCGGCGGACACCGAGACGGCGACCAGGGTCGGCGCCCGGCACGGCCGCCCGGTGGTGCTGACCGTGAACGCGGCCGCGATGACGGCGGCCGGCCACGAGTTCCGGCTCAGCGAGAACGGCGTCTGGCTCACCGACGCCGTGCCCCCGAGGTACCTCTCCCGGCGCTCGTAGCCCGGCACTCCCGAAGGGCCCGCCCGGCGGCTCCCGGCCGCCGGGCTCCGCCGGACAGGCCCTTCGCTGACCCGACCGGGTGGGTCCGGCCCACCCGGCCTCGTCGCCGCGGCCCCCCGGGCGTACCGTGAGGAGGCCGCGCGGCCAGGCGCGCGGGAGCGGGCGAGGGCGGGTAGGGCACATGGGCAAGAGCGCGGACGACGGGCAGGTCTTCCGGATCACGGGGGCGCGCAGCAGCCTCACCGAGGACGTCCGGGGGCGCCAGCGCCGCTACGTCATCTCGATGCTGCTCCGCACCGTCTGCGTGCTGCTCGCGGTGGTGCTGTGGGACGTCCAGCGGTGGCTGGCGTTCGCGGCGCTGGCGGGCGCGGTGCTGCTGCCGTACTTCGCGGTGCTGGTCGCCAACGCGGGCCGGGAGCGGGCGCCGGGCCTGCCGAGCACCTTCGACATCCCGCTGGACACCCCGCTGATGCTGGGCCCCGGCGGGACGGGTGGGAACGGTGGGGCCGCTGCGGCCGCTGGTACAGGAGAGGCAAAGGCCGCTGCCACCGATCCTTCACAGGACGTGGACTGACCGTCCGTTTCACCCCGCTTCACCCCCACACGGCTCGACGAAAGCTCAAAAGAAGCTCAGATTAATCATGCAAGACCTCCCCATCCGAGGGTCCTGGCGTGACATACTGCGTACGCGCTCCGCATCCCCCGTCGGAGCGACGGACCGACGCCGGGCAGCTCCCCCCGTGGCTGCCCGGCGTCGCCACGCCCGGAGCCGGACGCTCCGACCGTGCGTGACAGACTGGCGGTGCAGACTTCCCGCTATCGCTGAGGACGGCCCGATGGACACCCCGCAGACGCCGATCTGCTCCGCCAAGGGCTGCCGGGCGGACGCCGGCTGGGTGCTGGTGTGGAACAACCCCAAGCTGCACACCCCGGACCGCCGCAAGACCTGGCTCGCCTGCGACGAGCACCGCGAGCACCTGTCCGGGTTCCTCGGCGTGCGCGGCTTCCTCAAGGAGGTCGTCGCCTTCGCCGACTGGGCTCCCGAGTCCCCCGAGGAGCCGGTCTAACCGCCGATCGCGGACATCGGCCGCTCGGGCTGCAGGAACTCCGGGTCGTCGATCCCGGCCCCGGCCTTCTTGCCCCACATCGCCGCCCGCCACAGCGCGGCCAGCTCCGCGTCGTCGGCACCCGAGCGCAGCGCCCCGCGCAGGTCCGTCTCGCCGGTCGCGAACAGGCAGTTGCGCACCTGTCCGTCGGCGGTCAGCCGGGTCCGGTCGCAGGCCCGGCAGAACGGCCGGGTGACCGAGGCGATCACGCCCACCCGGCCCGGGCCGCCGTCCACCAGCCAGCGTTCGGCGGGCGCCGCCCCCCGGCGGGCGGACGGCTCCGGGGTGAGCGTGAAGCGGGCGCGGAGCAGGTCGAGGATCTCCGTCGCGGTGACCATCGACTCGCGGCTCCAGCCGTGCTGGGCGTCCAGCGGCATCTGCTCGATGAAGCGCAGCTCGTAGCCCCGCTCCAGGCACCAGGCCAGCAGGTCGGCCGCCTCGTGGTCGTTGACCCCGCGCATCAGCACCGTGTTCAGCTTCACCGGCGCCAGTCCGGCGGCCTCGGCGGCGGCCAGCCCGTCCAGGACGTCCTGGTGGCGGTGGCGGCGGGTGAGGGTGTGGAACACCTCGGGGTCGAGGGTGTCCAGCGAGACGTTGACGCGGTCGAGCCCGGCCTCGCGCAGCGCGGTCGCGGTACGGGCCAGCCCGATGCCGTTGGTGGTCAGCGAGAGCTCGGGGCGCGGTTCCAGCTCCGAGCAGGCGGCCACGACGGCGACCAGTCCGGGGCGCAGCAGCGGCTCGCCGCCGGTGAACCGGACCTCCCGGACGCCCAGGTCGCGCACGGCGACCGTGACCAGCCGGACGATCTCCTCGTCGGTCAGCAGGTCCGGCTTGGCGAGCCACTGCAGGCCCTCCTCCGGCATGCAGTAGGTGCAGCGGAGGTTGCACCGGTCGGTGAGGGAGACCCTCAGGTCGACGGCCTGCCGTCCGAAGGTGTCGAGCAACACGTGCGGTCCTTCCCCGAGATGCGGCCGGCCCGGCCACCGTCACGGCGGGCCGGGCCAGCATAGTCATCGCGGGACGATCAATGGGCGCCCAGTCCGGTCAGTGAGCGGACCTCCAGTTCAGCGTACTTCGCCGGGTCGGGTCGTTCGCGGGAGAGCAGGGTGCCGAGCCAGCCGGCCAGGAAGCCGATCGGGATGGAGACCAGGCCGGGGTTCTCCAGCGGGAACCAGTGGAAGTCCAGGTCCGGGAAGAGCGAGGTCTTCGCGCCGGACAGCACCGGGGAGAAGGCCACCAGCACCACCGAGGAGACCAGGCCGGCGTAGACCGAGCTGACGGCGCCGGCGGTGGTGAAGCGCTTCCAGAACAGCGAGTAGAGCAGGGTCGGCAGGTTCGCCGAGGCGGCCACCGCGAAGGCCAGCGCGACCAGGGCGGCGGTGCTGAGCTTGCCCGCGTAGAGGCTGAGCACGATGGAGATCGCGCCGATCACCACCGCGGCCCACTTCGCCGACCGCACCTCCTCCTTCTCGCTCGCCTTGCCGCGCCGGATCACGTTGGCGTACAGGTCGTGGGCGAAGGAGGCCGAGGAGGCGAGGGTGAGCCCGGCGACCACGGCGAGGATGGTGGCGAAGGCGACGGCCGAGATGACCGCGAGCATGATCGCGCCGCCGGTGGTGCCCGCACCGCCGCCGAGCACTTCGGCGAGTTGCGGGGCGGCGGTGTTGCCGGCCGCGTTGGCCGCCTTGATCGCCTTGGAACCGACCAGGGCCGCCGCTCCGAAGCCGAGCGCCAGGGTCATCAGGTAGAAGACGCCGATGATGCCGATCGCCCAGAGCACCGACTTCCGGGCGGCCTTGGCGGTGGGCACGGTGTAGAAGCGGACCAGGATGTGCGGCAGGCCCGCGGTGCCGAGCACCAGCGCGATGCCGAGGCTGATGAAGTCGAGCTTGGTGGTGTCGCTGGCGCCGTACTTCAGTCCGGGTTCGAGGAAGGCCGCGCCCTTGCCGCTGGCGCTCGCGGCGGCGCCGAGCAGCTCCGAGGGGTTGAAGTGGTACTTGGCCAGCACCATGACGGTCATCAGCGCGGCGCCGGCGATCAGCATGACCGCCTTGATGATCTGCACCCAGGTGGTGCCCTTCATGCCCCCTATCACCACGTAGATGATCATCAGCGCGCCGACCGCGAGGATGGTCCAGCGCTTGGCGCCCTCCCCGGTGACGCCGAGCAGCAGGGCCACCAGCGTCCCGGCGCCGACCATCTGGGCGAGCAGGTAGAAGATCGACACCACGATGGTGGAGACGCCCGCCGCGGTACGCACCGGGCGCTGGCGCATCCGGAACGCGAGCACGTCCGCCATGGTGAAGCGGCCGGAGTTGCGCAGCGGTTCGGCGATCAGCAGCAGCGCGACCAGCCAGGCGACCAGGAAGCCGATCGAGTAGAGGAAGCCGTCGTAGCCGGTGAGCGCGATGGTGCCGGCGATGCCGAGGAAGGAGGCGGCGGACATGTAGTCCCCCGAGATGGCCAGGCCGTTCTGGAAGCCGGTGAAGCCCCGGCCGCCTGCGTAGAAGTCGGCGGCGCTCCTGGTCTGCCGTCCGGCCCAGACGGTGATGCCGAGGGTGGCCAGGACGAAGATCCCGAACAGGGTCATCGTCAGGCCGCGGTGCTCGGTGGCGGAGCTGGCGAGCAGGGTCATTCGGCGGACTCCCGGGGGGCGTGGACGACGGCACCGTGCGCCTCGCGGATCGCGGTCGCGACCGGGTCGATCCGCCGGTCCGCGTAGCGGGCGTACCAGGCGGCGATGAGGAAGGTGGTGGCGAACTGCAGCAGGCCGAGCATCAGCGCCACGTTGACGTGCCCGACGACCTTGGTGCGCATCAGACCGGGGGCGTAGCACGAGAGCAGCACGTAGAGCAGGTACCAGAGCACGAAGCCGATGGTGACCGGAAAGGCGAAGCTCCGGAACGAGCGCCGCAGGTTACCGAACTCCTCACTGTCGTCGATGAGTTGGACTTCCGTAGGGGCGGCGGCAATCGGCGGCGAATCCACTCTGTCTCCTCAGTCCTTCACGTGGCGGTCACGCAGGGGAACGAGTGAACGTGAGGGGCGTCACATTCCTCGTGTGCGCCGCGCAATGCTAGGAGCGTCGTGCCCGCACCGAAAGGGGTTGACCGCGATCGGTCGGCCGTTCACCCCCTAGCGCTACCCATTTGGCCGAAAACCGCCACCCCCGCCACGTCCGGACACCCCCGCCCCACACGAAAGGGGTGGCACCGCCCGGCGGTGCCACCCCTCTTGACGCAACGTCAGAACACGATGCGGACCTTCAGGGCCGAACGGTCGTCCATCGCCCGGTAGCCGTCCGGAACGCCGTCCAGGCCGACCGTGCGGTCGAAGACCAGGCCCGGCTCGATGGCGCCCGACAGCACGTCCGGCAGGAGTTCGGGAATGTACGCCCGGGCCGGCGCGACGCCGCCGTTCAGCGAAACGTTCCGGCCGAACATCTGACCGATGTCCACGCCCGCGCTGCCGCCGTGCGGCACCCCTACGTACCCGACCGCGCCGCCGTCCCGGGTGATCGAGACGGCCGTGCGCATCGACTCCTCGGTGCCGACCGCCTCCAGCACCGCGTGCGCGCCCTGGCCGCCGGTCAGCTCCCTGACCGCCTCCACCGCGGCGTCCCCGCGCTCGGCCACCACGTCCGTCGCGCCGAAGCGCCGGGCCAGCTCAGTGCGGGCCGCGTGCCGGCCCAGCGCGATGATCCGGCCCGCGCCGAGCCGGTGCGCCGCCAGCACGCCGCACAGGCCCACCGCGCCGTCGCCGACCACCGCGACCGTCGCCCCGGGCCGCACCCGCGCCGAGACCGCCGCGTGGTGCCCGGTCGACATCACGTCGGACAGCGCCAGCAGCCCGGGCAGCAGCTTCTCGTCGCCCGCGGCCTCCTTCGGCAGCTTCACCAGCGTCCCGTCCGCGAACGGCACCCGCACCGCCTCGCCCTGGCCGCCGTCCGAGCCGACCTGCCCCCAGAAGCCGCCGTGCGGGCAGGAGGTGTGCAGGCCCTCGCGACAGAAATCACACGTCCCGTCCGACCAGACGAACGGCGCGACCACCAGGTCGCCCTTCGCGAAGCCGCGCACCTCGGCGCCGGCCTCCTCGACCACGCCCAGGAACTCGTGGCCGATCCGCTGCCCGGCCACCCGCTGCGCCACCCCGCGGTACGCCCACAGGTCGCTGCCGCAGATGCAGGCGTTCAGCACCCGGAGCACCACGTCCGTCGGGTGCTGGATCACCGGGTCCGGCACCTCTTCGATCCGGATGTCGTTGGGGCCGTGGATCACGGTGGCTCGCATGCGCTGTTCCTCACAGGAGAACGATCTCGACCAGGTGTACGACACCCCCGCTGACCACTCTATTCCGGCCGGTCGGTCGGAACCTTCCGACCGGGGCCGCCGCTGCCGCCCCTTATCCTGTTGGACCATGCAACCGATCCAGCCCGAGACGTACGGTGCGCCGCGGACCTCGCCGGTCCCCGCCCAGCGCTCCGCCGCCCCCGCCGAGGGCTTCGCGGTCGTCGACGTCGAGACCACCGGTCTCGGCCGCTCCGACCGCGTCATCTCGGCGGGCGTCTACCAGCTGGACCCCGACGGCGAGGTCACCGACCACTGGTACACGCTGGTGAACCCCGAGCGGGATCCCGGCCCGGTCTGGATCCACGGCCTCACCGCCGAGTTGCTCGCCACCGCCCCGACCTTCCCGCAGATCGCCGACGAGCTCGCCGACCGGCTGCGCGGCCGGGTCCTGGTCGCGCACAACGCGCTGTTCGACTGGAACATGATCTCCCGCGAGTTCTCCCGGGCCGGCCTGCGCGCCCCGGTCGAGCAGCGGCTGTGCACCATGGTCCTCTCCCGCGACCTGCGCCTGCCGCTGCCCAACGGCAAGCTGTCCTCGCTCGCCGCCCACTTCGGCGTGCGGCAGCGCCACGCCCACAACGCCCTGGACGACGCCCGGGTGCTCGCCGAGGCCTTCCGCCCCAGCCTGCACCTCGCCCGACTGGGCGGGGTTCCGCTGCCGCTGCAGAACTGCGTCGCGGTCGCCGACCTCGGCGACGACGAGCCCGCCGGCCCCGGCCGCGCCTCCTGGACCGGAGCAAGCTACCGCCAGGCCAGGAAGCGCCCGCCCTGCCCGTACCCCAACCCGGGGCGCTGGGAGGACGGCAGCCCGCTGGTCCAGGGCATGCGGGTGGCGTTCACCGGCGACACTTCCACCGACCGCGAACTCCTGGAGGACCGCGCCGTCGAGGCCGGCCTGCACATCGCCACCTCGGTGAGCCGCCTCACCAGCCTGCTGGTCACCAACGAACCGGACAGCTGGAGCGGCAAGGCCCGCAAGGCCCGCGAGGTCGGCACCCCGGTGGTCACCGAGGACGCCTTCCTCCAGCTCCTGCGCGAGGTCGCCCCGCACCCCGGTGCGTGAGCCCGTTGTGAAGTCGGCGTACCGTTCCCATGTGTACCGATTTCTGCTGACCCGCCAGTGGCTGATCACCATGCTGATCGCGCTGCTGCTGATCCCCGCGACGATCAAGCTGGGCTTCTGGCAGCTGCACCGCCACGAGGCGCGGGTGGCCCGGAACGAGCTGATCGGCAGGGCCCTCACGGCCGCCCCTGTGCCGTTCGACACCCTGTCGCCGACCACCGGCTTCGCCGTCCCCCAGGACCTCACCTGGCGCGCGGTGACCGCCACCGGCCAGTACGACCCGGCGCACGAGTTCGTGGTCCGCAAGCGCACCGACTCCAACGGGTCGATCGGCTACTTCGTCGTCACCCCGCTGAAGCTCTCCGACGGCAAGGGCACCGTCCTGGTCAACCGCGGCTGGGTCGCCTCCGGCGACGGCGCCACCCAGTACCCGCCGGTCCCGGCCGCCCCGGCCGGCGAGGTCTCCCTCACCGGCCGCCTGCGCGCCGAGGAGACCTACGGCGCCAGCGGCATCAAGGACCGCACCGGCCTGCCCGACCGCCAGTTCAACCTGATCAACACCGCCGAGCAGGCCAAGGAGACCGGCGCTCCACTCCTCGGCGGCTACCTCGAACTCGCCGGCACCACCCCGGCCCCGGCCGACCAGCCCCAGCTCATCCCCGAGCCCAACCACTCCGACATCGGCCCGCACATGGCCTACGCCGTCCAGTGGTGGCTGTTCACCGCGATGATCCCGGTCGGCGTCTGGATCCTCGCCCGCCGCGAGGCCAAGGACCGCGCCAAGCAGGCCGCCGAACCCGAGGCCGCCGCCGAACCCGTCCCGGCCTAGCGAGAGCCTCAGAGCACGTCCTCCAGCTCCCGCAGCAGCCGCGCCTTGGCGCGCGCCCCGACCACCGACCGCACCGGCAGGCCACCCCGGAACACCATCAGCGTCGGCATCGACAGCACCCCGTACGCCGCCTGCGTCTGCGGATTGCGGTCCACGTCCACGCTCACCACCCGCAACCGGTGCGCCTCCTCCCGGGCGATGTCCGCCAGCACCGGCGCCATCATCCGGCACGGCGGGCACCAGTCCGCCGTGAAGTCGACCAGCACGGGCCCCTCCGCCGCCAGCACCTCCGCGGCGAACGTCTCGTCCGTCACCGCCGGCACACCCGCGATCTCCACCATCGTCTACTCCTTCGTCAGTTCACACCGTGGCGGCTGCTCGGAGGTCGCGAGCTCGTCCCGCGCCCGCACCGCCCGCTCGAACTGTCCCGACACCTGCGCCCGGACGGCTTGCAGCCGGGTGATGCAGTCGTCCAGTTCCGCGAGCTTGCGCTCGTACACCTCCAGCGAGGCCTGGCAGGAGTCCCCCTCCGGGTGCCCCGCCCGCAGGCACTCCACGAACGGCCGGGTCTCCTCCAGCTCGAACCCGAAGTCCTGCAGCATCCGGATCTCGCGCAGCAGCCGCAGGTCCGCCTCGTCGTACGCCCGGTACCCGTTGCCCGCCCGCCGGGCCGGCAACAGCCCCAACTGCTCGTAGTACCGCAACGCCCGCGTGGTCGTCCCCGCCCGTTCCGCCAACTCCCCGATCCGCATGCCGAACCGCTCCTCCCGTACAGCCGGTACCGACCGTAAACCTTCCCCCCGACGTCAACGCCAGCCCCCACCCCCGGCGCCCGCCGCCCGCCCACCCGGCACTATGTCCCCATGGATCTCGGACTGAAAGACCAGGCCTACATCGTCACCGGCGCCACCCGGGGCCTCGGCCTCGCCGCCGCCCGCGAACTCGCCGCCGACGGCGCCCGCGTCCTCGTCAGCGGCCGCACCCAGCAGGGCGTCGACGCCGCCGTCGCCGAACTCGACACCCTCGGCACCGCCTGCGGCCTCGTCGCCGACAACGCCGACCCCGACACCGCCGAGCGCCTCGTCACCGAGGCCCGGCACCGTTTCGGCCGTCTCGACGGCATCCTGATCAGCGTCGGCGGCCCCCAGGCCGGCCCCGTCTCGACGACCCCCGAGGAGGCCTGGCGGGACGCCTTCGAGTCCGTCTTCCTCGGCGCGCTGCGCCTCGCCCGCGCCACCGCCGCCGTGCTCTCCGAGGGCGGCGTGATCGGCTTCGTGCTGTCCAGCTCGGTCCGCCAGCCGATCCCGGGCCTCGGCATCTCCAACGGCCTGCGCCCGGGCCTGGCGATGGCCGCCAAGGCCCTCGCCGACGAGCTCGGCCCCCGCGGCATCCGGGTGGTCGGCCTGCTCCCCGCCCGGATCGACACCGACCGGGTCCGCGAGCTCGACTCCCTCGCCGCCGACCCGGCGGCCGCCCGCGCCCAGGCCGCCGCCGACATCCCGCTCGGCCGGTACGGCACCCCCGAGGAGTTCGGCAAGGTCGCCGCCTTCCTGCTGTCCCCCGCCGCCTCCTACCTGACCGGGGTCATGGTCCCCGTCGACGGCGGCGCCCTGCGCACCCTCTGACCGTCGCCCCGGCCTGCTACTCCACCCTGGGTCGCCTCCGCCGCCGGGCCCGCCGCTGCCGCGGCTCGGCGGGGGCGGCCTGCAGCACCCGGATCCGCAGGTCCGCGGGCAGCTCCGGCAGCCCCAGGCTGCGGAGCGCGTCCGTCCGGGGCCCGTCCTCGAAGTGCGCCACCAGCGCCGCCGGGTCGCCGCCCGGCGTCAGCCGCACCGCCCCGCGCAACCGTGGATGCCCCGGCGCCCGCACCAGTCGCACCCCCGCCCGCTCGACCTCCGGCAGCACCGCCGTCCCGGTCTCCAGCGCCTCCTCCAACGCCCGCGCACCGACCCGCAGTCGGAGCCCGCCCACCCCCGGCGTCGGCACCGTGATGCCCGGCAGCCCGGCCCGCCGCAGCTGCGCCACCAGCCACCACGCCGTCCCCGCCACCAGCACGGCCAGGCCGCCGATCACCGTCGGCCACCACCACGCCGACGACACCCACCGCCCGCGCGTCCGCGTACTCACCACCGGCCGGTCCGGGGAACTGAGCGGCCACCAGCCCGGCGGATGCGCGCCCACCCGCCGGTACAGGTCCAGTCCGCCCGCCAGCACCAGCACCCCGACCGCCAGCAGCACCAGCCCCACCGCCCCCAGCAGCACCCGGTTGACGACCGCCCGCCTCACCCCGTCACTCCCGTCCCCGGCCCGGCGCTCTCCTCGATCCCCGCCCCCGCGCTCCCAGCCGCCGCCCGGCCGCCCGTCCCCCGGCCGCCCGCCGCCCGCACGTCCAGCCGCAGCGGCCGGGCCAGCCCCACCCGCTCCAGCTCGTCCCGCAGCTGCCGCTGCACCGCCGCCGGATCCGCCGGCCCGACCAGCGACACCCGGACCCGCCGCCGGACGCGGATCCGCAGGCGGTCGATCCCGTCGAGCCCCGCCGCCCGGTCCGTCAGCAGGTGCCCGATCCCGGCCCGGTCGATGGCCGCGGCGGTGCCCCCGTACGGCCGCAGCGCCAGCCAGCGCCGCTGCCCCGGCGCGATCGCCAGCCACAGCAGCCAGCCGCCCAGCAGCGTCGCCACCCCCGCGCCCACCAGCACCCACAGGTCGTCGAGGTGCCGGGTGGCCAGTTCGTCCACGATCTGTGCCCGCCACCGCCGCGCCGGCTGCCCGACCCGTACCGCGATCACGTCGTACAGCAGCGCCCCCGCCACGACCAGCACCCCGGTCGCCACCAGCGCCGCGGCCGCCGTCCTCGGTGCCCGCAGCCGCCGTGCCCTTACCGCCGCCGTTCCCGCCCCGGCGGCCTCGTCGAGGTCCTCGGTACTCACGCGGCTCCCCCCGGCACCAGTTTCTCGACCACGATCACCACGTCCGACACCCTCGTCCCGGTCAGCCCCACCACCTGTGCCGCGATCCGGTCCCGGACCGCCCGGGCCAGCGCCGCGACATCGGACGGGAACGGCAGCTCGACCGCGACCCGGACCGTCACCGTGCTGCCCGGTACGGCCACCGAGACGTGCGGCGGCGCCCCCTCCACCCGCCCGGCGGGCCAGGCCTCGGCCAGGGCCTCCCGGGCGGCCCGGGCGGCGATCCGGGCGTACACCCGGTCGGCGACCCGCAGCCGCCCCCGGCGCCCCGGAACGGCGGCGGGGGCGGAGGCGGAGAGGGGGGCGGGAACGGGGGCCGCCATCAGCGGCGCCGGTCGCGGCCGCGCAGCAGGTCCCCGAGCTCTCCCAGTTCGATGTCGCCCTCCAGCAGGCGCCCGGCCACGAAGCCGACCAGCCCGAGCGCGGCCACCAGCAGGAACGCCGCGAACCCCCCGAAGTATCCGGCGAAGCCGAGGGCCATGCCCACCACCAGGCCGACGATGGCCAGGTTCATCCGCTACTCCCTCGTTCCGCGCTGCCTCGTGTCCTGTCTCCGCCCGCCCGGCACCCGCCGCCGGGGCCCTACTTGAGCTTGGGCCGCTGTCCCGACGTCGGCACCGGCTCCTCTTCCTCCTCGAACTCCGGTTCGTCCGGGAGGTGGACGTCGTTGACCGCGATGTTGACCTCGACGACTTCGAGGCCGGTCATCCGCTCGACGGCGTGGATGATGTTCTCCCGTACCTGGCGGGCGAGTTCGGGAATGACCACGCCGTACTCGACCACCAGGGCGATGTCGATCGCGGTCTGCTTCTCGCCGACCTCGGCCTTGATGCCCCGCCCGACGCTGGCCTTGCCGCCGGGCACCCGGTCCCGCATGGCGCCGAAGGTCCGGGCCAGCCCGGAGCCCAGCGCGTGGATGCCGGCGACCTCGCGGGCCGCCATCCCGGCGATCTTCTCCACCACGCCGACGGCCAGCGCCGTGCGGCCGCGCTCGCCGACCGGCCGGCCCCCACCGGGGGCGCCGTGCGGCGGACCGGGGGTCGGGGTGCCGCCGGGTTTGTGCAGGGTCGCGGGCGTCGGAGTGTCAGGCATGGGCGTATCTCCCGTCGTACGGCTCCAGCTATATCGCAAACCTCCCCAACTCTGGCATTTCGCCACGTGTCCCGCCCGCCGAGCGACGCCCGCCGCCCGGCTCCGCCGGCGCACCCCCGACGCGTTCCCGGCGCGCCCCGGAAACGCCGGAGGCCCGGCCCCCGGGTTCTCCCCGGGGGCCGGGCCTTCCGTCGAAGCGAGGCCGGCCGAAGGCGGGTGTCAGTCGCCGATCCCGGCGAGTTCCCGCAGCCGACGGGCCTGTGCGGCCCGTTCGGCCGAACGCTGCTCCTCGAAGGAGCGTCCGGAGGCCCCCTGCAGCAGGGCCTTGGTCTCGATCACGGCGCCGCGCGGAGCGGCCAGCAGGGCCGCCACGAGGTCACGGGCGGCGGCGTCCAGCTCCGCCCCGGGCACGGCCAGATTGGCCAGCCCGATCGTGGCGGCCTCCTCGGCGCCGACCCAGCGGCCGGTGGCGCAGATCTCCAGCGCCCGGGCGTAGCCGACGAGTTCGGTGAGCGGCTTGGTGCCGGCCAGGTCCGGGACGAGGCCGAGCGAGGTCTCCTTCATCGCGAACTGGACGTCCTCGGCGACCACCCGCAGGTCGCAGCCGAGCGCCAGCTGGAAGCCCGCGCCGACGGCGTGGCCCTGGACGGCGGCGACGGAGACCAGGTCCGGGCGGCGCCACCAGGTGAAGGCCTCCTGGTACGAGGCGATGGCGTCGTCCAGTTCCTTGTCGCTCGCGGCGGCGAGCTGGAGGAAGGTGGGCTCGCCGGGGATGCCCTCGGCGGTGAACATGGCCCGGTCCAGCCCGGCCGAGAAGGAGACGCCCTCCGCGCGCAGCAGGACGGCCCGGACGCTGCCGGGCAGCTCGCGGCCGGCCGCGGCGAGGGCGCGCCAGAGCGCGGGCGACTGGGCGTTGCGCCGCTTGGGCTGACAGAGGGTGACGACGGCGAGTTCGCCTTCGATCTCCAGGCGGACGCCGTCCCGCTCCCAGCTCGGGGCCTGCGGGTCGGTGGCGGGAGCGGTCATGCGGGGAACCTCCGGTGGCGAGGGACGTGGCTACCGGAGAGTAACAAACCTGGGCGTGCGGGGGCAGGGGCCGACCAGGAAAGATCGGCGGGCCGCGCCGGCACGCACGGACACGGAATCGACGGGGGCGGCGACACCCCGGACATGACGATCGGCGGCCGGTTCACACGACCCGAGGGCGGACGGCCAGCCGACGGTCAGCTGTCGTCACCTCGGTCGGCGCCCTGCCGCCGCGTCATCCGGCCACTGGCTGACGATCCGTCAGGAACCGGCCCCGGCAGTCGCCTTGTTCTTGCCGCGCGTGGCACCACCGCGGCCCCGGAGGATCACTCCGGACTCGCTCAGCATCCGGTGCACAAAGCCATACGAACGACCGGTCTCCTCCGCGAGAGCTCGAATGCTCGCCCCGGAGTCGTACTTCTTCTTGAGATCGGCCGCGAGCTTCTCACGCGCGGCACCGGTCACCCGGCTGCCCTTTTTCAGAGTCTCGGCCACCCGTGCCTCCTCATAGCGTTGCTCGGTCAGATTCCCATGATCACCCATCCACCGCCTCCTGGCCACCCATTCGACAAGGTCGATGCCGGAAATGCGTGGTCCTGCGGTGGTGATCCGAACGCATCAGGGCGCTCACGCAGAGTGCACGCCCCCGGGTGGATTACGCCATGTGCCGTGAATTGGCTGATCAGCAGTGTCGGCCCGACCACGATCGAGTGGCGGGCCGACAGGAAGTCCTTAAACGGAATCCGGGTCTACTTCATTCCCGGACACGCCGTAAGGACTAGGTTTTCTGGTCCGAAAAGCGGATGCCGCGTCTACTCCCGGTCAGGCCAGCGAGACCAGGTCGGCGTAGGCCGGGCTCCAGAGGTCCTCCACGCCGTCCGGCAGCAGGATGATGCGCTCCGGCTGGAGCGCGTCGACCGCGCCCTCGTCGTGGGTGACCAGCACGACCGCGCCGGAGAACTCGCGCAGCGCGCCCAGGATCTCCTCGCGGCTCGCCGGGTCGAGGTTGTTCGTGGGCTCGTCGAGCAGCAGCACGTTGGCGCTGGAGACCACCAGCGACGCCAGCGCGAGCCGCGTCTTCTCACCACCGGAGAGGACCCCCGCCGGCTTGTCGACGTCGTCACCGGAGAACAGGAAGGAGCCGAGGATCTTGCGGATCTGCACCAGGTCCGTGTCCGGTGCCGCGGAGCGCATGTTCTCCAGCACCGTGCGGTCCGGGTCCAGCGTCTCGTGCTCCTGGGCGTAGTAGCCGATCTTCAGGCCGTGGCCCGGGATCACCTCACCGGTGTCCGGCTGCTCCACCCCGGCCAGCATCCGCAGCAGGGTGGTCTTGCCGGCGCCGTTGAACCCGAGGATCACGACCCGCGAACCGCGGTCGATGGCCAGGCCGACGTCGGTGAAGATCTCCAGCGAACCGTAGGACTTGGAGAGCCCGCTGGCCGTGAGCGGGGTCTTGCCGCACGGGGCCGGGTCCGGGAAGCGCAGCTTGGCGACCTTGTCGTTCTGGCGCACCTGGTCCAGACCGGACAGCAGCTTGTCGGCGCGGCGGGCCATGTTCTGCGCGGCCACCGTCTTGGTCGCCTTGGCGCGCATCTTGTCGGCCTGGGCGTTGAGGGTCGCGGCCTTCTTCTCGGCGTTGGCCCGCTCGCGCTTGCGGCGCTTCTCGTCGTCCTCGCGCTGCTGCTGGTACTGCTTCCAGCCCATGTTGTAGACGTCGATCGCGGAGCGGTTCGCGTCCAGGTAGAAGACCTTGTTGACGACCGTCTCGACCAGGTCGACGTCGTGCGAGATGACGATGAAGCCGCCCTTGTAGGTCTTCAGGAAGTCCCGCAGCCAGACGATCGAGTCGGCGTCCAGGTGGTTGGTGGGCTCGTCGAGCAGCAGCACGTCGGAGTCCGAGAACAGGATCCGGGCCAGCTCGACGCGGCGGCGCTGACCACCGGAGAGGGTGTGCAGCTCCTGGTTCAGGATGCGGTCCGGCAGGCCCAGCGCGGCGGCGATGGTGGCGGCCTCGGCCTCGGCGGCGTACCCGCCCTTGGTGAGGAACTCGGTCTCCAGCCGGGCGTACTTCTTCATCGCGTTGTCCCGGGTTGAGCCCTTGCCGTTGGCCATCCGGTCCTCGTTCTCGCGCATCTTCTTCAGCACGGTGTCGAGGCCGCGGGCGGAGAGGATGCGGTCCTTGGCGAGGACGTCCAGGTCACCGGTGCGCGGGTCCTGCGGCAGGTAGCCGACCTCGCCGGAGCGGGTGACGGTCCCGGAGGCGGGCAGTCCCTCGCCGGCCAGCACCTTGGTGAGGGTGGTCTTGCCGGCACCGTTGCGCCCGACCAGGCCGATCCGGTCGCCGGAGGCGACCTTGAAGCTCGCGGACTCGATCAGGATCCGGGCACCGGCGCGCAGCTCGAGGGCGTTGGCGGAAATCATGGCTGGGAACTACTCCTGGGACGTGGGCGGGCGGACGGGACGGGGCTTCATCGACGGTCGGCGCGGCACGTACGAGCGCCGCCGCCCGCTATTGCCCGGAGAAGATAGCCATGGCGGCAAGTCTACCGGGCCGCGCGAAACGCCCCGGGGGGGACGACCGCCCCGGGGCTACCCGCCCGCCCGACGGACCGCCAGATCGCCCGGTCGCCTGCTCCTACGGCTGCTGCGCGGCCGGCTGGTCCCCCGCGGGAGCGGCCGGGGCGTCGGTGGCGTCCTGGGCCGGCGGGTTCACCGGAGCAGCCGGGGCGTCCGCGGCCGGGGGCGCCGACGGGTCCGTACAGCCGCCCTGCGGCCGGACCGCGGCGAAGGGCGTGTCGAGGCTGCCGCAGGCCGTCTCGGGCGCGGCCGCCTTGGTGTCGAACACCCGGGGCGGGACGATCGGGCCGTCGGTGATCTCCACCCGGCTGCGGTCCAGCGCCTTGACGGTCGCGGCCGGGCCGGTACTCATCGCCCAGCCGCTGCTGTCCAGCCGGTAGCCGGTGATGCCGCCGGAGACGGCCTGCCCGCTGCTGTTGGTGCAGGTGCGCGGGATGAGCACGGCGTAGTCCGTGTGCACGGCGCGCAGCGGGTCGTAGACGCAGCCGTTGGCGGGCCGGTCGTTGTAGCGCAGGTCGCCGTCGGCGTCGCGCAGGCCCATGGTCAGGTTGGGCGTCACCAGGGCCAGCCAGGGCGAGCCGTCCCGCTGGACGGTGTGCAGCGCGGCCGCGGCCCGCTGCTTGGCGAGCTGCTTGCGCTGGGCGTCGGTCCGCTTGTCGGCGCCGGGCTCGCCGTCGCCGCGCAGCCAGTCCGCCAGGCCGGGCACCGCGCGGTGCCAGCGCACCTCGTGGTCGCCGGGGCGCACCGAGGTGACCATGCCGTCGTCCCAGACCACGATCGCGCTGTCCCCGGCCATCGCCAGGGAGAGCGCCTCGGCGCCCTCGCGGCGGTACGACCAGGCCTGCTCGCCGGTCCGCTTGTGGAAGGCCTCCAGGCCCGGGCCCACCCGGAAGTCCAGGTCGGCCGCGCTGAGCGACTCTGAGTTCACCGGTGTCGCCTCGGCGTCGCCCGGTCCCGCCACCCGGTCGCCGAACGGCACCGGCTTGTTCGCGTGTGCCGCCGCTCCGGCCGCAAGGACCAGCATCACCGCCAGGGCAGGCAGGATCGAGCGGGGGGTCAGTACACGCATCGGCTTCCGGGACACGGCCGGAGCGTACCTTTCACCGGGCGCGCGAGTCAGCCCGGTTCCGCCGCCCGGGCGGGCCGTCGGCCGCACGTCCGGGGCCGCGCGCCCCGCCCGTACGCCCGCCCGCCCACCTGCGTCATCGGCTCCCCGGCCGTTCCGCGACGCGTCCCGGAGCGGGTCGTACGGGCCCGGCCGGACCGTTACAGAGCTGATACATGACGGCGGCCCGGCCGCCGTTGCGGCATACGGCGTTCGAATACCGCCCACTTTAGGGTGACATTCGGCTTTTCTGCTCCCCGCCGGTCCTACTGTCGGCGAGCGGGGTGCCACGGTCCGTCCACGCCGGGACCGGGCGCCCCGCTCCCGCGACGTCCGGAGGAGAGACCATGCGAATCGGCCGCCTGACGCTGGCCGCCGCCGCCCTGCTGCTGATGGCCACGGCCAGCGTCCCGGCCGGGACGCCGCTCAGCCAGACCGAACGGCACACCCTCTCCTCGGACGCCTTCGCCCCGCGCGGCACCGCCCCCCGCCCGCCGGTCCAGCGGCCGGAGCACGAACCGCCGTTCGGCGCCTTCGTCGGCTCCTGGGACACCTACATCCCGCAGATCACCCGGTACGCGCAGTGGCTCGGCGACGCCAACCTGCAGGTCGGCCACACCTACCTGGCGGGCAACGGCTGGGCCGACATCGAGGGCGACCCGGTGGTGCTCGGCCTGTGGTCGCAGTGGCGGCTGGCCGATCCGGCCCGGCTGCTCGTGCTCGGCGTGCCGATGCTGGTGCCCAACGAGGCGAACGTGCCGGACGGCGAGGTGGCCAAGCTGCTCGCCCAGGGCGCGCGGGGGGACTTCGACGGCCACTTCCTCAAGCTCGCCCGCCGGCTGGTCGCCCTGGGCGGCGCGGACACCGTGCTCACCCCCGGCTGGGAGATGAACGGCACCACCTACACCCACCGCTGCAAGCCCGACCCCTCCGCGTGGAAGGCGTACTGGCGGCGGATCGTCGGCGTGATGCGCTCGGTGCCCGGGCAGCGGTTCCGCTTCGACTTCGTCCCCAACCGGGGCCTGGACGCGATCCCGTGGACCAAGTGCTACCCCGGCGACGACGTGGTCGACATCATGGGCATGGACAGCTACGACCAGCCCGCCGGGAGCACCTTCGACGACTACGTGCGCGAGCCGTACGGCCTCCAGGACCAGGTGGAGTTCGCCGCCAGACACGGCAAGCCGGTCTCCTACCCGGAGTGGGGGCTGTTCCGCAACGGCGACAACCCCGAGTTCGTGCAGCGGATGGTCGGCTGGATGCGCACCCACGACACCGTCTACCAGACCGTCACCGACTACTGCCCGCACGGCTTCTTCCAGTGCGGCAACAACCCGCGCTCGGCGGCCCGGTTCAAGCAGCTGATGTCCGGGTCGAAGGGGGCGCCGACGGCGGTGCCGACGGCGCCCCCGGCCCCCACCGCCCCGGCCCTCCCGACCCCGCCCGCGGCGCCCTCCGCACCGAGCGCCCCCGCCCTGCCGAGCGCGACGGCGGCTACGACGGCGAGCGCGACGCCGAGTCCGGCACCGGGCCCGGCCGCGAGCCCGTCGGCCGGTCGGACCCCGGCCCGGCGCTGAGCGGTCAGCCGCGGCGGCGGGCCAGCAGCGCCTCCTTCAGCCGGGGGAAGCGGGTGCGCAGCTGGTGCGCCGCCGCCTGCCGGGCGAGCACCGCCCCGGCCCGGACGGCCGCCGCCGGCGCCGCGCCCGCAGGCCCCAGCAGCAGGCGCTGGTTGGGCAGCCGGTCCGGCCGCCAGCGCTGCTTGTAGGGCTCCTGGCCGCGCAGCAGGCCGAGCAGCGGGATGCCCGCGCCGACCGTCTCGTCCAGCGCCGCGCCGAACAGCAGCCCGGCGATGTCCAGCCGCTCGCGCAGCACCGGGTGGGCGCCGTACATGTACAGCCCGCCGAACGACGGGCAGAGCAGCAGCAGGTTGACCGCGACCAGCTGGCCGTCCAGGTGGAACTGGTGGACGGCGGCCTTCCCGGTGGCGACCAGGGCGGTGGTGGACTCGGTCAGGTGCCGGGCGAACCGCTCGGTGCGGTGCTCAGGGGTGACCCCGCGATCCTGCCACTGCAGGAAGTGCAGCCGCAGCAGCCCCTCCACCGCCTGCGGCACCTCCGCCGGCGGGGTCGAGCGGACCTGCACCCCGGCCTCGGCGATCTTGCGCAGCTTCACCCGGCTGCGCTGGGCGGTCTTGCCGGGCACCCGCTTGAGCAGCCGCTCCATCGGGACGGCCGGCAGGTACTGGCAGAGCGAGTCCTGGAAGCGGCGGCGGCTGCCGCGCCAGTGCTCGTACACCCGCTGCGCCGCCGCCTCGGGGTGCACCTCGCGCAGTTCCAGCGAGTGCCAGGGGCGGGTGAGCGGGAGGGCGGCGGCGAACTCGGCGGCGGCCTGGTCGGCGCACTCGTCGTCGAGCAGGACGTCGGTGTAGTCGACCAGCCCGGCACCGAGTCCGGTCAGACCGCCGAGCGGGCCGCCGCGGCGCATGAAGGCGCCCGCGCCGACCAGCCGGCCGTCCCGGCGGACCAGCACCACGAGCAGGGCGCCGGGGCGGCCGTACTGGCGCCACCAGGAGCGCTGCCAGGCGGCGGCCTGGAAGAAGGTGGCGGTCCGGCAGCGGGCGGCCAGCTCGTCCCACTCCGCGGCGACGGTGTCCAGGGCGTCGTCCTCGCGGCGCAGTTCGGTGGTCCAGGACGGCGCCGCCGCCTGGGCCGGGAGGTCGGCGCGGCGGGTCTCGGTGCTCATCGGCCGCTCCCGGTCGCGGCCTTCTCCTTGGCCGGGGTCTTCTCCTTGACCGGGGCCTTCTCCCTGGCCGGTGTCCTCTCCTTGGCCGGGGCCTTCCCCGCCGTCCCGGGCCCGGCCTTCGTGTCGGTCCCGGCGTCGGTCCCCGCCTCGGTCCCGGCGTCGGTCACAGCGTCGGTCTTCGTGTCGGTCCCGGCGTCCGGCTTGGGGCCGGTCCCGGCCTTGGCCGGCTGCTCCTCGCTGCGCGGGCGCGGCGTCACGGGGGTCGCGTCCGGCGCGGGGGCGGCGGCGGTGTCCGCGGTCCCGGCGGGCACGGGGGGCGCGGTGGGTACGGCGGTCCCGGCGGCCTCCGGCGATTCGGCCCCGTCGCGGCGGCGGGCCATCATCACCAGCGCGCCGAGCAGCAGCCCGGCGGCGCCGCCGACCGCGACGTCCAGCTCGGCGGAGGGCGTGGTCGGCTTGTCCGGAGCGGCGGCTGGCGCCAGCGTCACCAATCGGACGTTGGTGTCCTTGCTGCTGGTGTTGGCGAAGGCGACCAGCGAGCCGGCCACCGCGTCTGCGGTCTGGGCGGCCTCCTGGGCGCGCGTCCCGGTGCCGGTGATCTCGATCATCGGGGCGTCCGGGGAGGTCGTCCCGTGCACCAGGGACTCCAGTTCGGCCCGGGTGTGGCCGGTCTCGGCGGCCGCCACCGCGAGCACCTGCGGCTGGCCCGCCAACCGCCCGTACGCCTGGGCGAAGTTGATCGCGGTCGCGGCCTCGCCCGCGTTCTGCGGGACCACCAGGACGTAGGCGCTGGCGGAGTACGAGGGGTGCGAGACGACGGCGTACCCGGCGCCGGCCGCGGCGCCCAGCGGCACCGCGAGCGCCACCGGCCACCAGCGGCGGACCAGGCGGCGGGCGGTTCGGCGCGGTGTGGTCATGGGGGCTCCTCGGGTGTGGGGCGGTGGTTCCGGCGGTGGCGGGCGGTCAAGCGCGGGCCAGCCGGTCGTAGAGGGCGCCCAGGTCGGCGGCGACCCGGGCGATGTCGTAGTGGCCGACGGCCGGGGGGTGCGGCAGCGGGTCGGCGATGTGGTCGCTCAGGTGCCGCAGGTCGCGCAGCGCGGCGGCGTAGGCGGCGGGCTCGGACGGGATGCGGCGGGCCTGCGGGGCGGCGCTGGGCGGCAGTTCGTCGAGTGCCGGGCAGGCGCTGTGCCGTACCGGCAGCCCGGCGGCCAGGCCCTCCAGCACGCCCAGGCCGAAGGTCTCCGCGGTGGACGGCGCGGCGAACACGTCCAGGGCGGCGAGCAGTTCGGGCACGTCATCGCGTTCGCCGGTGAGCACCAGCCGTTCCCGGACGCCGAGTTCGGCGGCCCGGCGCTCCAGCGCGGCGCGTTCGGGGCCCTCGCCGACCAGCACCAGCCGGGTGGCGGGGTCGAGTTCGGCGAGCGCCGCCACCAGCACCTCGAAGCGCTTGCCGGGGACCAGCCGGCCCACCCCGCCGACCACCCAGCTGCCCTCCGGCAGGCCGAGTTCGGCCCGCAGCCGGCGGCGCGTGACGGCCCGCTCGGCGGGCGGGAGGCGGTAGCGGCCGGTATCGATGCCGTTGGGGATCAACTCGATCCGGGCCGGCGGGACTCCCCAGGAGCCCAGTGTCTGGGCGACCTGGCGGGAGACCGCGACGGTGGTGCTGCCGAGCCGTTCGGCCGCCAGGTAGAGGCCCTTGACGCCCCGGGTGACCGGGCGGCCCTCGATCACTCCGGCGTGCAGCGAGTGCTCGGTGGAGACGACCACGCGCACGCCGGCCAGGCGCGCGGCCAGCCGGCCGTACAGCTGCGCCCGGTAGAGGTGGGTGTGCACCAGGTCGTAGCGGCCGGCCCGGACCAGCCGGACCAGCCGGGGCAGGGCGCCGAGGTCCCGGTTGCCGCGCATGCCGAGGTGGTGGACGGTCACGCCGTCGGCACGCAGGGCCGCGGCGACCGTGCCGGGGTTGGTCAGGGCGACCACCTCGCACCGCTGGTGTGCGGGCAAGTGCCGCAGCATGAGGTGGAGTTGGCGTTCGGCGCCACCGGCGGCGAGCCCGGTGACGATGTGCAGCACCTTCATGGCCGGCGCTCCCCGCGCGCGCGGCGCAGCTCGGTGACGGCGTCGCGCAGGCGGTGCCGGCCCTTCTTCGCCCGCAGCCGCCAGGCGCCGTCGCGGTCGCCGACGTAGCAGCGGGGCAGGGCGAAGCGGCCGGTGAGCGAGGAGTGCGCGATGGCGCAGGCGTAGTCGTAGCCGGCGTCGCGGATGGCCTGGGTGGCGGGCAGGTCGACGGCGCCGTACGGGTAGCAGAAGCCGGTGACCGGGCCGTCGACGACCTCCTCCAGCAGGCGCCGGCTCTCCCGGGCCTGCACCGCCAGGGCCTCGGCCGGCAGGCCGGGCAGCGCCTGGTGCCCGAGGCCGTGCGAGCCGATCTCCCAGCCGGCGGCGGCGAGTTCGGTGACCTCCTGGACGGTGAGCAGCTTCTTGCGCGGACCCTCGGCGTCCCAGTCGTTGTCCTGCCCGAGCAGGTCGGCGACCACGTACGCGGTGGCGGTGAAGCCGTACGCCTGGAGGATCGGCACGGCGTAACGGGCGAAGTCGGCGTAGCCGTCGTCGAAGGTGAGGCCGACCAGCCGGTCGTCCCGGCCGAGGGCGCGGGCCCGCATCAGCTCGCGGACCGAGACGCCGCGCTGGCCGCGCCGGTGCAGCCAGGCGATCTGCTCGGCGAACCGCTCGGGGCTGACGGTGAGCCGGTACGGGTCCTCCTTCTCGACCGCCACCGAGTGGTACATCAGGATCCACGGCGAGGCGGAGCCGGGGATCGGCGGTTCGCCGACCGGGTGCCGGCTCCTGGGCAGTCGTGCCCGGTGCGGCGGGGCGTGGCCGACGCCCGCCTGGGCCGAACGGACGGTTCCCCGTTCATTGTCCATGGGGACGCTTCCCTTCTTCGGCGACGGTTGGCGGGTTCAGGGCCCGAGCGGCGGCGAGGACCGGGCCGCGCACCTCGCGGGCACCGAGGCCGGTGCCGAGGGCGGCGAAGGCCAGCGCGACGGTGAGGCCCCCGAGGAGGGTCGAGAGCAGCGGGTCGGCGGCCAGGCCGGCGACGGCGGTGCCGAGCACGGTGGCCCCGGCGGCGGCGGCCACCAGCCGGCCGTGGCCGCCGAGCACCCGGCGCAGCCGCAGCGGGATGCCCCGCAGGACCAGGCCGTGCAGCAGCAGGGCGGCCGTGGTGGTGATGCCGGCCGCGTTGCCGGCGGCGAGCCCCAGGGCGCCGAAGCGGGGGGTCGCGAGCAGACCGGTGGCGACGGTGACGCCGAGGCCGAGCACCATCGCGGCGGCCGGGTACCAGTCCAGCAGTCGGCGGCCGCCGTCCTCGGTCCCGGGGTCGTCGGCCCGGCGGACCACCGGGCGCAGCGAGAAGTAGGGGCGGATCATCACGCCGATCAGCGCCTGGGCGGGCAGGCCGAAGCTGTACACCCGGATGACGTCGGCGGTGGCGGCGGTGTCGCGGGGGCCGAAGGCGCCGCGCTCGAACAGCAGCGCCACGACGGAGGGGGCGCAGGCCATCAGGAAGGCGGTGCCGAGCAGGACGACGGCCGCCGCCTGGCCGAGGTCCTTCTCCACCCGGTCGCGGGCGGCGGTGAGGTCCCCGGCGGCGAGCGCCCGGGCGACCAGCGGGAAGGTGACGGTGCAGATCAGGATGCCCGCCGTCATGGCGAGTTGGGAGACCTTGGCGGCGTAGTTGAGGTGCGAGATGGTGCCGGGAGGCAGTGCCGAGCCGAGGTAGCGCTCGACGAAGACCTGCGACTGGCGGGTCAGGGTGAAGGCGCCCACCGGCAGCAGTGCGAGCGGCATCAGCACGAGTGCCTGGCGCGAGCGGCGGGCGCGGCCGGCGCCGGACGGGCCCTGGCGCAGCCGGCGCAGGAACGGGCCGACCAGCAGGCCGACCATCAGCAGGCTGCCGGCCGCGACGCCGAGGGCGGCGGAGCTCACGCCGAGGGTGGCGTGGAGGGCGAGCAGGACGGCGAGGATGCCGAGGTTGTGGACGACGTAGATGCCGGCCGGGGCGGTGAAGCGGTGGTGGGCCCGCAGTGCGGCGGCCAGGTAGCCGGCCACGCCGAAGGGCAGCACGGTGATCGCGGTGATCCGGGTGCAGGTGACGGCCAGGTCCGGGTCGGGCAGGCCGGGGGCGAGCAGCTCGACCAGCTGCGGGGCGCCGAGGGCGGCGGCCAGGGCGAGGGCGCTGAGCGCGATCAGCAGCCAGGGCAGGGTGGCGCGGACCAGCTGGCGGACCGGGTCGGGGGCGTCCGGGTCCTCCTCGCGCAGCACCAGGGCGAGGGCGAAGGCCGGCACCATGAGGAAGGACATGGCGTCCTCGATCAGCAGCGGTGCGGCCGTCTCGGGGACGGTCCAGGCGACCAGGAAGGCGTCGGTGCCCTGGTTGGCGCCGAAGTAGCGGGCCAGCAGCAGGTCGCGCAGCAGGCCGAGGCCGGAGCCGGCGGCGCTGAGCCCGGCGGTGATGCCGAACGCCTTGGCGAGGAAGCCCCGCCGGGGGGCCGGGCCGGCTCCGGGGACCGGCTGCTCGCCGGGGGCGCTGCGCGGCGCCGGGAGGGCGGAGGCCAGGGCGGCCGGCTGGTCGGTGGTCACCGGTCCGCCTCCCCGGCGGCGGCGCGGGCGGCGAGGCCGAGGACGACGGAGGTCAGCACGGTGGTGGTGCCGCCGATGTCGGCGTACAGGAAGTCGACCAGCACCCAGGTGAGCAGGGCGAGGGCCGCGAGGCCGGGGCCGCGGGAGCGGCGCAGGCAGCCGAGCAGGAGGCCGAGGAAGAGCGCGGCGTAGGCGGTGATGCCGATCAGGCCCTGCTCGCTGAGGGCCAGGAAGTACATGTTGTGCGGGGAGAGCAGCGGTTCGCGCTGGAAGCCGATGGTGGCGTCGGCGGCGTCGCTGCCGGAGGAGAGCCGCAACGGGGCGTGGCTGTCGCGCAGTTGCTGGAAGGCCTTGGGCCCGGCGCCGTGCACGGGGTGGTCCTGCCAGATCCGCCCGGCGGTGGCCCACAGGTCGTAGCGGTCGGAGACGGACTGGTCGGGGGCGGCGGAGACGGAGCCGATCGAGCTGAGCCGCTTGGTGACGCCGGAGCCGCCGAGGCCCAGGCCGCCGACCACGACGACCGCGGCGGCCAGGCCGAGGACGGCGCTGCGGACGGCGAGCCGGGCGTCGGCGCGCAGCAGCAGCACGGTGGCGGCGAGGCCGGTGGCGATCCAGCTGCCGCGGCTGAAGGAGACGGCGAGCGGGAAGGCGAGGAAGGCGGCCGCGGCGAACATCGCCCGCCGCAGCCGGGCGTCGCCGCCGGGCCCGCGCTCGCCGAGCGCGAGGGCGAGGGCCGCGAGCAGCCCGTAGCTGACGACGGTGGACATCGCCATGATGTCGAGCGCGCCGAAGGTGCCGACGGCCCGGATCGGCTGGCCGGTGTAGGAGGCGCCGGTGCGGGTGAGGTACTGGTTCGCGCCGACCACGCCCTGGATGAGCGCGGCGAGCACGAAGGAGCCGAGGACCAGGCGCTGGTCGGTGCGGTCGCGCAGCGAGCAGAGCACTCCGGCGGGCACCAGGACGAAGACCTGGGTGAGCCGGACGAAGCCGGTGAGGCTGGTGGCCGGGTCGATCGAGCCGACGGTGGCGACGGCGGCGGCGACGACGATCCCGGCGAACAGCGCGCAGGTGGCCCGGTCGACGGCGGGCAGCCGGCCGCGCAGCAGGTTGAGCGCGGTGAGGGCGACCAGGGCCAGTGAGGCGAGGTCGGCGGCGGTGATGTGGACGGCCGCCGCGACGTCCTTCTCGCCGGTGGGGACGCAGACCAGCAGGACGGTGGCCGCGGCCAGCAGGCTGGACCGGTCCGCGAGGGCGGGCAGGGCCCTCCGTAAGGCGGGGCGCGGCAGGGCCGTGAGGGTCAGGGCCACGCGGGTCAGCTCCCGTCCGGATGGAGCAGCAGCACCGCGGTGCGGCACAGGATCTTGACGTCCTGCCAGAGGCTCCAGGTCTCGATGTAGCGGTTGTCGAACCGGGCCCGGTCCTCGATGGAGGTGTCCCCGCGCAGGCCGTGGACCTGGGCCAGGCCGGTCAGGCCGACCGGGACGCGGTGGCGGTCGGCGTACTCGGGGTAGGCCTGGCCGAACCGCATGACGAAGTACGGGCGTTCGGGGCGCGGGCCGACCAGGCTCATGTCGCCGCGCAGGACGTTCCACAGCTGCGGCAGCTCGTCCAGGGAGCTCTTGCGCATCAGCCGGCCGACGGCTCCCATCCGGTGGTCCTGGGCGATGTTCCAGCGGGTCGCCGACTCGTGCTCGTTGCTCGGGCGCAGGGTGCGGAACTTGAGGACCGTGAAGGCCCTGCCGTCCAGCCCGGTGCGCTGCTGGCGGAAGAGCACGCCGGGCCCGGTGTCGAAGCGGACGGCGAGGGCGCAGAGCACCAGGACGGGGGAGAGCAGCAGCAGGCCGGTCGCGGCGGCGGCGATGTCCAGGGCGCGCTTGCCGACCCAGCCGGGGCGGCGCATCGCCGGGCGGCCGACCCGCAGGCAGGGGAAGCCCCACAGGTGGTCGCCGCCGGAGACCGGGGCGGTGGTCAGCGAGCCGTACTCGCGCAGCGCCGGCACCAGCCAGACCTGGCAGCCGAGCCGGGCGGCCTCGCGCAGAGCGGCTGCGGTCTCGCCCTCGTCGGCGGCGCCCGCGGTGGCGATCACGTGCTGGATCCGGTGGCGGCGCACCTCGCGTTCCAGCACCTCGGGGCCGCCGAGGACGGGCAGGTCGGTGTCGCCGGCGAGCAGGGGCGGGGCGGTGTCGAGGAAGCCGACCGGGCGCATCCCGTACTCGCCGTGCTCGTCGAGTGCGGCGGCGACCCGGCGGCCGAGCCGGCCGGCGCCGAGCACCAGGGCGGGGCTGGGGCGGCTGCGGCGGATCCGCCGGACCAGCTGGTAGAGGAGGGCGCGGCCGAGGGCGACGATGAGCAGTTGGGCGCCGAGCAGCACGGTGAGGCGGGCCGGGGTGGCCGGGCCGCAGTCGGGCCAGCGGCCGCCCAGGCAGCCGGACAGGGTGACGGCGAAGGCGGCGGCGACCACCGCCCGGGCGGCCAGCGCGGGCAGTTCGTCCAGCACGGACAGGGTGAGCCGGGCCCGGTAGAGGCCGCCGACGAGGTTGAGCAGGAGCAGCAGGGGCAGGACGGCGGGCACGCCCAGCAGGGGGTCGAGGGGGGCGCCCGGGTCGAGGGCCCGGTTGGCGATGCCGGTGGCGGAGCACAGTGCGATGGTGTCGGCCTGGACCAGGGCGAGCGGCAGGGACAGCCGGTTGCGGACCGCCCCGCGGTGCCGGCGCGGCGCCGGGAAGGCGTGGCTGTGCGCCGTTCCCGCCGGGCGGTCGAGCAGCCCGGTGCCGGGCCGGCGGGGGCCGGACAGGGGCCCGCCCGCTCGCGGCACACTGTCGTGGTCAATGGTCATCAGCGCACGATCTCCCCTGCTGTGTACCCCGGGTGACGGTGCCCCGGCACCGGTTGGCGCGGGGCGGCCGTCCCGGCCCGGAGGGCGCGGTCCTGACAGCACCTGCTGCCGCTGGCGGCGTTCGGTTCTCCCGTGGCGGGGCCGATCGCGAAGGCACCGGTCGCGAGGAACGCGGTTGCCAGGGGCTCAGCCGTGAATTCCCGGTCTGAAATCTGAACGAAGCAGGCAAAATCCGACAATACAGAACCTGGCGTGACCGGCCGGAAGTTGACTTGCCGTTTCATTCCAGCCGCCCATTAATAGGTATTTCGGATTTAACGCCTCGTCCCATATCCGGTTGAGGGTGCGAATACGACAGCGCCGCGACGGCGGGCGTTCACGGCATGTGAAACGATCAGATCCGCTCTGGGACACGGCTGCGGCGGCGCCCCGCCGCCGGTCCGGCACCCAGCAGATGGCGGTAGAGGACGTCCACCTGTTCGACCACTGTGCGGACGTCGTGCCGGGCCGCCATGTGCTCGCGCAGCCGGGCGCCGCGTCGCTCGCATTCGATCGGATCGGACAGCGCTTCGGCCATTCGGGTGGCCAGGGCCGCCGCGTCCTCCGGCGGCACCACCGCGTGCTCGCGCTCCGCCGGCGGCAGGCACTCCCGGGCGCCCGGCACGTCCGTCAGCAGCACCGGACGGGCGGCCGCCATCGCCTCCAGCGGGGCCAGCGCCATCCCCTCCCAGCGCGAGGGCAGCACCACCAGATCGGCCGCCGCCAGCCACGGGCGCGGGTCCGCCACGTCCCCCACCAACCGGACCCGCGCCGGCTCGGCGGTCCCCCGGACCAGCTCCGCGACCCGCTGCTCCTCCGGCCCGCCGCCGACCAGCGCCAGCCGGGACCGCGGCACCCGGCGCAGCACCTCCGGCCAGGCGGCCAGCAGCACGTCCTGGCCCTTCTGCCGGCACAGCCGCCCGACACAGACCGCGAGCGGGGCGTCCAGGTCCAGGCCGAGCGCGATCCGGGCGGCCCGGCGATCGGCGGGCGCGTAGTGCCGGACGTCCACGCCGTTGGGCACCACCGCCCAGTCGGCGTGCACCCCGGCGGCCACGCCGTCGGCCCGCTCCTGGACGCTGACGCACAGCAGCCGGTGCGCCCAGCGGGTGGCGAAGCGCTCCCAGCGCAGGGTGGTGGCGGCCAGCGCGCCGTCGACGGCGGCGAAGGACCAGGCATGCGGCTGGAAGACGGTCGGCACCGCGCCCCGCACCGCCAGCCGGCCGGCCAGGCCGGCCTTGGCGCTGTGCAGGTGGACCACGTCGGGCGCGGCCGCCCGGACGATCCGGCGCAGCCGCCACGCCTCGGCGGCGGTGCCCGGGCCCGGCGAGCGCCCGGCCGGCCAGTCCCGGACCAGCGCGCCCACCGCGGCGGCCTCCTCGGCCAGCCGCCCGCCGCGCGGACAGGCGACCAGTACCCGGTGGCCGGCCTCGCGCTGCCCCCGGACCAGATCGGCGACGACGCGGGCGACCCCGCCGTCCACCGGTTGAGAAATGTGAAGGATCGTCATATGCACGGCGGCGAGCCTAGGGTGGCTCCCCCGTGCCGGACGGCCCCCGTCACCCGCAGGTGGTGGTTCGGCCACCCGTACGGCTTTCCGCTCGTACGGGTGCCCGAGCCGATCGAACCGCCGGGCGATTCACCCGCGTTGATGGATCCAAGGGCTCGAACCGCGCGGTCGTCCGGTTCCGGCGCCCCGACGGACGTCCGCGGACCAGCCCATCTCAGCGAACCTCAGCGAACCTCAGCGGACCTCGGCGGCCAGGTTGGCCAGCACCTGGTCGTGGATCCGGTTGAGGCCCTTCGGGGCGAAGGTGCGCTCGAAGAAGCCGCCGATCCCGGTCGCGCCCTGCCAGCTCGCGGTCACGGTCACCTTGGAGCGGCCCTCGCCGACGGCCGCGACGGTCCAGGTGATCACCATGCTGGAGTTGGCGTCCTTCTCGACCAGCCGGTCCGGCGTCGGCGCCGAGACGGTGAACAGGCAGTCGCGCACCCGCTTCTCGGTGGCCTGCAGCCGCCAGTGCACCTGCGTGCCCGCGCCGGTGCCGCCGACCCGGACCTCGTACTCGCTGTACTGCGCGGGCAGCAGCTTCGGGCGGGTCACCTGGTAGTCGGCCAGCGCCTCGTACACCCGCTCGGGGGCGGCGTCGTAGACCCGCTCGGTGGTGGCCTGCACCTGTCCCATGACCTTGCTCTCCTCGTCTGCCGGTGGCGATCTCACCGGCAAGCCAACCACAGGGTCACGCCCGCGACACGGCGGGATAGGGTGGCCGGTGTGCTCGATCTGGTGACTGCGGTGCGCTACGTCGATCCGCTGCGGGCCGGCGGCTCGGTGCCCGGCGTGGTGGAGACCGACGACCTGGGAACGTACGTGGTCAAGTTCACCGGGGCCGCGCAGGGCCGCAAGGCGCTGGTCGCCGAGGTGATCGTCGGCGAACTGGCCCGGCGGCTGGGGCTGCGGGTGCCGGAGCTGCGGCTGGTGGACTTCGACCCGGCCGTCGCCGCGGACGAGCCCGACACCGAGATCCAGGACATGCTCAGGGCCAGCGCCGGCCTCAACCTCGGCATGGACCTGCTGCCCGGGGCGCGAGACTTCCGGCCGGGGATGATCCCGGTGGACGCCGCCGAGGCCGGCCGGGTGGTGTGGCTGGACGCGCTCACGGGCAACGTGGACCGCACCGTGCACAACCCCAACCTGGTGGTCTGGCACCAGCGGCTCTGGCTGATCGACAACGGCGCCGCGCTGATCTTCCACCACCGCTGGTCGGGGGCCGGGGCGGCGGTCGGCAAGCGGTACGACCTCAGCGCGCACGCGCTCGGCGGCTCGGCCCCGGACGTCCGGCTGGCCGACGAGGAGCTCGGCCCGCTGGTCACCGTGCCGCTGCTGGAGGAGGTGCTGGCGCTGGTCCCGGACGGGTGGCTGGCCGACGAGCCCGGCTTCGACTCGGCGGACGCCGTCCGGCACGCGTACGTCACCCACCTGGCCGCCCGGGTGGTGCTCTCAGCGGAGTGGCTGCCGGAGGGCTTCGCCACCCCCGCGCAGCTGCGCGAGGCCGACCGCCGGCAGGCGGCCCGGACCAGGGCCGGACGGCCGGCCTGGCTGCAGGAGGTGCCGGACCTGCACGGCAAGCCGTCGGTGGAGACGGTCTGGGAGCACCACGTCGACGGGCCCTAGAAGTGCACTGAAAATGTTGGGGTTCTGGCTCCGCCTCAGGTCTGGCGGGGCCAGACTGTCTTCCATGCAGGGGGACTGGGCGGGTGAGCTGGTTGGGCCGGATGTCTGGGAGACGTGCCGGGGGCTGATCCCGGCCGGGAGCGTGTTCGCGTTCCTGGCCGAGCACCGGGAGACGCTGTTCCCGCGAGAGATGTTCGCGGACATGTACCCGTCGACGAACGGGCGCCCCAGTATGCCGCCGCCGGTGCTCGCCACGACGATCGTGCTGCAGAGCCTGCACGGGCTGTCGGACTTCGAGACGGTTCAGGAACTGCGGTGCGACCTGCGGTGGAAGGCCGCCTGCGGCCTGGGCCTTTACGACACCGCGTTCGACCCGTCGCTGCTGACCTACTTCCGGCGGCGTCTGCAACGCTCCGCGGACCCGAACCGGTTGTTCACCAAGGTCAAGGAGGTCGTCGCAGCCACCGGTGTCCTCAAGGGCAAGCGCCGTCGGGCGTTGGACTCCACCGTCCTGGACGACGCGGTCGCCACCCAGGACACCGTCACCCAGCTCATCGCCGCGATCCGCCGGGTCATCCGCGACGTCCCCGGCGCCGAGCAGACCGCCGCCCAGTGGTGCACCGCTCACGACTACACCGACCCCGGCAAGCCGAGGATCGCCTGGACCGACCAGCAGGCGCGGGAGGCCCTGGTCGACGCCCTGGTCACCGACGCAGTCAACCTCCTCGGCCGTGTGCCCGACCGGCAGTACGGCGAGGCAGCGGCAGGCGCCCTCGGACTGCTGGCGCTGATCGCCGGCCAGGACGTCGAGCCCGCCGAGGGCTCCGACGGCCGCGACGGCCGGTGGCGGATCACCCAGGGGACCGCCCACGACCGGGTCGTCTCCACCGTCGACCCCGAGGCCCGGCACATCCACAAGAACCGCACCCGCCACCAGGAGGGCTTCCGCGCGCACGCCGCGTTTGAGCCCGATGCCGGACTGTTCACCGAGGTCGCACTGACCGCGGGCAGCGGCGCGGAGAACCACGAGGCCGCCGTTGCCCAGGACCTCCTCGCCGAGGAGGACGACGATCTGACCGTGCTCGGCGACACCGCCTACGGCACCGGCGACCTGCACCAAGCACTCGAAGCCGACGGCCACACCCTGGTGATCAAGCCCCCGCCGCTGCGGCAGGCCGTCCCCGGCGGCTTCACCACCGACGACTTCCAGGTCGACACCACAGCCGGGACCGTCACCTGCCCGGCCGGCCACACCAAGCCCCTCGGCCGCCCCCTCGCGAACGGCAACCGCCAGGCCCAGTTCAAGATCCTCTGCCGCACCTGCCCCCTGCGCGGCCGCTGCACCCGGTCCAAGACCGGACGCACCTTCAACGTCCACCCCCAGTACGACATCCTCAAATCCGCGCGCGACCAAGCCGCCACCAGCCAGGAATGGCAGGACGAGTACCGCCGCTGGCGGCCACCCGTCGAACGCGCCATCGCTTGGCTGGTCGCCAAGGGCAACCGCAGCGTCCCCTACCGCGGGGTCCTCAAGAACAACACCTGGCTTCACAACCGCGCCGCCGCCCT
This sequence comes from Kitasatospora sp. NPDC023385, assembly GCF_055664045.1. NCBI lineage: Bacteria > Bacillati > Actinomycetota > Actinomycetes > Kitasatosporales > Streptomycetaceae > Kitasatospora > Kitasatospora sp. NPDC023385. Next base: position 278,928 of record NZ_JBVOOL010000007.1, on the reverse strand, counting down.
CAACCTCCGCCGCCTGATCAACCTCGGACTCACCCACACCAACGGCACCTGGACACTCGCCCCCAAGCCCGCATAAGGACAGAGGGGGCCGCCCCAGACCGGGACAGCCCCCTCCACCAGCAAGATCTTCAGCAGACTTCTAGGGCCCGTCTTCAAACTCCCGTCGTCCGCCCGGAGGGCGGGCGGGGCGGCGTTGGGGTGCGTGCATCGCAAGGCGGAGGATGGGGGCACCTCCCGGCCGAAGGCTGGGGGAGAGTCCATGCGGTGGGGGTACCTCCCGGCCGAAGGCTGGGGGACATCGGCGACTGACGACAACGCCGCGAGGTGCGTGCCCCAACGCCGCCCCGCAGGCGGGAGTTTGAAGACGGGCCCAAGTAGGGCTTGGTCAGGTCGCCGGACGCTAGCCGATCGCCGGGCGGACCCAGGCGAAGTACTCGATCGCGGTGCCGAGCAGCAGGCCGAAGGCGGTCACCGGGAACGCGATGTCCCGCGGCAGCCCCTGTGCCCGGGCGATCAGGGTCGCGAGGCCCAGCCCGAGCAGGGGGCCCGCGGCGAGCAGTGCGGCGAGCGGCAGCAGCGCGACCGCCGGGCCGCCGGCGGCGAGGCCCATCACCGCGACCACCAGGCCGCCGGTCACGAGTGTGGCCAGCAGCGGCGCGGCGAGCAGCAGTTGGCCCACGCCGAGGGCGAGCGCGAGCCGGTTGCGCCTGCCGGGGGCGCTCTGCCCGCCGGTGGTGGTCTGTTCGCCGGGGATGGTCCGGGCCATGCCGATCGACTCCTGTGGTGGGTCCGGTGGTTACGGATCCATCCTGGTCGGCGGGGGCGGCGGCGGCCTGAGTACGGGTACTCAAACGCGACCGGGGAGCGGGACCAGTGGCCCCGCTCCCCGGCTCAGCGATCAGGTGTCGCTGTGGTCAGCGCGTCAGCGCCACCACTGGACCGCCTTCTCGGCGTTGATGATGCCCGCGCCGTAGAAGCCGTTGTCGTCCGCGCCGCCCTCGCAGGTGGCCTTCCACTGGCCGGCGCCGCCCGGGTTGTAGTCGCCGGTCGGGCAGGGGTGGGACTCGGCCTGGTTGGTCAGCAGCTCGGTCAGCTCGTCCGGGCTGGCCCACGGGAAGGTGCTGGCGAGCAGCGCGACCACACCGGTGGTGTGCGGGGTGGCCATCGAAGTGCCCTGCATGTAGCCGTACTTGTTGCCCGGCAGGGTGGACAGGATGCGGCCGTTCTTGTCCGGGGTGTTCGGGATCTGGTAGCGCGCGTCGCCACCCGGCGCGGCGACGGTCACGACGCCCTTGCCGTAGCTGGAGTAGTACGACTTGTCACCGTTGACGCCCACCGCGGAGACCGCGATGACGCCGGGCAGCTCGGTCGGCAGCGACAGGCAGTCGTTGGTGACCGGACGGGTGCCGGGGGTGGTGTCGTCCGGGCCGGACACGTCGGTGGTCTTGTGCGCCAGGTCGATGTTCTCGTTGCCCGCCGCGGCGACGTTGAGGACGCCCTTGCGCTGCGAGAAGGCGACGGCCTTGCGGACGGCGTCCGAGATCGCGGCCTGGTCCTTGTCGTTGGGGCAGTTGAACATCCACGGGTCGACGTAGTAGCTGTTGTTCGTCACCTTGAAGCCGTGCTCGCCGGCCCAGACGAAACCGCAGACCGCGTACTCGGGGTAGATGAACCCGCCGTCGTCGACGACCTTGACGGCGGCCAGCTTCACGTTCGGGGCGATGCCGACGATGCCCTTGCCGTTCTTGGCGGCGCCGATGGTGCCGGCCACGTGGGTGCCGTGGTCGCTGGTGGTGGGCTGCCAGGCGTTCCAGTCGGTGTTCGGCTTGCCGCCGTCGATGCAGGAGACCGACTGGGAGGCGTCCACGTTGGCGGCCAGGTCCTCGTGCTTGGCGTCGATGCCGGAGTCCAGGACGCCCACGGTGACGTTGCGGCTGCCGAGCGAGAGCTTGTGCGCCTTGTCGACGCCGATCTGGCGCATGTCCCACTGGTTGGGCTCGTACGGCTCCTGGCCGGCGGCGGCGGCGCCGACGGGCTCGGCGGCGACCTCGGCCTTGCCCTGGTCGGCGGCGGTGATGCCCTTGGTGCGGCTGGCGCCGACGGAGTCGACGCCCTTGGCCAGGCGCAGCTTCTCGGCGAACTTGGTGTCGGTGGAGCGGGCGATGACGACGCCGACCTGCTCGTAGGAGTAGACGACGGTGCCGCCGAGGCTCCTGACGGCCTGCTCGGCCTTCTGCACCTGCCCGTGGTTGGCCTTGGTGTTGACGACGTAGCTGAGCAGCGGACCGGTCGTCGAGTCGCCCGAGGGGGCCGCGACGGCGGTGCCGGCCGGGAGCGCGAGGGCGCCGGCGGTGGCGAGCACGAGGCCCACAGCCGCGTACCGGGTCCGGCTGATCCGAGGAACTCTCATTGGGGTTGGCCCTCCCGAGTCGTCATGCGGGCAACTGCGGTTGGCAGGTGCACCGGGAATGACCCGGACGCTAATGAATATTTGCTTATAAGCGCAAGGGGCAGACATCTAATCGTCACATCTAGTCCAACAACGGAGGCCGGAAGTCCGCAGTTCAACAAGGGAAACAGGTTCAAGAGTGTTAAAAAGTGTTGGTTCGCCGACGTGCCACCCCACACTTCGCGCACCCGGCCGCCGACCTGGCCCACACCGCTCCGCCGCAGCTACGATGCCGCCGCCGCGGCGCTACAAGGCGTACAGCAGACGCGCGTTGTCGGCGGCGACCAACCGCGCCAGCCGCTGCGCATCCGCCGCGGAACACGCACCGTCGGCCTGCCACCGGGCCAGCAACGCACCCATTCCGTACCGGAACTGACAGGTGCCCACCAAGAAAAGTTCGGGTAGCCCGTAGGCGTCGGTGGAGAACAGCAATTTCCCGAACGGCACCAGTTCCATCATCTCACCCAGCACCGCCGCCACCCGCGGGCCGGTGTAGGAGGCCGTCAGCCCGAGGTCGGTGTACACCGTCGGGAAGGCCTGGGCCAGCCAGGCGGCTTGCCGGTGGTACGGGTAGCAGTGCAGCAGCACCAGCGGGACGCCGCTGGGCTCGGCGGCGCGCACGAAATCCGTCAGCAGGGACGGATCGGCCCGGTGCAGGGTGAGGTCCGGATCGCCGAAGCCGGTGTGGAGTTGGAGCGGCAGGCCCAGCTCGGCGCAGACGTCCACGGCCGTCCAGAGCAGATGGTGCAGCAGGACCGGATCGGTCAGCCGGTCGTGCCCGCCGCGCAGCCGGGCTCCGGCCGCGGCCACCACGGCCGCCCGGCCGGGCCGTTCGGCCGGGGCGGCCAGCCCGTGCCGGTAGGCGAGCACCGACTTGACCGCGACGGCCCGGCCGGCCGCCCCCGCCAGCGCCTCGGCGACGGCCCGGGGCCAGTCCCCGGCGCCGGCCGTCACCGTCTCGGCGACCGACTCCAGCCGGACCACCTCGCGCACCGACGCCCCGGCGGCCTCGGCCAGTTCGCCGAGTGGCAGCAGCGGCAGGCCCGCCGCGGTGCTCAGCCCGGTGTCGACCAGGCAGGTGTCCAAGCCGGCCGCGGCGAGCAGCCGGCGGGTGGCCTCGGCCGCGCCCACCTCGCGCCGGCGGGCCAGGTAGTCGGCGGCCGGGGCGTGCGCCGGCAGGCCGAGTACGGGCGGGCACCAGCGCCGCACGGCCAGGCCGAGCGCGCTGTCGAAGGGTGAGCAGCCGGGCGCGGGCGGGCGGTCGGACTCGGTGAGCAGCCCGGCCAGGGCGTCGTCGGCGAGGTCGGCCGCCACCACGCTGTGGCAGTGGTGGTCGATCAGCACGGGTGCCTCTGCGGGTGATGCGGGCCGCGGCCGGGCCACCGGTCAGTACCGCCAGCGCGTCGCCGCGACCGACTCCTCGGGCGTGGCGGCGGCGTACTGTTCGCCCTCCGCCCGGCGCACCGCCAGCACCGCCTGGTACAGCGGCTCGCCGAGCGCCTCGCGCAGCACCGCCGAGCGCTCGTACGCGGCCAGCGCCCCGGCCGGGCCCTCCGGCAGCCGGGGCACCGTGCCGGGCTCGGCGGCGGCCGGGTCGCCGGTGAACTCCGGTGGCAGCGCCAGCCGCTGCTGCAGTCCGGCGAGGCCGGCCGCGATCACCGCGCCGACCGCCAGGTACGGATTGGCGCTCGCGTCGAAGCACTTGACCTCGGCGTTGGCGGCGGCGGCCCGCTCCCCGGTGGAGCCGGTCACCAGGCGCAGCGCGGCCTCGCGGTTCTCCAGGCCCCAGCACTGGTAGGCGCCGGCCCAGTGCGAGGGCACCAGCCGCAGGTACCCGGCCGGGCTGGAGCAGCCCACGACCAGCAGTTCGGGCAGCGCGTCGAGGACGCCGGCCAGGAAGCCCTCGGCCTCGGCCGTCAGGCCGTGCGGCCCGGGGCCGCCGTGGCCGAGGTTGCGTCCGTCCCGCCAGAGGCTGAGGTGCAGGTGGCCGCCGTTGCCGACCGCGCCCGCCTCGACCACCGGCGCGAAGGAGGCCCGCAGGCCGTGCCGGGCGGAGACGGCCCGGATGGTGTGCCGGACCAGGACGGAGGTGTCCGCGGCGCCGACCGGGCCCTCGGGGGCGACCGAGACCTCGAACTGGCCCGGGGAGTACTCCGGGTGGATCTGCAGCACGCTCACCCCCTGCTCGCCGAGGGCGCGCAGGACGTCCCGCAGGTAGTCGGAGAGGTCGGTGAGCCGGTGCATCCCGTACGCGGGGCCGTGCGTCGGGTACCGCGGCTCCTCCCCAGGCGGGCCGGCGAGGGCGACCACCCACTCGACCTCGATGCCGGCCTTCAGGCTCAGCCCGTGCCCGGCCGCCGCGGCCTCCATCCGGCGGGCGAACAGCCGCTGGCAGCCGGGGTGCGGGGCGCCGCCCTGGGTGTACCTGTCCCCCGGGGCCCAGGCCCAGCCGGGCTGGGCGGCCAGCGGGACGACCCGGTCGAGGTCGGGGTAGAGCCGCAGGTCCCCGGTGGGTCCGCCGATGATCGGGCTGGTGGTGATCGCGTCGTCGGCGAGGAACACGTCGAAGCAGGGCGCGGTGCCGACGCCCCACTGCGCGGCGTGCGCGAGGGCGGCGAGCGGCACGGCCTTGACCCGGGTGATGCCGGCGTTGTCCACCCAGGTGACGGCCACCGCCTCGACGGCGGCGGTGCGCAGCCGGTCGACGGCCTCCTCGGCGCGCCCGGCCCGCTCGGCGAGCGGGGGCAGCGCGACGGCGGCGGCGGGGCCGCCGGGGCCGCCGGGCGGCTCGGCGGAGCAGGACGGCCGGGCAGGGCCCGGGGCGGCGGGGCCGGCGGTGGCGGGTCCGGTGGTCATGTCCCCATGCTGCCCCGCCGGTTGGGGCCCGGTAACTCCCCTATCGGGTGGTCCGGACGGAAGTCCGTCCATCCGTTCACTCGTTCGGGGCGGACCGAGCCGGCGACTTCCCCCCGTCGGTCGCGCCGCCCCGGGGGCGCCCCGGCCTCGAACGGTTTTCCGCCCGCGACCCCTTCCTACTCGCCAGTAGCTTCGCTACAGTGGCCGGACGCACCACCGCCGGGCTTCGGGAGCCGCACCGGCGGGAGGCCGCGGTCGCCGTGTCTGCGGCGCCCGTGCGGTGCGCTTTCACCGGCCGGGGCCGCCAACCGCGGCAGGCCGGGTCTCTCCTCGTATCAGCGCCGCCTCCTTCACCGTCGAGCGCCTGAGTACCACGGCACACCCGCAGTTCGGCCGGAGCGGACCGGCCGCTGCCCGGGTCTGCCGGCACCCGTCATCTCCCCAGCCCCCGCGCGCGAACCCTCCTCCGGCGGCGGCCGCCCCCGGCGTACCGGCGCGGCGGTGCGCCCGCCGGAGCGCGCGCGGGCCCTTCATGACTAGGAGTCAGGACAGATGGAGCGTCCCTTCCGCACTGTCGCCGTCGTCGGCCTCGGCACGATGGGTGCCGGTGTCGCGGTGGCGGTCGCCAAGAGCGGCCGCCGGGTGATCGGCATCGAAGCGACCGAGGACTCGGCCGCCCGGGCGCTGGCCCGGATCGAGGAGGCCACCGCGCACGCGGTCGACCGGGAGCGGCTCACCGCCGAGGAGCGCACCGGGTTGCTGGCCCGGATCTCGGTCGGGCACGAGCTGGCGGCCGCCGCCGCCGCGGACCTGGTGATCGAGGAGGTGCCCGAGCAACTGGAGCTCAAGCGGGAGGTCTTCGCCGAGCTGGACCGGATCTGCCCGGAGGCCACCGTGCTGGCCACCGGCACCACCGCGCTCTCGGTGACCAGGATCGCCGCCGCGACCGCCCGTCCCGAACGGGTGCTGGGCCTGCACTTCTTCAACCCGGTGCACACCATGAAGCTGGTCGAGGTGGTCCGCACCGTGCTGACCTCCCCGCAGACCGCCGAGGACGCCGCCGCCTTCGCCCGGGACCTCGGCAAGGAGCCGGTGGCAGCCGGCGACCGGGCCGGCTTCGTGGTGAACGGCCTGCTGTTCGCGTACCTGAACCAGGCAGCCGCGATGTACGAGTCCAAGTACGCCTCGCGGGAGGACATCGACGCCGCGATGCGGCTCGGCTGCGGCCTGCCGATGGGCCCGCTCGCGCTGCTCGACCTGATCGGCGTCGACACCGCGCGCACCGTCCTGGAGGCGATGTACGAGCAGTCCCGGGACCGCCTGCACGCCCCCGCCCCGATCCTCGGCCAGCTGGTCGCGGCCGGGCTGCTGGGCCGCAAGACCGGCCGCGGCTTCTACACGTACGAGGCTCCGGGCTCGTCGAGGGCCGTGGACGCGGCCGTCGGCCCGGCGCTGCCGAAGGTGCCGGGCCGCGAGGTCCGCACCGTCGGCGTCTGCGGCTCGGGCACCATGGCGACCGGCATCGCCGAGGTGTTCGCCAAGGCCGGGCACCCGGTGCTGCTCGCCGCGCGCAGCCAGGAGAAGGCCGACCGGGCGAAGGCGCAGCTGGCCAGGTCCCTGGACCGCTCGGTCGCCAAGGGCCGACTGTCCGCCGGGCAGCGGGACGCCGCGCTGGCGCTGACCACCCCGGTCGGCCAGTACGCCGACCTGGCCGAGGCCGACCTGGTGGTGGAGGCGGTCGCCGAGGACCTGGCGGTCAAGCGGGAGCTGTTCGCCACCCTGGACAAGATCGTCAAGCCCGGCGCGGTGCTCGCCACCACCACCTCCTCGCTGCCGGTGATCAGCTGCGCGACCGCCACCTCGCGGCCGCAGGACGTGATCGGCATGCACTTCTTCAACCCGGCGCCGGCCATGAAGCTGGTCGAGGTGGTCTCCACCGTGCTGACCGCGCCGGACGTCACCGCGACCGCACTGGAGCTGGCGGCCAAGGTCCGCAAGCACCCGGTGGAGTGCGGCGACCGGGCCGGCTTCATCGTCAACGCGCTGCTCTTCCCTTACCTGAACGACGCCGTGCGGATGCTGCAGGAGCACTACGCGACGGTGGACGACATCGACACCGCGATGAAGCTCGGCTGCGGGTACCCGATGGGCCCGTTCGAGCTGCTGGACGTGGTCGGCCTGGACGTCTCGCTGACCATCGAGCAGGTGCTGCACCAGGAGTTCCGCGAGCCCGGCCTGGCCGCCGCTCCGCTGCTGGAGCACCTGGTCGCGGCGGGCTGCCTGGGCCGCAAGACCGGCCGCGGCTTCCGCGACCACGCGCGCCGGTGACCACGCCGCAGCCCGGTGGCGGCGGCGCGGCCCCCGGCAACGGCGCGGCGGCGCACGGCGGCGCACCCTCCGCCCGCCCGGGCTGGAGCCCGGGGGCGGTCTCCTCGCGCTGGCCCCGGCCGGCCGTGTCCGGCCCGGTCGTACCGGTGCGCCGGGGAAGGGCCGCAGCGGCGCCCGCGGGGCCGTGTAGCGTTCCGGACATGGATCGGGTTCAGTCAGCCTCCCCCCAGCACCCCGCCGGTTCGCACGGCGCCGACCGGCCGGCCCCCTCGGCCGGAGGCACCGGGCCGGAGGGCGGGCCGGGCAGCCGCCGGGCGGCGGCGCAGCGCCAGCAGATGCGCCAGGACCTGGCCACCGCCGCGATGGAGCTGTTCGCCTCGCAGGGCTACGAGGAGACCACGGTCGACCAGATCGCGGCGGCCGCCGGGGTGGCCCGGCGCACCTTCTTCCGGTACTTCCGGTCCAAGGAGGAGGCGATCTTCCCGGACCACGACGACACCCTCGTCCGGGTGGCCGACCTGCTGGCCAGCGCCGAGCCGGCGGAGCATCCGCTGGACGTGGTCTGCCGCGGCATCAAGGAGGTGCTGCGGATGTACGCCTCCACGCCGGCGGTGTCGGTCGCGCGGTACCAGCTGATCCGCCAGGTGCCGGCGCTGCGCGAGCGGGAGATCGCCGTGGTGGCCCGCTACGAGCGGCTGTTCACCCGGTACCTGCTGGGCCGGTTCGACACCGGCGAGCCCATCCCGTCCGGTTGGCAGCGCGGCGGCGAGGACGACTCGATGCTGGCCGAGGTGTCGGCGGCGGCGGTCGTCGCGGCGCACAACCACGTGCTGCGGCGCTGGCTGCGGGCCGGCGGCCGCGGGGACGTGGAGGCGCAGCTGGACCACTCCTTCGAGGTGATCCGGCGGACCTTCTGGGCCTCCAGCGAGCCCGGGGCCAGACGCCGGGGGTCTTTGGTGGCACCCGGTGCCAGTGTGGCCCCTGGGGATCTGCTGGCCGAGAGCGCACTGAGTGCCAGCCCCGGAGGTGAGGTACTCATCACAGTCGCCCGGACGGACGCCCCGCTGGACGTCGTGGTGGACAGCATCCGGGCCGCACTGAGCGGCGCCCGGCAGTCATAAGCCCGGCATTTACGCAGGTCAGAGCGGTAGCCAAGGCCCGCGCCGATTCGTCGGCGCGGGCCTTTCGGCTGCCCGCGCAACGCGCGTCAAGCGTCGCTTCGGCCCGTTTCAGGCCGCCGGAATTCCTGGCACCCAGTGTCTTTACGAGTGGCACAGGGTGCCACTACCTTGTTACCCACCAGTCGCGGCGCCGCGGCTCCCCACCTCGGCGCGCCGTCGTCCGGTGTTCCCACACCCCGGGAGCAAGCGCCAGTCCGGCCCGGTTCCACACCGGGCTCCCAGCCTCACCCGCCCACCACCCACCTCAGCGAAGCCGGTGTCCGCTCCCGGCTCCCCCAGACGCCCTGTGACCCTCGCACAGGTACGCCTTCGGAGGCAGCCATGCAGGAAATCCTCGACGCGATCCTCAGCTCCGACGCCACGTCGGCCGACTACGCGGCGATCAAGCTCCCCGAGTCCTACCGGGCCGTGACGCTCCACAAGGACGAGGAGCAGATGTTCGCCGGCCTCGACAGCCGCGACAAGGACCCCCGCAAGTCCCTTCACCTCGACGAGGTCGCCCTGCCCGAGCTGGGCCCGGGCGAGGCCCTGGTCGCCGTGATGGCCAGCTCCGTCAACTACAACACCGTGTGGAGCTCGATCTTCGAACCCGTCTCCACCTTCGGCTTCCTGGAGCGCTACGGCCGGCTCTCCCCCCTCACCAAGCGCCACGACCTGCCGTACCACATCCTCGGCTCCGACCTCGCCGGCGTCGTCCTGCGCACCGGCGCCGGAGTCAACGCCTGGAAGCCCGGCGACGAGGTCGTCGCCCACTGCCTCTCCGTCGAACTGGAGTCCCCGGACGGCCACGACGACACGATGATGGACCCCGAACAGCGCATCTGGGGCTTCGAGACCAACTTCGGCGGCCTGGCCCAGATCGCCCTGGTGAAGACCAACCAGCTGCTGCCCAAGCCCGCCCACCTCACCTGGGAGGAAGCCGCCTCCCCCGGCCTGGTCAACTCCACCGCCTACCGCCAGCTCGTCTCCCGCAACGGCGCCGGCATGAAGCAGGGCGACAACGTCCTCATCTGGGGCGCGAGCGGCGGCCTCGGCTCCTACGCCACCCAGTACGCGCTGGCCGGCGGCGCCACCCCGATCTGCGTCGTCTCCAGCGACCAGAAGGCCGAGATCTGCCGCGCCATGGGCGCCGAGGCGATCATCGACCGCTCCGCCGAGGGCTACCGGTTCTGGAAGGACGAGCACAACCAGGACCCCCGCGAGTGGAAGCGCCTGGGCTCCCGGATCCGCGAGTTCACCGGCGGCGAGGACGTCGACATCGTCTTCGAACACCCGGGCCGCGAAACCTTCGGCGCCTCCGTGTACGTCACCCGAAAGGGCGGCACCATCGTCACCTGCGCCTCCACCTCCGGCTTCATGCACCAGTACGACAACCGCTACCTGTGGATGTCCCTCAAGCGCATCGTCGGCTCGCACTTCGCCAACTACCGCGAGGCCTTCGAAGCCAACCGCCTCGTCGCCAAGGGCAAGATCCACCCCACCCTCTCCAAGGTCTACACCCTGGAGGAGACCGGCCAGGCCGCCCTCGACGTCCACCACAACAAGCACCAGGGCAAGGTCGGCGTCCTCTGCCTCGCCCCGGAAGAAGGCCTCGGCGTGCGCAACCAGGAGCTCCGCGCCAAGCACCTGCCCGCCATCAACCTCTTCCGCCAGCTTGACGAGCGGGACGTCAAGCCCAGCCGGAACGTCTGAGGCCTCCGATGACCGAGCCCCAGAAGCGCGACCGGCCCTGGCTGATGCGCACCTACGCCGGCCACTCCACCGCGAGCGACTCCAACGCGCTCTACCGGCGGAACCTGGCGAAGGGACAGACCGGCCTGTCCGTCGCCTTCGACCTGCCGACCCAGACCGGCTACGACTCCGACCACGTCCTCGCCCGCGGCGAGGTGGGCCGGGTCGGCGTCCCTGTCGGCCACGTCGGCGACATGCGCGCCCTGTTCGACGGCATCCCGCTCGAGCAGACCAACACCTCCATGACGATCAACGCCACCGCGATGTGGCTGCTGGCGCTCTACCAGGTGGTCGCCGAGGAGCAGGGCGCCGACATCGCCAAGCTGACCGGCACCACCCAGAACGACATCGTCAAGGAGTACCTGTCGCGCGGGACGCACGTCTTCCCGCCCGGCCCGTCGGTGCGGCTGATCACCGACATGATCGCCTACACGGTCGGCAACCTCCCCAAGTGGAACCCGATCAACATCTGCAGCTACCACCTGCAGGAGGCGGGGGCCACGCCCGTCCAGGAGATCGCGTACGCGATGTGCACCGCCATCTCGGTGCTCGACGCCGTCCGCGACTCCGGGCAGGTGCCGGCCGAGCGGATGGGCGAGGTGGTCGCCCGGATCTCCTTCTTCGTGAACGCCGGCGTGCGCTTCGTCGAGGAGATGTGCAAGATGCGCGCCTTCGCCCGGCTCTGGGAGAAGGTCACCCTGGAGCGCTACGGCGTGGCGGACCCGAAGCAGCGCCGCTTCCGCTACGGCGTCCAGGTCAACTCCCTCGGCCTGACCGAGGCCCAGCCGGAGAACAACGTCCAGCGGATCGTCCTGGAGATGCTGGCCGTCACCCTCTCCAAGGACGCCCGCGCCCGGGCCGTCCAGCTGCCCGCCTGGAACGAGGCGCTCGGCCTGCCCCGGCCGTGGGACCAGCAGTGGTCGCTGCGTATCCAGCAGGTGCTGGCGTACGAGTCGGACCTGCTGGAGTACGGCGACATCTTCAACGGCTCCGAGGTGATCGAGGCCAAGACCGCCGCGCTGCTGGCCGGCGCGGAGGCGGAGATCGCCAAGGTGCTGGAGATGGGCGGGGTCATCCCGGCCGTCGAGTCCGGCTACCTGAAGTCCAACCTGGTGTCCTCGCACGCCGCCCGCCGGGCCCGGATCGAGTCCGGCGAGGACAAGGTCGTCGGGGTCAACTGCTTCGACACCACCGAGCCCAGCCCGCTCACCGCCGACCTCGACACCGCGATCATGGTGGTCGACCCGGCCTCCGAGCAGTCCGTGCTCGCCGCCCTGGAGTCCTGGCGCGGCCGGCGTGACGAGGCCGCCGCCCAGGCGTCGCTGGCCGAGCTCAAGGCCGTCGCCGCCACCGACGCCAACCTGGTGCCGGCCACGCTCGCCTGCGCCCGGGCCGGTGTCACCACCGGCGAGTGGTCCTTCGCCCTGCGCGAGGTCTTCGGCGAGTACCGGGCCCCCACCGGGGTCGGCGGCGCGCCCGTCGCGGTCGCCACCGAGCCCGGCGGCGAGCTGGAGCAGGTCCGCGCCGCGGTCGCCGCGACCGCCGAGGAGCTGGGCGCCGGCCGGCTGCGCCTGCTGGTCGGCAAGCCCGGCCTGGACGGGCACTCCAACGGCGCCGAGCAGATCGCCGTCCGGGCCCGCGACGCCGGGTTCGAGGTGGTCTACCAGGGCATCCGGCTGACGCCGGAGCAGATCGTGTCCGCCGCCGTCGCGGAGGACGTCCACTGCGTGGGCCTGTCCATCCTCTCCGGTGCGCACTGCGAGCTGGTGCCCGACGTCCTGAAGCGCCTGGACCGGGCCGGGGTGCAGGATGTCCCGGTGATCGTGGGTGGCATCATCCCGGCAGCGGACGGCGAGGCCCTCAAGGCCGCCGGCGTCGCCGCCGTGTTCACCCCGAAGGACTTCGGCATCACGACCATCATCGGCCGGATCGTGGACGAGATCCGGCTCGCCAACAAGCTCCAGCCGTGGACGCCCGCACCCGCGGCCACCAGCTGACCACTGGGAAGGAACCGAACGACCCCCATGAGCACCGCAAGCGACACTTCGAGCAGCCGTCTCCGCCCGCGCCGCTCCTGCCTCGCCGTACCGGGCAGCAACCCGCGCTTCCTCGAGAAGGCCCAGGGCCTCCCCGCCGACCAGGTCTTCCTCGACCTGGAGGACGCCTGCGCGCCACTCGTCAAGGAGAGCGCCCGCCACCACATCGTCGACGCGCTCAACAACGGCGACTGGGGCGGCAAGACCAGGGTCGTCCGGGTCAACGACTGGACCACCCACTGGACCTACCGCGACGTGATCACCGTGGTCGAGGGCGCCGGCCCCAACCTCGACTGCATCATGCTGCCCAAGGTCCAGGACGCCGAGCAGGTCAAGGCGCTCGACCTGCTGCTCACCCAGATCGAGAAGACCATGGGCTTCGAGGTCGGGCGGATCGGCATCGAGGCGCAGATCGAGAACGCCAAGGGCCTGATCAACGTCGACGCCATCGCCGAGGCCTCGCCCCGGCTGGAGACCATCATCTTCGGCCCCGCCGACTTCATGGCCTCCATCAACATGAAGTCCCTGGTCGTCGGCGAGCAGCCGCCCGGCTACGGCGCCGACGCCTACCACTACATCCTGATGCGCATCCTGATGGCCGCCCGTGCCAACGACCTGCAGGCGATCGACGGCCCGTACCTGCAGATCCGCAACCAGGAGGGCTACCGAGAGGTGGCCCGCCGGTCCGCCGCCCTCGGCTTCGACGGCAAGTGGGTGCTCCACCCCGACCAGGTCGCCGCCGCGAACGAGATCTACTCGCCCTCGCAGGCGGACTACGACCACGCCGAGCTGATCCTCGACGCCTACGACTACTGCACCTCCGAGGCGGGCGGCGCCAAGGGCTCCGCGATGCTCGGCGACGAGATGATCGACGAGGCCAGCCGCAAGATGGCCCTGGTCGTCGCGGGCAAGGGCCGGGCCGCGGGCCTGCAGCGCACCACCAAGTTCGAGATCCCGGAAAGCTGAGGGCCCGCGGCATGCAGTTCGGACGCACCTACGAGGAGTTCGAGGTCGGCGCGGTCTACCGGCACTGGCCCGGCAAGACGGTCACCGAGTACGACGACCACCTCTTCTGCCTGCTCACCATGAACCACCACCCCCTCCACATGGACACGAACTATGCGGAGAAGACGACGGACTTCGGCAAGAACGTCGTGGTGGGCAACTACATCTACTCGCTGCTGCTCGGCATGTCCGTCCCGGACGTCTCCGGCAAGGCCATCGCCAACCTGGAGATCGAGTCGCTGCGGCACATCGCGCCGACCTTCCACGGCGACACCCTCTACGGCGAGACCACCGTGCTCGACAAGTGGCCGTCCAAGTCCAAGGACGACCGCGGCATCGTCTACGTCGAGACCAAGGGGTACAAGCAGGACGGCACGGTCGTCTGCGTCTTCCGGCGCAAGGTGATGGTGCCCACCGAGACCTACACCAAGGAGCGCGGCGGCGAGCAGCCCGGCCGCCCGACCCCGCTCTCCTAGCGTCTCCCCCGCACCCCTTCTCTCTTCTCCCTCCATCGGAGACCGCCGTCCCCTTTACCGGGGGCCCCGGTCTTCCGAAGACCCCGGAGGGGCAGGCCGCCGTCATCGGCCGACCCCCACCCGGAAGGGGGCCCTGCTGTGCAGCCACGCCGGCAGGGCCCCCGCAATCCCCCCCCCCGCCCTCTTAGACGTTTCGGAGCCGCACGATGGGACGCCTCGCACAGACCGACGGCCTCACCGAGATCCAGCGGGACATCCTCGCCACCGTGCGGGATTTCGTCGACAAGGAGATCATTCCGGTCGCGACCGAGCTGGAACACAAGGACGAGTACCCGACCGCCATCGTCGAAGGCATGAAGCAGCTCGGCCTGTTCGGCCTGACCATCCCCGAGGAGTACGGCGGCCTCGGCGAGTCCCTGCTCACCTACGCCCTGGTGGTCGAGGAGATCGCCCGCGGCTGGATGTCGGTCTCCGGCATCGTCAACACCCACTTCATCGTGGCGCACATGATCAACGCCCACGGCACCCAGGAGCAGAAGGACCACTTTCTGCCGAGGATGGCAGCCGGCGAGATCCGCGGCGCCTTCTCGATGTCCGAGCCCGGCCTCGGGTCCGACGTCGCGGCCATCTCCACCAAGGGCGTGAAGGACGGGGACTCCTACATCCTCAACGGGCAGAAGATGTGGCTGACCAACGGCGGCACCTCCACCCTCGTCGCGGTCCTGTGCAAGACCGACGAGGGCGGCAGCAGCCCGTACAAGAACATGACCACCTTCCTGATCGAGAAGGAGGCCGGTTTCGGCCCGAACCCCGCGGTTCCCGGCCTGACCGTGCCCGGCAAGATCGAGAAGATGGGCTACAAGGGCGTCGACACCACCGAGCTGGTCCTGCAGGACGTCCGGATCCCGGCCGACCGGGTCCTCGGCGGTGTCCCGGGCCGCGGCTTCTACCAGATGATGGACGGCGTCGAGGTCGGCCGCGTCAACGTCGCCGCTCGCGGCTGCGGCGTCGCCCGCCGCGCCTTCGAGCTCGGCATCTCCTACGCCCAGCAGCGCTCCACCTTCGGCAAGAAGATCGCCGAGCACCAGGCCATCCAGTTCAAGCTCGCCGAGATGGCCACCAAGGTCGAGGCCGCCCACCAGATGATGGTCATGGCCGCCCGCAAGAAGGACGGCGGCGAGCGCAACGACCTCGAGGCCGGCATGGCCAAGTACCTCGCCTCCGAGTACTGCAAGGAGGTCGTCGAGGACGCCTTCCGCATCCACGGCGGCTACGGCTTCTCCAAGGAGTACGAGATCGAGCGCCTCTACCGCGAGGCGCCGATGCTGCTCATCGGTGAAGGTACTGCGGAGATCCAGAAGATGATCGTCGGACGCCGGCTCCTGGAGGAGTACCGGATCGCCGAGTGATCCCCGGGCCGCCCGCCGACGGACCACGTCACCGGGCGGCCCCCTCGAACCGCCGGTCGACGGGCGTGCGGGCCCGTCCCGGCGGAGCGCCGTGCCCCGTCACTGGCCCCGGCCTGGTCCGCCGGGGCCCGGCACGGCCTCCGGAGCGGCCGCAGGGCGTACAGCTGCAACGACACGCCCTCCGGCCGCTTCCGCGCACCCGCTTCCGGCCCGTACGGCCGTTTCCCCACCGGGTTCTGTCGGCCCGCCTGTTGAGACAAGTGTCACCAGCCCTGTCAGGTCCCTTGGGAACCGGACCGGGGCGAGCTACGGTCGTAGAGGTACGACGCGCACACGCGCTCCCACCGGACACATGAACGAGCAGGCGGGTTGCCCACCCACCGTGTGCTCCCGATAGCATCCACCGGGACAGCAAGCCGTCCCTCTATTACCGATTCCGCGGTGGCCCCCGTCCAGCGGCCATGATCCCCCGCGACAAAGGTCTTCGATGCCCATCAGCCCGTCCCCTCACACCTCCGTCACGGACCGCGATGCCCTCGCACCCACGACGGCCGGTCGGCGACCCCGCGTGACCATCGCGCGCGGAGCCACCCCCTGGTTCGTCCCCACACTCGCCACGGCCGCCGTGACCACCGCCCTCACCCGGCGCAGCGGCAAGTGGGCCCTGGCGGCGGTACCCGCCTGTGCGCTCGGCGCGGGCATGCTGTGGTTCTTCCGCGACCCCGAGCGTGAGATCGGCACGGGCAGAGTGATCTCCCCCGCCGACGGCGTGGTGCAGAGCATCGACGCCTGGCCGGACGGCCGCACCCGGGTCGCGATCTTCATGAGCCCGCTCAACGTCCACGTCAACCGCGCGCCCCTGCCGGGCATGGTGACGTCGGTCGAGCACGTCGCGGGCGGCTTCGTCCCCGCGTTCAACAAGGACAGCGACCAGAACGAGCGGGTCGTCTGGCACTTCGACACCGAGCTCGGCGACATCGAGATGGTGCAGATCGCGGGGGCCGTGGCCCGCCGCATCGTGCCGTACGTCGCCGCCGGAACCAAGGTCGAGCAGGGCGACCGGATCGGCCTGATCCGGTTCGGCTCCCGGGTCGACACCTACCTGCCGGCCGGCGTCGAGGTCGGCGTCGAGGTCGGCCAGAAGACCACAGCCGGGGTGACGCGCCTTGACCGTGACTGATCCTGAGACAATCGTCGGCCTGGACGACGAGGAGACGTCCCTGCGCCGCCGCCGCTGGGCGCGCGACCGCGAGCTGCGCGCCCCGCGCTCTCCCCAGCACCTGTCCACCGCAGACTTCCTGACCCTGGGCAACGCCGTCTGCGGCTTCCTGGCGATCTACTCGATCACCACCGGGGTCCTCGTCCCGCACATCACCAACCCGGACGCCGCTCCGGACCGGCACAGCGCCGCCACCGCGGTCACGCTGCTGCTGATCGGCTCGATGTGCGACCTCTTCGACGGCCTGGTGGCGCGCAAGCTGCGCTCCTCCGCCCTCGGAGCGGAACTGGACAACCTGGCGGACCTGATCAGCTTCGGCATCGCGCCGGCCTACTTCGTCGCGGTCTGGGGCATGGTCTCCCAGGGCTCCAACAGCAAGCTCTCGGCGCTCATCGCGATCACCGTGCTGCTCGCGGTCGTCCTGCGGCTGGCCCGCTTCTCGGCCGTCAAGATGCGGCCCGGCGTGTTCCAGGGCATGCCCTGCCCGATGGGCGCGATGACGGTCATCGCCATCGTGCTGCTCGACCCGCCGTTCCTGCCCGGCCTGCTCGCCATCTTCGGCGCCGCGTACCTGATGGTCAGCCGGATCGAGTACCCGAAGCCGCAGGGGCTGCTGGCCACCGCCACGCTCTGCTGGATCGTGGTCTCCATCGGCTGCCTGGCCGCCTGGGCCACCGGACTGCCCGGCGGCGACGCGCTGATGCACGTCGGCGCGTTCGCCCAGATCACGCTCGCCGCGATGGCGCCGCTGCTGGTCATCCGCCGCAAGGTGGGGCAGAAGGTCGGCGACGTCCGCGCCCGGCGGGCGGAGTCCCGGCTCGGCTGAGGCCGCCCGTTCATCAGTTCGTCATACGGCGAAGGGCCCGGAACCGATCGGTTCCGGGCCCTTCGCCGTCGTTCTCGCCTTCGTTCCGGCCGTCGCTCCCGCCGTCGCCTCCTCGCGGAGGCTTCCGCTACGCGCCGCCGGTGTGGACGCTGAAGGCCGAGCGGCGGGCCGCCCGGGCCACCGCCGGATCGGGGTGCACGCTCGACACCGCCGTCAGCACCGAGGCCGCCCGCGGGTGCCCGGACTGCCGGGCCCGGGCGAACAGCCGTACCGGATCGCCTGCCGAGGCACCCTCGACGTGGCCCACCAGCAGCTCCGTCTCACCGTGGTCGAGCACCGCCGCCGCCGTGTCCACCCAGAGCCAGGCCGCGTCGTCCGCGCCCAGCACGTCCGCCGGGGAGACCCCCTCGTCCGCGCGCTCCGCCAGCCACAGCAGGGCGTACGGGCGCAGCACCGGCGCGTCCACCGCCGCCCGGACCGCCTGCTCGGCCGGCCCGCCGGCCACCCGCAGCGCCTCGAAGGCCAGGCCGCGCACCAGCGCGTCGTCGCCCTGCGCCGCCTCCAGCAGCTCGGCCACCGCGCGGTCCGCCGGGCGGGCCGCGACCCAGGCGCGGTACTCGGCGCGGGCCGGGCCCGGCGAGTAGTCCGCGCAGGCGTTCAGCAGCTCGAAGGCGCTCTGCTCGATGTGCCCGGCCGCGGTCTGCGCGACCGTGCAGATCTCCTCCAGCTTCGCCCGCACCGCCCAGTGGCCCAGCGGCGACAGCTCGGCGGCGTCGTTGCTGCGCGTCAGGGCGCCGACCGCCGCCAGGCCGTCCAGCATCCAGTCCAGGACGGCGGCCACGTCCGAGGGTGCGGCCGGGGTGTCGATCTGCGGCTCCCGGCAGGTGCCGCGGACGGCCGACACCGCGGAGGCGGCGTGCGGCACGGGCGACAGGCCCGGGCCGCCGGCCCCGCCGCCGACCCGGCGCTCGTCCAGGCCCCGGCGCAGCAGCTCCAGCAGCTCGCTCTCGGCGACCGGGCCGTCCACCAGGTGCAGGAAGGAGAGCAGCTGCGGGGCCTGGTCCACGGCCTGCCCGGCCAGCATGGCGAACACGCCGCGCAGCGCGGCGGGCGGCACCGGGGCGAGCAGCGTCCAGGCGTCGAACAGCGCCGACCAGCCGCGCACCACGGCCTCGTCGTCGTGCTCCCAGGCGTGCAGGCGCCAGCCGGAGACGGCACCGCCGTCGCGGGCCTCCACCAGGCCCACCAGCAGCGCCTGCCCCCAGGCCTTGGCCGCGGCGCCGACCGTCATGGCCAGCGCCCGGCCGGCCGCGCGGGCGGCGTCGGGAAGCAGCTCGCCCCGCTTGTCGACCTCGTTCAGATCCCCGGCCCAGCGGGCGATCCGGACGGCGTCCACCAGCATCCGGCGGGCCAGCGGCGCCAGCTCGGCGGGCGCGGGGAAGCCCTCGGGCACGGGAACCCGGCCCCGCCCGGGAGCGGGCGCGGGGCCCCGCCGCCGGGGTACGCCGTTGCGGGGTACACCCGCCCCGCCCGGCCTGCCACCGGCGGGCCTGTGGGCCGTACCGGGGAGACGGGTCACCGTCGCGCCGGGACCGATCGTCGGCGGGAGCGGGGCATCACGGTCGCGCGGGTTCCGAGACGTCACGTCGAGCAGTCTTCCCCTTGTACCGGCCTTCTGTCACATCCGGTTGTCCGTACGACCGGGAGACCGGCGCCGGCACCTCCGCAAGATCGGGCAACAGAGGCAAACCGCCTGGCCGGAAACGTGTGGCCTGCCCATGCCAGGTGGGGGGTGACGGTTGCGGGGCCCGTCCGAACGGTTACGGAGCGTGGCAGTAACGGAGCCGGGCAGGGGCCACATTGTGCCCCTGGCGTGCCGATGACCGCCGCGGAGGCGGGCGGCGCCCTCGATCCTCGGCGTCGCTGTCCAGCCCGAATTCGGACGGATGGCCGGTTCACCGCGTGGATCTTGCCGCACGAGAAGTCGGCGGGGCCGACTTCCGGTGCTCTCGGGGAGCGGCGGTCGGGAGTGCCGAGCGCTGCGATGCGCTCCCGGACCCGGGCTCAGAGGAGGGGCGTGAGCCAGCGGCGGAGGAGCTCGGTGTAGTGGTCGGGAGCGGTGTTCCAGAGGGTGCCGTGGTCGGCGCCGGGGAACGGCTGGAGGCTGACCAGGTCGGGGCGGGCCGCCGCCAGGTGCTCGGCGGCGCCGAACGGGGCGAGCCGGTCGTCCGGGCTGTGCAGGAGGAAGGTCGGGACGCGCAGGTCGGTGCCCTCCGCGATGCGGCCGAAGTCGGCGACGTCGGTGCTGGTGCTGGTGCCGGTGCGGGCCTGCGCGGCGTGGGCGCCGGCTTCGGTGGCGCCACGGGCAGCAGGCCGCTGGACGCCACCACGGCCGGCCGTGGCCTGGAGGTCGAGGACGGGCGAGTCGAGGATCAGGCCCCGGACGGCGTGCGACCAGGCGGAACGGGCCGCGGTCTGCAGGACCATGGTGGCGCCGGTGGACCAGCCGTAGAGGATCACCCGGCCCGCGCCGTTCTCCAGCGCCAGCCGGAGCGCCGCCTCGACGTCGCGCCACTCGGTATCGCCGACGTGGACGGGACCGGAGCCGGAGCCGGAGCCGGGGCGGTTCGGGGCGGCGGGGGCGCCCTCGTCGCCGCGGTAGGTGACCACGAGCGCGGGCAGGCCGAGGCGGTCGAGGACGGGAAGGACCGGCAGGGCCTGCCCGCGGTCGGCCCCGGCCCCGTGCACGAGGATCACCCAGGTGCCGCGCTTGCCGTCGAGGTACCAGGCGGGAAGGGCGCCGAGTTCGCCGTCGGCGGCCACCTCGGTGTACGCGAGGCCGAACGCCCGGACGGGGTCGCCGAGGTGGACGCGCGGAGTGAAGCGGACCACGGTGCCGGGCGCCAGGGTGCCCTGGTCCGCGCGGACGAGCCGGCGGGTGACGCCCCGCTCGTCGCTGTGCAGGACCTCCCCGACGACCGCGTGCCCGCCGTCGTCCCACTCGACCGCCCAGCGGCCGGGGCGCAGGCTCTCGGGGCCGCCGGTGAAGGTGACCCGGCCAGGGCCGACGCTCCGGACCACGACCGGGCCGGACTCCCGGACGGCGGTCGCCGGGTGGACCATCCGCTCGGAGGCCCGGCGGCCGATCACCAGGAAGGCGACCCCGGCCCCGGCCCCGACGGCGGCGGCGGCCGCCACGACGGCGGCGGTTCCCCAGCGCATAACGTTCCCCGCTCTGTTGGTCACGGACCGGACGGTGTTCGTGCACCAGTTCACCGGCGCCCCGACCGCCCGGCCAGCGGATTGGGCCGTCCGGGTCACGAATCGGGGCGGGAGCGCGGCGCCGGGACGCGGCGGCAGCGGCGGCGTCAGGACCCGGCGGCGTCGAGGAGCTGCCAGAAGCGGGGGGTGACGGCGTCGGCGGTCGGGGGCGGGGTGGCGCGGGTGGTGGCGCCCCAGTGGGTGGGGATCTGGTGTTCCTGCTGGAGGGCGGTGAGGGCGGCGGCGAGGACGTCGGAGGGAGCCGGGACGATGCGGGCGAGGGCGCGGAGGTGGGGCTGCCAGCGGCCGGCGGCGCACTGGCGCAGGAGGCGGTCGAGGGCGTCCCGGCGCCCGGTGGCCTCGACGAGTTCGGGCAGGCTGAGGCCGAGGACGTCGGCGAGGGCGCGGGTCTGTTCCTCGTCGCCCTCCCACTGGCCCGTCAGTTCGGCCTGCCGGTAGGCGGACAGGGCGGTGCCGGTGCGTTCGGCGACGGCCGCCTGGCCGAGCTCGCGGGCGAGGCGGTGGTCGCGCAGGCCGGTCGGGCGGGTGTCCATCAGCTGGGCGGCGGGGCACCAGAGGGCGCGGGCGAGGGCGATGAACTCCGCTTCGTCCGGGCGCAGCCAGCCGCTCTCCCAGGCGAGGACGTGGGCGGGCAGCAGCCGGACGCCGTGGGCGGCCATGCCCTCGGCGACCTGCTCGGCGGTCAGGCCGAGGCCGGCCCGATGGGCGCGGGCGGCCGCGGGCGAGAACGGCACCGGGGGCGGGGTGGCGGGGGGCTTTCTGCGACGCATGCCCCCGAACGTAGGGGCGGATCGCGGGGCGGCCCCAGCAACCGAACCCACGAAGCGGCCCGTACCGCAGGCGCGCCGCGCTGGGTGATCCCACAGGACGTCAGCCGGTCCGCCCGTGTGACCAACCCCTCCGTGACCTCGGTTGACTCCCGCTTCGGCCGCGTGATGGGATCCTGAGGCCAATCGGAGGCATGGAGAGGAAGCCGGTGCGAGTCCGGCGCGGTCCCGCCACTGTCACCGGGGAGCACGCTCGGAAGTATCGCCACGGCGGACCGTCAGAAGCCGCTGGAAGGCCCCGGGAGTGCGTTCGACCCGGAAGCCAGGAGACTCTCGCCCCCGCTACGTCGATCCAGGGCGCGGACCCTGAGTGAGGACACGCACGCGATGCAGGCTGCCCCGCCCCGTCGGCCTCCCGGCCGTCTTCCGCAGTGCTGTCCCCCGCCGGGTTGTTCCCCGTCGAGCTGTCTTCCGTCGTGCGGCCGATAGCCGTGCCGGCGCCGACCGCGCCCGGTCCGGCGGGCCGCCCCCTAACCCGCGCCGCCGCGTTCGCGCTGGGCGCCGTCGCGGGCTACGCCGCCGACGCCCGCTTCGCCGATCCCCGCCGGGGCCACCCGGTGGCCGTCTTCGGCGGCGCCGCGACCCGGCTGGAGCGCCGGCTGTGGCGCGACGACCGTGCGGTCGGCGCCGGGTACACGGCGCTGTGCGCGGGCGCGGTCGCGGCGGGCGCGCTCGCCCTGGACCGTACGGTGGGCCGGCGCCCGCTGGGCCGGGCGGCGCTGGCGGCGGCCGCGACGTGGACGGTGCTCGGCGGCACCTCGCTGACCCGGGAGGCGCGCACCATCGGCCGCGCCCTGAAGGACGGGGACCTGCCGGCCGCGCGGGAGCGGCTGCCGCACCTGTGCGGGCGCGACCCGAGCGCGCTGGACGAGCAGCAGATCGCCCGGGCGGTGGTCGAGTCGGTGGCCGAGAACACCGCCGACGCCGTGGTGAACGCGCTGACCTGGGGCGCCCTCGCGGGCACACCCGGGCTGCTGGCCTTCCGCGCCGTGAACACCCTGGACGCCATGGTGGGCCACCGTTCGCCGCGCTACGCCCGGTTCGGCTGGGCGTCGGCCCGGCTGGACGACCTGGCGGGGTGGCCGGGCGCCCGGCTGACGGCGCTGCTGACGGTGGCCGCCGCCCCGCAGCCCCGTACCGCGTGGCGCGTCTGGCGGCGCGACGGCTCCTCGCACCCGAGCCCGAACGCGGGCCAGGCCGAGTCGGCGTTCGCGGGCGCCGTGGGCGTACGGCTGGGCGGCACCCTGCGGTACGGCACGGTGGGCTCCCCGGGCGACGGCGGGGGGAGGGTGGAGCACCGGCCGGTCCTGGGCGCGGAGCTGCGGCCGGTGACGGTGGACGACATCGAGCGGGCCTGCGTGCTCTCTCGGCGGGTGGGCGTGCTGGCACTGGGTACGACGGTCGCGGGGCATCTGGCGATCAGGGCGTTGGGCACGAGCAGGAGGAGGGGAAGGGCATGAGCAACGCGCTGCTGGTCGCCGGGACGACCTCGGACGCGGGCAAGAGCGTGGTGACGGCCGGCATCTGCCGCTGGCTGGTCCGCCAGGGGGTGCGGGTCGCGCCGTTCAAGGCGCAGAACATGTCGCTGAACTCCTTCGTCACCGCCGACGGCGCCGAGATCGGCCGCGCCCAGGCGATGCAGGCGCAGGCCGCCCGGGTGGAGCCGGAGGCGGCGATGAACCCGGTGCTGCTCAAGCCCGGCGCGGACGGCCGCAGCCAGGTGGTGCTGCTGGGCAGGCCGGTCGCCGAGGTGGGCGCGCTGGACTACCGCGAGCGCAAGCCCGTGCTGCTGGAGCGCGCCCTGGAGTGCCTGGCCGACCTGCGCCGGCGCTACGACGTGGTCGTCTGCGAGGGCGCCGGCTCGCCCGCCGAGATCAACCTGCGCGACCGTGACATCGCCAACATGGGACTGGCCACGGCTGCCGGGCTGCCGGTGGTGGTGGTCGGGGACATCGACCGCGGCGGCGTGTTCGCGGCGATGTACGGGACGCTGGCGCTGCTGTCCGCGCAGGACCAGCGGCACGTGGCGGGCTGGTTCGTCAACAAGTTCCGCGGCGACGCCCGGCTGCTCGCGCCCGGGCTGGAGATGCTGCACGAGCTGACCGGCCGTCCGGTGCTGGGCACCCTGCCGATGCTGCCCGGGCTGTGGCTGGACGCCGAGGACTCGCTGGACCTGTCGACGGTCGTGGACCGGGTCGACGCCCGCGGGCCGCTCGGCGCGGACGTGCTGCGGGTGGCCGTGGTGCGCTTCCCCCGGCTGTCCAACTTCACCGACCTGGACGCGCTCGCCCAGGAGCCCGGTGTGCTGGTGCGCTGGGCCACCAGGCCGGAGGAACTGGCCGACGCCGACCTGGTGGTGCTGCCCGGCACCCGAGCCACCGTCGCCGACCTCGCCTGGCTGCGCGAACGCGGCCTGGAGCCGGCGCTGAAGGCGCGCGCGGCGGCCGGGCTGCCGGTCCTCGGGGTGTGCGGCGGCTACCAGATGCTGGCGGGCGGGATCGTCGACGAGGTGGAGTCCAGGGCGGGCGCCGTCGACGGGCTCGGCCTGCTGCCGACGTCCGTGCGGTTCGGCGCCGAGAAGGTGCTGGCGCGGCCGGTCGGCCGGGCGTTCGGGCAGCGGGTCGAGGGGTACGAGATCCACCACGGCGTCGTCGCCGTCGAGGGCGGCGAGCCGTTCGTCACCGATGACCGGGGGCAGGCCCTGGACGGCTGCCGGGTGGGCTCGGTCTGGGGCACGACCTGGCACGGCGCGCTGGAGAACGACGGCTTCCGCCGTGAACTCCTGCGCGAGGTCGCCGCGGCGGCGGGCCGGGCGTTCGTCCCGGCGCCGGACCTCTGCTTCGCCGCGGCGCGCGAGGCCCGGCTGGACCGGCTCGGCGACCTGATCGAGGAACACGCGGACACCGACGCGCTGTGGAAGCTGATCGAGGGCGGGGTGCCGGCGGCCGGATCGCTGCCGTTCCTGCCGCCCGGGGCACCTGAGGAGGCCGGCAAGGCATGAGTGACGTCCGCTATCCGTTCACCGCGATCGTCGGCATGGCCGACCTGCGGCTCGGTCTGCTGCTGAACGCGGTCTCCCCCGCCGTCGGCGGCGTGCTGGTGCGCGGCGAGAAGGGCACCGCGAAGTCAACCATGGTGCGCGCGCTCGCCGGGCTGCTGCCGTCCATCGCCGTCGTGGACGACTGCCGCTTCGCCTGCGACCCGGCCGCGCCCGACCCGCACTGCCCCGACGGGCCGCACGGCGACCCCGGCGGCGCTGAGGGCGCCGGCAGCGCTGCACACCCCGGCGGTCAGGCAGGCCCCGCCAGCCATGAACGCCCGTCCCAACTGGTCGAGTTGCCGGTCGGCGTGGCCGAGGACCGGATCGTCGGCTCGCTCGACCTGGAGCGCGCGCTCGCCGAGGGCGTCAAGGCGTACGAGCCCGGACTGCTCGCCAAGGCGCACCGCGGCGTGCTCTACATCGACGAGGTGAACCTGCTCCAGGACCACGTCGTGGACCTGCTGCTGGACGCCGCCGCGATGGGCCGCTCGTACGTCGAGCGCGAGGGCGTGTCGGTGCGGCACGCGGCCCGGTTCCTGCTGGTCGGCACGATGAACCCGGAGGAGGGCGAGCTGCGGCCGCAGCTGCTCGACCGGTTCGGCCTGACCGTCGAGATCGCCGCCACCCGGGATCCGGCCGAACGGGCCGACGTGGTCCGCCGCCGGCTCGCGTACGACGCGGACCCGGCCGGGTTCGCCGCACGGTTCGCCGACGAGGAGCGGGCGCTCGCCGAACGCATCACCGCCGCAAGGGAGTTGCTTCCCAAGGTCGAGTTGACCGAGGTGGCGCTGCGGCAGATCACCGCCGTCTGCGCCGCGTTCGAGGTGGACGGGCTGCGCGCGGACATCGTGATGGCCCGTACCGCCGTCGCCCTCGCCGCCTGGGACGGGCGCACCGAGGTGCTGGAGGAGGACGTCCGCAAGGCCGCCCAGTTGGCCCTGCCGCACCGGCGCCGCCGCAACCCGTTCGACGCGCCGGGGCTCGACGAGGAGCAGCTGGACCGGACGCTGGAGGAGCAGGCCGAGGCGCAGGCCCAGGAGGACCGGGAGGACCCGGAGCCCGAGGGCGACGGCCCGGACGGCGGCGGCCCCGACGGTGGTGGCCCCGACGGCGACGGCCCCGACGGAGGCGGCGGAGCGCCCGAGCCCGCCGAGGGCGACGCCCCGCAGGCCACCGCCCCCGAGGGCGCCGACGAGCCCGCGCAGCCACCCGTACCGGCCCAGCAGCCGGCCCCCGCGCGGGAGTCGGCGCCGGTCGCCGCCGGGGACGCGTACCGGACCAGGCTGTTCACCGTCCGGGGCACCGGCCACGGCGCCCAGGGCCGCCGCTCCCCCGCCGAGACCACCGGCGGGCACACCATCCGCTCCCGCCGGCCGCACGGCGCCCTCGGCCGGCTGCACCTGACCGCGACCCTGCAGGCCGCCGCCCCGCACCAGGTGGCGCGCGGACGCAGCGGCCGGGCGCTGGTGCTGAAGAAGGACGACTTCCGCGAACAGGTGCGCCAGGGCCGGGAGTCCAACCTGGTGCTGTTCGTGGTCGACGCCTCCGGCTCGATGGCCGCCCGGCAGCGGATGACCGCCGTCAAGGGCGCCGTGCTGTCGCTGCTGATGGACGCCTACCAGCGGCGGGACAAGATCGGCATGATCACCTTCCGCGGGGCGGGCGCCGAGCTGGCGCTGCCGCCGACCTCCTCGGTGGAGGTCGGCGCCGCCCGGCTGGAGTCGCTGCCCACCGGCGGGCGGACCCCGCTGGCCGCCGGGCTGCTGCGCGCCCACGAGGTGCTGCGGGTCGAGCGGCTGCGCGACCCGAGCCGGCGCCCGCTGCTGGTCGTGGTGACCGACGGCCGGGCCACCGGCGGGCGTGACGCGCTCGCGCAGTCCCAGCGCGCGGCCGCGCTGTTCGCGGCGCAGGGCACGGCGAGCGTGGTGCTGGACTGCGAGTCCGGCCCGGTCCGCCTCGGCCTGGCCCGCACCCTGGCCGGCCTGCTCGGCGGCACCGCCGTCAGCCTGGACGAGCTGCGCGCCGAGGGCGTGGCCTCGCTCGTCCGCGCGAACCGCGGCGACAACCGCGCCACGACCGTCCGCGACAACCGCACGACCACCCTGCGAAAGGCGGCCTGATCCCATGCCCAAGGGCGTTCCCGAGAGCGTTCCCGACGACGGCCTGACGACCCGCCAGCGCCGTACCCTGCCCATCACCGCCGTGCACACCGGCCCCGGCAAGGGCAAGTCCACCGCCGCGTTCGGGATGGCGCTGCGGGCCTGGAACCAGGGCTGGCCGGTCGGGGTGTTCCAGTTCGTGAAGTCCGCCAAGTGGAAGGTCGGCGAGGAGAACGCGCTGCGCGTCCTCGGCGCCTCCGGCGAGGGCGGCACCGTCGACTGGCACAAGATGGGCTCCGGCTGGTCGTGGATCCAGCGCTCCGCCGAGCAGGAGATGTCCAGCGAGGAGGCGGCCAAGGAGGGCTGGGAGCAGGTCAAGCGGGACCTCGCCGCCGAGACCTACCGCTTCTACGTGCTCGACGAGTTCACCTACCCGATGCACTGGGGGTGGGTCGACCCGGCCGAGGTCGTCGCCGTGCTCGAGGACCGCCCGGGCAGCCAGCACGTCGTCATCACCGGCCGGTACGCGCCCGAGGCGCTGACCGGCTTCGCCGACCTGGTCACCGAGATGACCAAGGTCAAGCACCCCATGGACGCCGGCCGCAAGGGCCAGCGCGGTATCGAGTGGTAGACCGTTGAGCACCGTCCCCCGCCTCGTCATCGCCGCGCCCTCCTCGGGCGCCGGCAAGACCACCGTCGCCACCGGCCTGATCGCGGCGCTCGCCGCGCGCGGGCTGGCGGTGTCCCCGCACAAGGTCGGTCCCGACTACATCGACCCGGGCTACCACGCGCTCGCCGCCGGGCGCCCGGGCCGCAACCTGGACGCCTTCATGTGCGGCCCGGAGCGGATCGCCCCGCTGTTCCTGCACGGCGCGGCGGGGGCGGACATCGCGGTGGTCGAAGGCGTCATGGGCCTGTTCGACGGCGCCTCCGGGCGCGGGGAGCTGGCCTCAACGGCGCACGTCGCCAAGCTGCTGCGGGCGCCGGTGGTGCTGGTGGTGGACGGCTCCTCGCAGTCCCGCTCGGTGGCCGCGCTGGTGCACGGCTTCGCCTCCTGGGATCCGCAGGTGCGGCTCGCCGGGGTGATCCTCAACCGGGTCGCCTCCGACCGGCACGAGCACCTGCTGCGCGAGGCCCTGGAGGAGGGTTCCGGCGTGCCGGTGCTGGGCTCGCTGCGCCGCTCGGCGGCGGTGGCCACGCCGTCCCGCCACCTCGGGCTGATCCCGGCGGTGGAACGCTCGGCGGAGGCGCTGGCGGCGGTCGCCGACATGGGCGAGCTGGTCGGCTCCTCCGTCGACCTCGACGCCCTGCTGGAACTCGCCCGTACGGCAGCGCCGTTGGACGCCGAACCGTGGAACCCCTCGGCCGAGGTCAGCCCGGTCGCCGGGCGGCCGCGGATCGCGGTCGCGGGCGGCGCGGCGTTCTCCTTCTCGTACGCCGAGAACGCCGAACTGCTCGGCGCCGCCGGCGCGGAGGTCGTCCCGTTCGACCCGCTGCACGCCTCCGCGCTGCCGGCGGGCACGGCCGGGCTCGTCGTCGGCGGCGGCTTCCCCGAGCTGTACGTCCGGGAGTTGAGCGGGAACGCGGCGCTGCGCGCGGCCGTCGCGGAGTTCGCCGCAGCGGGCGGCCCGATCGCCGCCGAGTGCGCCGGACTGCTCTACCTGGGGGGGGAGTTGGACGGTTTGCCGATGTGCGGGGTGCTGGACACCGGCGCCCGGATGACCGAACGCCTCACCCTCGGCTACCGGGAGGCCGTCGCCCTGCACGACTCGCCGCTCGCGGCGACCGGCACCCGGCTGCGCGGCCACGAGTTCCATCGGACGGTCTGCGAACCGGGCGCGGGCGAACACCCGGCCTGGGGCTGGCGCCTGCCGACCGGGC
This sequence comes from Kitasatospora sp. NPDC023385, assembly GCF_055664045.1. Classification (NCBI taxonomy): domain Bacteria; kingdom Bacillati; phylum Actinomycetota; class Actinomycetes; order Kitasatosporales; family Streptomycetaceae; genus Kitasatospora; species Kitasatospora sp. NPDC023385. The sequence goes on along the minus strand of NZ_JBVOOL010000007.1, from coordinate 250,283 downwards.
CGCGCACGGAGGGCTTCGTGCACGGCAGCGTGCACGCCTCGTACCTGCACCTGCACTGGGCGGGGGCGCCGACGCTGGCGTCGTCGTTCGCGGCCGCGGCGGCGGCCTTCCGAGGTGCCGGCGTCGGGTCCTAGTCGGTTCCTGGTCGGGCCCTGGTCGGGCCCTGGTTGGGCCTTACGCTGACCGCATGAACGTGATCGTCCTCAACGGCGGCTCCAGCTCCGGCAAGTCGAGCATCGCCCGCCGCCTTCAGGAGCTGCTGCCGGAGCCGTGGCTGCACCTCGGCGCGGACACCATGGTCGCCGCGCTGCCGGCACGGCTTCGCAGCGGCGACGGGGGCGGCGGCGAGGGCATCGGCGGGCTGGCGGACGGGGACGGCACCGTCGAGGTGGGGCCCGTCTTCGCCGCCCTGGACGCCGCCTGGACGGCCGGGGTCGCGGCGATGGCCCGGGCCGGGGCGCGGATCGTGGTGGACGAGGTGTTCCTCGGCACCACCGCCTCCCAGGCCCGCTGGCGGGCGGCACTGGAGGGCCTGGACGTGCTCTGGGTCGGCGTGCGCTGCGCCCCGGCCGTGGCCGCGGCCCGGGAGGCCGCCCGCGGTGACCGGGTGCCCGGGATGGCCGCCGTGCAGGCCGAGTCGGTGCACCAGGGGGTCTCGTACGACCTGGTCGTGGACACCACCCGGGCCACGGCGGGCGAGTGCGCCGCGCTGATCCTCGCGCGGATGACCGCAGCCCGCCGCACCGCATAGGGCCGGGCCGTTACGGGTCGGCGGTCTGCCGGCCCCGAGGTGATCCGATTGTGGAGGTCGCCGGGTCCGGCGCCGCCGGCCGGTCTGCCGCCGGCGCCGTGGTACGTGCCCGTGGCACGCCGCGCCTGTCGTCCCGTCAAGCGCCGTTGCCGAAGGTGCCGCGCAGCGGGTCCGCGCGATGACAAGCGGCGCAGCGGATGCGGGTGTAGATCGAGACCGCGCCCATGAAGACGTCCTCGCGGCCGCCCGCCGGCGAGTCGGAACCGGCGGGCTTCCCGCAGTCCAGGCAGACCCGGCCGGGGCGGGCGGCGATCGAGCAGGCGCGGCAGATCAGGTGGGTCGGGTCCTCCGCGTGCACGACGACGGGCTGAGGCCCACTGCGGAGCAGGTGGTCGCACCACGTACAGGACTCGTCCTCCTGCGCCGCCAGCATCCGGGCCCGGATCTCCCGCTGCCACTTGGCCGCCTTCTGCAGCGGGACGGTGACCGGCGGGCCCCATCCGGCGGCGGCGAGCCACCGGGCGCCTTCCGCCCCGGCCGCCCGCAGCTGGTCGTCGACGGCGATCTGCCTGGGCGTCTTTTCGTTCATCGGGCCTCTCCTCCGGTGCGGTTCCGCGGGTGCGGGTTCCGCCGGAGTCAACGCGGCCGGAAGGGCGCTGGACACGCCCTTCCTCGCGCGGGCAGCCCGGCCGCCGGGGGCTCAGTCGAGGAGCGGCTCGGTGTCCCCGTGCGCGATCAGGAGTTTGCGCAGCAGGCCGTCGAGCAGGGCGCGTTCGTCGTCGTCGAGTGCGGCGAGGATGTGCTCCTCGTTGCGGACGTGGCCGGCCAGGGCGCCGTCGATCAGCTCCCGGCCGGCCGGGGTGAGGCGGACCAGCACGGCGCGGCGGTCGCTCGGGCAGGGGTTGCGCTCGACCAGGCCCTTGGCGGACAGCCGGTCGACCCGGTTGGTGATGGCGCCGGAGGTGACCATGGCGGACTTGAGCAGGGCGCGGGCGTTGAGTTCGTAGGGCTCGCCGGAGCGGCGCAGGGTGGCCAGGACGTCGAACTCGGAGGAGTCCAGTCCGCAGGAGGCGAAGTACTCGCGCAGGGCGCCGTCGACGCGGATGTTGAGGCGTCGCAGCCGGCCGATCAGGCCGATGGCCTCGGTGTTCAGGTCGGGACGGGTCCTGGTCCACTGCTCGACGATGTCGTCGACGGTGTCGCGCTGCTGCATGGCCTGCCGCCTCCCTGGGTGGCCCGGGGCCGGGCCTCGGCAACTACCTTAACATTCACATACTTGACGTTCGCTCACCTCGGGCTCCATAATTACCTCAACGTTCAGATAATCAACGTTGAGGGGGATGTCGTGGCCGGAACACGTGCAGGAGTCGCCGTCACGGCGGCACTCGCCCCGGCGGCCTGGGGCACGACCTACCTGGTCACCACCCAGCTGCTGCCCGACGGCCGTCCGCTGCTGCTCGCCGCACTCCGCGCCCTGCCGGCCGGACTGCTCCTGCTGCTGATCGGCCGCAGGCTGCCCAAGGGGCGCTGGTGGGGGCGGGCGGCCGTGCTCGGGATGCTCAACATCGGGCTGTTCTTCCCGCTGACCTTCGTCGGCGCCTACCGGCTCCCCGGCGGCGTCGCGGCCACCATCGGGGCGATCCAGCCGCTGCTCGTCGCCGGATTCTCGGTCGGCGTGCTCGGCGTACGGCCGGGACGGCGGGCCCTGCTCGCCGGACTGGTCGGCGTCGGCGGCGTGGCACTCCTGGTGCTCAAGAGCGGCGCACGCCTGGACGGCATCGGCATCGCCGCGATGGTCACCGCGATCGCGCTGATGGCCATGGGCACCGTCCTCACCCGCCGCTGGGGCCGCCCCGAGGGCGCCACCCTGCTGGACCTGACGGCCTGGCAGCTCCTCGCGGGCTCGCTGTTCCTCGTGCCGCTCGCCGGCTTCGTCGAGGGCGCACCGCCCGCGCTGAGCGCGGCCAACCTGGCCGGGTTCGCCTACCTCGGGCTCCTCAGCACCGCCCTCGGGTACGTGCTCTGGTTCCGCGGCATCGAACGGCTCGGCGCCGGACCGGCCTCGTTCCTCGGCCTGATCAACCCGGTGGTCGCGACCGCGGGCGGCCTCGTCGTCCTCGGCCAGACCCTCACCGGGTGGCAGCTCGTCGGCCTGCTGCTGGCCCTCGGCGCCCTGTTCGCGGGGCAGGCCCCCGCCCGGCAGCCCAAGGCCGCCACGGCGCCCGACCCTGCCGGGCCGGCCACGGCGCCCGACCCTGGCACCCCTGCCACCCCTGTTATCGCCGTCACTCGCTGACCACTACCGCACGGAGCACACCATGCACTACATCGCCATCACCCGCACCGACAGCACCCCCGACGCCGCCCTCGGCCACTACCTGGCCAACGTCGGCGCCACCATGGAGCCCTACCAGGGCCGCCTGCTCGCCTTCGACGCCCCGGCCCGGCTGGAGGGGGACGCCTGCTACACCAAGACCGCCATCCTCGAATTCCCCACCGAGGCCGATGCCCACGGCTGGTACCACTCCCCCGCCTACCAGGCCCTCGCCACCTGGCGCATCGGCGCCATGGGCCACCCCGTGAGCATCGCCGCCGTCCCCGGCCTGCCCGGCTGACCAGGCCTCGCGCGCTGACTCGGCCGACCAGGCCGACCCGGCCCACCCGGAACGGAACTCCGAAGCCCCGCCGCACCAACGGCGGGGCTTCGGCGCGCCCGGCGGCGGGTCAGCCGGTCGCGCGAATGTAGATGTCGGCGGCGCCGGGGAGGCCGCCGGGGATGGTGGCGACGTAGATGCGGCGGGCGCTGGGGGCGTGGGCGGGTGACGGGGTGGGGGGCCAGGTCGGGGTCAGGGTCGGGGGCGGGGTGGGGACGGCGGGCTCGGCTTCGGGAAGCGTTCGGGTGCCGACCGGCGCAGTCCCGGCCCCGGTGTCCGCCCCGGCGTCGGTGTCCGGGCCGGCGTCCGGGCCAGGGTCGGCCTCGGCGTCGGGGTCGGCGGTGGGAGCCGGGCTCGGGACGAGGGCGTCGTCAGCGGGATCGGCAGCCGGGGAGCCCGACGGAGCGGCCGCCGGGGAGGCGGACGGCGAGGCGGAGGGCGACACCGGACCCTCCGGGAGCTCCGGGGCCACGGCCGGCTCGTCACCGCCGAGCGCCGCGACGAGGTCGGGCGGGAGCGGGGCGGCGGGGCCGGGCGTGGGGAGGTCGTAGGCGTCGAGGAAGTCGCCGAGGCCCGGGGCCTTGCCGCCGCCGAGGCGGTAGTGGAGGTAGGCGATGGGGGCGCCGTCGGAGGTGTGGGTGTAGACGGCGCCGACCGGGACGTAGTAGCGGCCGACGCCGGGGTGCTGGGAGGGGTGGAGGCCGGCCAGGCGTTCGGCGCGGTCGCGGTCGGTCTCGTGGCCGGTCCGGCCGATGGTGAGCGCGTTGACGCCGCGCACCACGAGGGCGGCGGCGACGGACACGCAGAGCACCAGTCCGACGGCGACGGTGCGCCGCAGGACCGGGCGGCCGTGCAGGGCGGGCCACGAGTCGGTCACCGTGCGCTCGGGTGGGATGCCGTCCACGGTTCTCTCGCTCCCCCTCGACAGGATGTCCGACCACGACGGTCAGGACGTCACGCTGTGCTCCACGTGGGACCGTAGCCGAGAGTTCCTCAGCCCAGGTAGGCGGGGGCGACCGCGGCCTTGGTGAGCAGTCGCGCGGCGCCCGAGCCGTCCGCCGGGACGGTCCACAGGTCGGCGCCGTAGTCGCCCGGCAGGGCGTAGACCAGGGTGCCGTCGGCGGACCAGAGCGCCTGGTCGTCGATGTTGCGCTGTTCGGCGGTGGCGGTCTCGGTCATGGTGGCCAGGTCGAGCACGTACAGCCGCCACGGCGCGTCCGGGGACAGGCCGGGGACGCGCTTCTTGTACGCGATGCGGGTGCCGTCCGGGGAGAGCGAGGGGCACTCGACGTTGTCGTGCACGGTGGTGAGTGTGCGGGCGGCGAGGTCGCCGCGCACGAGGTGGGTCTGCCCAGCGGTGGCGAGGGTGGCGTAGAAGGTGTTGTCGTCGGCGAAGGTGACGCCCCAGACGTTGGTGTCGTGCGCCTGGTACGGGTGGCCGTCGAGGACGACCGCGAAGTCCTCCAGGTTCTCCCGGAGGTTCCAGTCCCGGACGTCGACGATCGAGGTGCGGGTGGAGAAGTCGCTGCCCGCGTACGAGTCGCCGCTGACGAAGACCGTCCAGGCGGCGAGGTGCCCGGACGGCGAGACCCGGGAGCGGGTGGGGATGCCGGCGGCCGGGAAGGAGCGCAGTTCGCGCAGGCGGTCGTCCAGGACGACGGCCCGGTAGGTGTCCTCCAGCGTGCCGCGCTGGGCCTGCAGGCAGATGCCGGTGCCGGCGGCGGCGTGGAAGCGCAGGCACTGGACGCCGGAGGCGGTGCGCGGGCCGTCGGGGCGGTCGGCGGGGACAGTGGTGATCTCGTCCCGGTGCGGGCCCCAGGCCATGTTGCGGAACAGCAGGTGCCGCCCGCTGCTCGGCACGCGCAGCGACACGGTGCCGGATTCGACCGACGGCCCGCCGGGCTGGGCCTGGTCCCGGCGGGCGGTGCGGTCGGCCGCGTACAGGACGGCGTCGGTGCCGACCGCGCCGAGCACCAGGACGGCGACCAGCAGCACGATCACCCTGGTCCGGTTCTGCAGGTTCACGGGCTCTCCTCGAGAGTGGCGGGCTCAGTGGCGGGCACGGTGGCGGGCCCAGCGACCGGCTCGGTGACGGGTCCGGTGACGGGTCCGGTCGGGCGCAGCACCGCGGCCGCGCCGACGACGCACAGCGCCAGCGCCCCCGCCGACCAGCCCAGCGCCGCCGGGCCGCCGACCGCGCTCCAGAGCGCGCCGAACAGCAGGGAGCACGCGAACCGGGCCAGCGCCTGCCCGGTGCCGACCAGGGCGAGCCCGGCGCCGCGCTGCCCGGCCGGTACGGCGTCGGCGGCTGCGGCGGCCAGCACGCCGTCGGTGGCCGCGTAGAACGAGCCGTGCAGCACCAGCACGCAGACCACCGCCGGCAGTCCGCGCAGCGGCGACAGCAGCACCCCGTACGCGAGCAGCAGCACGCCGTGCCCGGCGAGGAAGAGCCGGTGGCGACCGATCCGGTCGGCGAGCGCGCCGAGCGGGACGGCGAACAGCAGGAAGGCGGCGGCGGTGCCGAGCGGCAGCAGCGGGAACAGGCTGACGGACAGGCCCAGTCGGCGCTGGACGAGCAGGTAGAGGAAGGAGTCGCTGACGGTGGTGAGTCCGAGCAGGACGGCGCAGAGCGTCAGCCGCCGCAGCCCGGGCAGGCGCAGCAGGGTGAGGCTGTCACGCAGCGACGGGGCGGTGGTTGACGGTTCGTCGGCTTGCTGCCGGTTCGGCACGAACAGCAGCAGGATCAGCACGCCCAGCGCGGCGACGCACGCGCTGACCGTGAACACCGCGTCGTAGCCGTGCCGTTCGCCGCCGTCGGCGAGCAGCGGGCCGCCGGCCAGGCGCAGCACTAGGAAGGCGGTGAGCGGACCGAGCAGGGCGCCGGCCGTGTCCATCGCCCGGTGGACGCCGAACGCCCGTCCGCGGTGGGCGGGTTCGGTGGCGAGCGAGATCATCGCGTCCCGGGGTGCGGTGCGCAGGCCCTTGCCGGTGCGGTCGACGGCGATCACCGCGCCGATCAGCGGCACGGTGTGGACGAGCAGCAGCAGCGGCCGGCAGAGCGCGGACAGCCCGTACCCGACCGCGGCGACGGCCTTGTGGCGGGCGGCGCCGTCGCGGCCGCGGCGGTCGGCGAAGTGGCCGCCGGCCAGCCGGACGAGGGCGCTGAAGCCGTTCTGGATGCCGTCGAGCAGACCGAAGCCGAGCGGGGAGAGGCCGAGCCCGGTGAGCAGGTAGAGGGGGAGGACGGCGGTGACCATCTCGGAGGAGATGTCGGTGACCAGGCTGACGGTGCCGAGCGCGAGCACCGCCCCGGGGACGGCGCCCCGCCGCACCGCACCGGTGGCCGGTGCGGCGGGGGCCTTCGAGCTGCGGGAGTCCGCGACGTACACGGGCGTCAGTTCCAGATGCCGGTGATGTCGGCGGCGCCGGCCGCGTTGCCCGCGTGGGCGTTGACGCCGGCCAGGTCCTCCAGGGTGCGCAGGACGTCGTAGTGGTTGTAGGTGGTGGCGGTGCTGCTGCCCGGGGCGACGTGGGCGCCGTAGACCAGGGTCGGGATGCGGTTGCCGGACAGCCTGTTGTCCTCGTCGAAGGTGACGACGAGCAGGCTGTTGTGGCTCCGCGCCCACTGCGCGTACCCGTCGAGGTTGCTCCGGAGCCAGGAGTCGCCGGTGCCGACGGAGCAGTCGTGCATGTCGTCGCAGAGGTCCGGGATGACGAAGGAGACCTTCGGCAGGGTGCTGTAGTCGCTCGGGAACGCGTCCATGCCGTACGCGCTGTCGGTGGGCACGTTGCCGAAGCCGAACCACGGGTTGTGCTTCTGCGCGTAGGAGTCGACCCGGCAGTCGGTGGCGCCCTGGGCGGGCAGGCCCTCGTTGTAGCTCGCCCAGGTCTGGCCGGAGGCGAGCACCTCGGAGGCCAGGTTGGGCTCCTGCAGCGCGCCGACGTCCACGCAGCTGTCGTCCACGACGCCCTGCGCGCTGCCGGAGAACAGCATGTAGTAGTTGGGCTGGCTGGGGTGGGTGAGCGCGAAGGACTGGGTCAGCCTCGCGCCGCCGGCCGCCAGGGTGCCGTTGAGGTAGGGGGCGTTGGAGCTGCCGACCACCTGCGAGTAGGCGTGGTTCTCCAAGACCACGACCACCACGTGGTCCGGCGCGGGCAGGCCGGCCGCGGTGTCGGCGGCCGCGCTGCCGCCCGCGGCCCAGAGGCCGAGCGAGCCGGCGACCAGGCCGAGGCCGGCGGCGAGGGCGGTCAGCGGGCGGAGCGGGCGGCGGAACGGGCGCGGCACGCGGCGGCGGGCGGCGGTGGGCGCGGTGGGGGTGGACGTGGTGGGGGCGGACGTGGCGGGGGTGCGCGGTCGGGTGAAGGCCATGGGGTCCTCCGAAGGTCGGGGCTGCCGGGGCGGGAGCGCCGAGAACAGTAGGATCGCCGCGGTGTCGTGTACCGCACAAGACAGGTGAAGAACAGACGAACAGCTGCCACCCTCCGGCGGCGGATCTCACACCCGTCGCGATTGACCCGTTCCGACCGTGCGTGGTGGGATCACGGGGGCTTGGGACGAAGGAGTGCAGCAGGTGAGCGGCGGGTGAGCGGCAGATGATCGGACTGGTCGCCCTCGACCTCACCGGCCCCGCGCCGGGCGCCGGAAACGCGGGTGCCGCAAACGCGGGTGCGGGGGCCGGCACGGGCTCGGGCACCAGGGTCCGCGACGACGCCGACGCCCCGATGCCGCGGGTCACCGCCCAGGAGGCCCCGGGCCACGCCGACCTGCCGCACCCGTACACCCTGGTGGTCGGAATCGGCGCGGGCACCGCCGCCGAACCCGCCGAAGCGATGCGACTGCTGGTGGACGCGCTCCAGGAGGCCGGGCTGGCCCGCCACTCGGTGGCCCGGCTGGCCACCGTCGCGGGCAAGGCGGACCACCCGGCGGTGCGCTGGGTGGCGCACTGCCTGGGCGGCGTCCCGGTGGACGAGCATCCGCGTGAGGAGCTGGCGGCCGTACCGGTGCCCAACCCCTCGGCCCTGGTCGGAGCGGCCGTCGGCACCGCGAGCGTCGCCGAGGCGGCGGCGCTGGCGAGTGCGCCCGGCGGCCGACTGGTGGTCGCCAAGCGGAAGTCGGCGGCGACGACGGTGGCGATCGCGCGGGCGGCGGCGGGGCCGCCCGGCCCGTACCAGGACCACTTCGCGGCCGGACGGCCCGAACCAGCCGACTCACCCCGCTCACCCGGCTGACCCGAGTCACCCACCTCACCCACCGATCCCGCTCACCCCCACGGAGACCCCGCGTGACCGCCCCCGAACCCGACCTGCGCCACCACGGCGACGCCGAGGTCCGCGCCGACGGGCTCGGCCTGGTCGACCTCGCCGTCAACGTCCGCACCGGCACGCCGCCCACCTGGCTGCGCGAGCACCTGACGGCCACCCTCGGCGACCTCGCCGCCTACCCCGACCAGCGCACCGCCCGCGCCGCCGTGGCCGCCCGGCACGGGCGCCCGGTCGAGGAGGTGCTGCTCACCTCGGGGGCGGCGGAGGCCTTCGTACTCCTGGCCCGGACGGTGACGGCCTGTCATATCGTCGTGGTGCACCCGCAGTTCACCGAGCCGGAGGCGGCGCTACGGGACGCCGGGCACCGGGTGCACCGGGTGCTGCTCTCCGCCGAGGACGGGTTCCGGCTGGGCGCCGTGCCCGAGGAGGCGGACCTGGTCGTCCTCGGCAACCCGACCAACCCGACCTCCGTGCTGCACCCCGCCGAGGCCGTGGCCGCGCTCGCCCGGCCCGGGCGCACCCTGGTGGTGGACGAGGCGTTCATGGACACCGTGCCGGGCGAGCGGGAGTCCCTGGCCGCGGTGCGGGACCTGCCCGGCCGGGTCGTCGTCCTGCGCAGCCTCACCAAGACCTGGGGCCTGGCCGGGCTGCGCATCGGCTACGCGCTCGGCCCCGCGCCGCTGATCGCCGAACTCGCCGCCGCCCAGCCGCTCTGGCCGGTCTCCACCCCGGCCCTGGCCGCCGCCGAGGCCTGCAGCGGTCCGGCGGCGCTCGCCGAGGCCGACCGGGCCGCCGTCGAACTCGCCCTCCGCCGTGAGTACTTGGTGAAGGGCCTGGCCGCCTTTCCGTCCGTGCGGCTGTACGGCGAGCCGGCCGCCTCCTTCGTGCTGGTCCGGCTGCCGGACGCGGCGGCTGTCCGGGGCCGGCTGCGTGAGCACGGCTTCGCCGTCCGGCGCGGGGACACCTTCCCGGGGCTGGGCGAGGAGTGGCTGCGGATCGCCGTCCGGGACGAGGAGACCACCGACCGTTTTCTCAACGCCCTTGAGAAGGTGCTCAGTTCAGCCTGAGCTCATCGCCAGTCCGGATCCGCCCGGGCGCCAGCACCTGCGCGTACACCCCCGCGCAGGGCAGCGCCGGCATGCCCTCCAGCGGGACCACCCGGTTCCGCTCGGCCGGGATGCGCAGCGCCTCGGTACGGCGGGGCAGCGGGCCGTGCCGCAGGGTGGGCACGGCGCAGCGCGGGGTGGCTGCCAGGACGCGCAGGCGCAGTGTCGGGCCGATCGCCAACTCCCGCCCCACCCAGGCGTTCTCGACGAACCCCTCGCCCTCGGTGCGGATCACCAGGTTCGGCCGGTAGCGCTCGGCCTCGACACCGGTCGCGCGCAGCGCCGCGGTGCTGATCAGGTGCAGCGGCGCGAAGTCGAAGAAGCCGCCGTCGGGCGCCGCCCGGCCCAACTCGTTGACAGTGAAGCCGACTTCGGCCGCGATGCCGTGCGCCAGCACCTCCTCCGGCACCGCCCGCTCGACCGTCGCACCGGGCGGGCGCTCGGCGACCAGCGCCACCTTGCGCCCGATCGCCTCGGACAGCTCCGCCTCGTCGGTTTCGCGTCCGTCCGGCCCGGTGACGGCCACCCCGCCGTCCGCCGTGAGCGTCGCCGCATATCCGAGCAGGCCCGCCCACAGCCGGGGGTGCTTGGCGCTGGCCACCCGTCCGGTCGCCACGTCGAGCAGCGCCCGTTCCCGGTCCCCGGCCAGGCCCCGCCCGGTCACCTCGACCCCGTCCAGCTCCTCCCCCAGCAGCGACTTCACCGGGTAGCGGCGCAACCGCTCGACCGTGCCGATACCGACCCCACCACTGCCGCCACCGCTCAAAGTTCCTCCTCCGCCCATTCCCGGAGCGCCTCGAAGTGCAGCTCCCGCAGCCCGAACCGGGGGTCGACCCAGAGCGCGACCGCCGGCGCCGGGTGGTTCGCCGCGATCCACTCGATGTCCAGCGGGCCGAGCTCGTCGTCCACCCAGACGAACGGCCGCCCGGCCGCCCAGGCAACCAGGTCCCGCGTCTTCCAGTGCAGCCCGTCCGGGTCCTCACCGAACAACGCCGTCCAACGGATGTACGGCAGTTCGGGCAGCCCGATGTTCGGGCCGATGTGGGTGTTCGCCTCACCCATCCACCCGGTGGCCCAGACGAGTTCGTACGGCAGTGCCAGCAACTCGGGTCCGTGGGACGCGTTCAGCCACACCCGTAACGGCTTGACCCGGCCGATGGGGCGTTTCGCGTGCTTGGCGCGGGTCACCTGCCGCGCCTGCACCGCCGCCAGCCGCTCCTGCTTGGCGACCCACCAGGTGGGCCGCAGCCGGTGGGTGTCGTAGCCGTGCGGCCGCCGCTTCGGCGCGGCGAAGGGGTTGAGCGGTCCGTCCACGTCGAGGAGGAGCAGGGGCTGCGGCTGCTGGGTCATGCCATGAATTCTCGGCTCGCCAGCGGCGCTTGACCAGTGATTTGCAGGCCGCGGCCGGAGCCGACGCCACCCACCCCCTCCCCAGCCCCCGCCCCGATCACGACCTCCCGCCCGGCCCGGTGGGGCCCCCGGGCCCCACCGGCACCGCGCTGGAGCCGCCCGTCAGTTCGCCGGCACCGCGTAGGTCCACCAGGCGCTCCAGGCACCGTTGCTGTACCGGTCGATGTACCACGGGTGGTTGTCACCGCCGCGTGCGCGGAGGGTGAGGGCGTTGTCCGCGGTCGCCTTGACGACGGTGACGCCGCTGGTCAGGTAGCCGCCCATGCTGGTCCAGTCACTCAGCCGACCGGAAGTGCCGATCGTCCAGCGGGTCCACATGGCGTGGTCGAGGCCGACCACGAAGACCTGCTGGGTGCCGTCACGGAAGCCGACGAAGGTCTGGCCGCCGGTGCCGTAGTCGCCACCGCAGATGAAGTCGCCGCCGAAGATCGTGCTTCCGCAGTGCGCGGGGCTGGTGATGCCCGCGGCAGACGCGGCCGACGCCGGAGCCGCGGTCAGCGCGACGCCGGCGAGAACGGCGGCGGCCGCGACGGCGGCCTTGATCTTGTTCATGTCTGCTCCTGGCTGGTCGGATCGGGCCGTGACGACCGTCCGCCAACCGGGCGACGAGCACCCGGAAGCCGTACGGCAGGCCCTCACTGGTACCAACGGCAGTTCCGGCCAAGCGCGTTCAACGGTTCTCCGGTCCGCCGATGCCCGAACGCCCGCAGGCCCCTCCCCGCGGTGGGGGAGGGGCCTGCGGGCGTTGCACACACCCCTGGGCGGCGGATCAGACCTGGCCGGCCTTCTCCAGGGCCTCGCAGCAGGTGTTGATCAGCAGGCGGGTGACCACGTAGGGGTCGATGTTGGCGTTCGGGCGGCGGTCCTCGATGTAGCCCTTCTGGTCCACCTCGACCTGCCACGGGATGCGGACGGAGGCACCGCGGTCGGAGACGCCGTAGCTGTAGACGTTCCAGGGGGCGGTCTCGTGCTTGCCGGTCAGGCGGGACTGGATGTCGTCGCCGTACTGGCCGACGTGCTCCAGCACCTTCTCCTGGGAGGCGCCGAGCGACTCGCAGGCGGTGATGATGGCCTCGTAGCCCTCGCGCATCGCCTTGGTGGAGAAGTTGGTGTGGGCGCCCGCACCGTTCCAGTCACCCCGGACCGGCTTGGCGTCGAGGGTGGCGTCGATGCCGAACTCCTCGGCGGTGCGGTAGAGCAGGTAGCGGGCGATCCACAGGTCGTCGGAGACGGTCAGCGAGTCGACGGGGCCGATCTGGAACTCCCACTGGCCGGGCATGACCTCGGCGTTGATGCCGCAGATGGCGAGGCCGGCGGCGAGGCAGCGGTCCAGGTGCAGCTCGACGATCTCGCGGCCGAAGACCTCCTCGGCACCCACGCCGCAGTAGTAGCCGCCCTGCGGAGCCGGGAAGCCGCCCTCGGGGAAGCCGAGGGGGCGCGAGCCCTTGAAGAAGGTGTACTCCTGCTCGATGCCGAAGATCGACTCCTGGGAGGCGTACTTCTCGTGCACCTCGCGGAGCAGCGCGCGGGTGTTGGACTCGTGCGGGGTGCCGTTCGTCTCCAGGACCTCGCAGAGGACCAGGATGTGGTTGCCGCCGCGGATCGGGTCCGGCACGACCTTCACCGGGTCCAGCACGCGGTCCGAGGCGTGGCCCTCGGCCTGGTTGGTCGAGGAACCGTCGAAGCCCCAGGTCGGGATCTTGTCGGCGTTGGGCAGGACGCGAGTCTTGGAGCGAAGCTTCGCGGTCGGCTTCGTGCCGTCGATCCAGATGTACTCGGCCTTGATTGCCACGGCGTGTCCCTCGCATTACTGGGTGGTGGGTGCCCGCGTAGCGTCGCAAGCCGCCGTTTCCCGGTTGTTCCTCTCATGTAACGCGCATGTGAACCAACCGTCCGCATTGGCACGGTCACGGTGCGGGAGTGCCGGGGCTGGCACTCCCGCGTCCGAAGGTGTCCGACGCGTGCCTCAGTGCGTCAGTGCGTCAGCGCCTCAGCGCCGGCGGGCGTGCGCGGCCCGGCGGCGCCGGGTGGCCCACAGCGCGGCCGCCCCGCCCGCGACCAGGGCGGCGGCCCCGGCGGCCAGCGGGCCGGTGGCGCTGCCGCTGCCGGTGGCGGCCAGCTTCTCCGGCTGCGCGCTCTTCTCCACCCCGGCCTGCGGGACGACGGCGGCACGCGAGGTGCCGGTGTCGGCAACCGGCTGGGCGGCGGGCGCGCCGGTGGGGCCGTCCGTCGGCGCGGCGCTCGGGGCGGTCGGCGGGGCGGAGGGCTTCTCGCAGCTCACCGAGGCGACGGTGACCTTCCCGGTGACCTTGGCGACGTTCAGGTTCAGCGGGTTCACCTCCACCTGCACCTCCAGTGCCGAGGCGGCGGCGGTGGTCGTGGTGGTGGTCTTCTTGGAGAGCTCCACCGACACGCTGCCGATCAGCGGCACGTCCACCGTGGTCGGCCCGTAGAGGCCGACGGTGACCGGCTTGCCGAGCACGGTGAGCCTGGCGGGCGCGACCACGTCCGCGGTCGGCTGCCCGTCCACCGGGCAGGTCGCCTCGGCGCTCATCGCCTCCAGGCCGAGCAGTGCAGTGGCGGGCAGGCCGGGGGCGTGCACGTCGGCGTTGACGAGCTTGACGGAGGCGGCGGTGCCCTTGGCGTCGGCGCGGGTCACGGACGTGCCGATGTCGGCCTTGACCAGGGTCACCGGGCCCTGCTGGTCGACGCCGTCGACCGCGGCGGTGAGCACCGATCCTCCCCGCGACTCCGGCCGGGGGGACGACCCCGACCCCTGCGCGGGCGTCTCCACCTTGTTCAGCGCGATGTTCACCGGGACGTCCACGGCGTTGTTCAACAGCTTGACGTCCAGGGCTAGTTCGGCGGTGACGGCCCGCGCCTTACCCGGGGAGGCCGCGGCCCCAGAGGCAGCCGGGGCTGCCGGTGCGGCCTGCACGGGCGCGGCGGTGAGCAGCGTGCTCGCCGCGACGGCGGCGGCTGCGGAAACGATTCGGCGAGAAGACATGGCGGTACCCCCACACAGATGAAACGATGAGCCGCCAGTCTTCTCGAACGATCCGTCACATGAGCAACACTGAACGTCATTTCACCCGTTGGAGTGAGATTGACGTTCCGAGCTGACCGGACTCTGCTACGGCAGCCGCCAGTCCACCGGCTGCGCCCCCTGCCGCACCAGCAGCTCGTTCGCCCGGCTGAACGGCCGGGAGCCGAAGAAGCCGCGGTCGGCCGACATCGGACTCGGGTGCGCCGACTCGATCGCCGGGACCTCCCCGAGCACGGGCCGCAGCCGGCGGGCGTCGGCCCCCCACAGGATCGCCACCAGCGGCCCGCCGCGCGCCACCAGCGCCCGGATCGCCTGCTCGGTGACCTCCTCCCAGCCCTTGCCCCGGTGCGCGGCGGGCTTGCGCGGCGCGGTGGTCAACGCGCGGTTGAGCAGCAGCACGCCCTGCTGCGTCCACGGGGTGAGATCCCCGTTGGACGGCTGCGGCAGGCCGAGGTCCTGGCCGTACTCCTGGAAGATGTTGATCAGGCTGGCCGGGATCGGCCGCACCTCCGGCGCCACCGAGAAGCTGAGTCCGACGGCGTGGCCGGGGGTCGGGTACGGGTCCTGCCCGACGATCAGCACCCGCACGTCGGCGAGGGGCTGTTGGAAGGCCCGCAGCACGTTCGGCCCGGAGGGCAGGTACGTGCGGCCGGCGGCCAGTTCGGCGCGCAGGAAGTCGCCCATGGCGGCGACCCGTCCGGCGACGGGCTCCAGGGCGGCGGCCCAGCCGGGCTCGACGATCTCGTTCAGGGGACGCGGTGCCATGGTCGCCACCCTATCGGCCTACACCGACAGGGCGTTCAACGGATGATCATGGCGGACGAGCACACGGCCGAGCCCGCGGACGAGCCCGCGACCGGCCACCGCGGGCCACCCCCCGCAGGCCACCCCACGGGCCCCCACCGGCCACCGCCGGTCCGGTCACCCCACCGGCCGCCCCCGCAGCACCACCAGCCGCGGGTCCGCGAGCACCCGGACGTCCGCCCGCGGGTCCTCCGCGTACACCACGAAGTCCGCCGGCGCGCCCTCCTCCAGCCCCGGCCGCCCCAGCCACTCCCGCGCTCCCCAGCTCGCCGCCGACAGCGCCTGCGCCGGGCTCAGCCCCGCCTTCACCAGCTCCGCCACCTCGTCCGCGACCAGCCCGTGGGCCAGCGAGCCGCCCGCGTCCGTGCCGACGAACACCGGGATGCCGGCGTCGTGCGCGGCGCCCACGGTGTCGTACCGGCGCTCGTGCAGCCGCCGCATGTGCGCCGCCCAGGCGGGGAACTTGCCCTCGCCGCCGGCCGCGAGGTCCGGGAAGGTGGCGATGTTGACCAGGGTCGGGACGATGGCGACGCCGCGCTCGGCGAACGCCGGGATCAGTTCCTCGGTCAGCCCGGTCGCGTGCTCGACGCAGTCGATCCCGGCCGCCAGCAGGTCCGGCAGGGACTCCGCGGCGAAGCAGTGCGCGGTGACCCGTGCGCCCTCCTCGTGCGCCGCCGCGATCGCCTCGGCCAGGGCGTCGCCGGGCCAGCAGGCGGTGAGGTCGCCGCGCTCGCGGTCGATCCAGTCGCCGACCAGCTTCACCCAGCCGTCCCCGCGCCGGGCCTCGGCCCGGACGTACGCGGCCAGGTCGCCGGGCTCGATCTCGTGCGCGTAGTTGCGGATGTAGCGGCGGGTCCGGGCGATGTGCCGCCCGGCGCGGATGATCCGGGGCAGGTCCGCGCGCTCGTCGATCCACCGGGTGTCGGCGGCCGAGCCGGCGTCGCGGATCAGCAGGGTGCCGGCGTCGCGGTCGGTGAGCGCCTGCTTCTCGCTGGTCTCCGCGTCCACCGCGCCGTGCGCGTCCAGGCCGACGTGGCAGTGCGCGTCCACCAGGCCGGGCAGCACCCAGCCGGTCACCGTCCGGACGTCCCCGGCGGACGGCGGGCGGGTGAAGCTCACCCGCCCGTCCACCACCCAGAGTTCGTCCCGGACGTCCGCCGGACCGACCAGCACCCGACCCCGCACGTGCAGCACCGCGCCATCGCTCATGGCCGCACTCTACCGACGGGCCGGCGGCGGGCGGCTGCCGTACCGGAAGCGGGGATGCGGCACACTCGTTCCGGCACCCACCACCCCCGTGAAAGGCCTGTGAGACGTGAGTCCCTTCCTCGACCTCCCCCCGCTCAGCGCCGCCGAGTTCGCGGCGATCGAGGACCAGGTGGCCGCGCTGCTGCACACCGAGGCCGACGTGATCGTCACCCAGGGCGAGGCCCTCCTACCCCTGGAGGCCGCGATCCGCGGCGCCGCGCACCCCGGCTCGACCGCGCTCAACATCGTCACCGGACCGTACGGGCAGACCTTCGGCAACTGGCTGCGCTCCTGCGGCACGACCGTCGTCGACCTGGCCGTGCCCTTCGACAGCGCGGTGAGCGCGCAGCAGGTGGCCGAGGCCCTCGACGCCCACCCCGCGGTCGACTTCGTCTCCCTCGTCCACGCCGAGGCCGCCACCGGCAACACCAACCCGGTCGCCGCGATCGGCGCCGTGGTGCGCGAGCACGGCGCGCTGCTGATGCTCGACGCGGTCGCCTCCGTCGCCGCCGAGCCGCTGCTCACCGACGCGTGGGGCGTCGACCTGTGCGTCATCGGCGGCCAGAAGGCGATGGGCGGCCCGGCCGGGGTCTCCGCCGTCTCGGTCTCCGAGCGCGCCTGGGAGCGGATCGCCGCGAACCCGGCCGCCCCGCGCCGCTCCTACCTGTCGCTGCTCGACTGGAAGGAGCGCTGGACCGACGCCGGCCGCGCCGTACTCCCGCACGCACCCGCCCAGTTGGAGATGCTCGCGCTCGGCGCCTGCCTGGACCGGATCGCCGCCGACGGCCTGCCCGCCGTTATCGCCCGCCACCGCGCCGCCGCGGCCGCCACCCGGGCCGGCGCCCGCGCGCTCGGCACCGTCGCCCCCTTCGTCACCGAGGACGCGCACGCCGCCCCGGTCGCCACCACCCTGCGCACCGCGGCCGGCCTGCACGCCGCCGAGCTGGCCGCCGCCCTCGACCCCGCGCTGCCGGTCCAGGCCGGCGGCGGGGCGCTGGCCGCGGAGATGCTGCGGGTCAACCACTACGGCCCGGCGGCCTCGCTGGAGACCGTCCGCGCCTGCCTGGGCGCCCTCGCCGCCGCGACCGGTGCGGACGCCGCGCCGGCCCTGGCCGCCGCCGAGGCCGCCTGGACGGCCACCGCCGGAGCGTAGTCCGAGGGCACTCGGCCCCGCCGCGCTACCGGCCGGCGGGGCCAAGTACCGTCCACCAAACGGAAATCACGCCCCATAACGCCCTTCCTGACCACTTCGGGCACTCCGCGTGCAACCTTTCTCCACGCTCACGACATCAACGTGATGTGGACTCACAGCGCTCTCGCATACCGAACTCCGCCGACAGCGCGGACCCCCGCCCGGCCCGCGGCAAGCCGCTCCGGATGGCCCGCCACGGTGCGACCTTCCTCGGTATGAGCGTCGTGTCCGGCGTCCTGCTGGCGGGCCTGTTACTGCCGGTCGCCGGCGGCGTCGGGCTGACCGCCAAGACCACGGCGGACAGCTTCGACGACATTCCCAGCGACTTCAAGACGCCGCCGCTCACCCAGGCCACGCAGATCTTCGACGCCAAGGGCGGGCTGATCGCCAAGGTCTACGAGCGCGACCGCACCGTCCTCACCGCCGACCAGATGTCGCCGTACATGCGCAAGGCCCAGGTCGACATCGAGGACGCCCGGTTCTACGAGCACGGCGCCGTCGACCTCAAGGGCATCGTGCGCGCGCTCGGCAAGAACGCGGAGAGCGGCACCACCGCGCAGGGCGCCTCCACGCTGACCCAGCAGTACGTGAAGAACGTCAACGTGGAGAAGGCCGGCGAGGACAAGGACGCGGTGAAGGAGGCCCAGCGCAAGACCCTGGGCCGCAAGATCCAGGAACTCAAGGTCGCGGTCAAGCTGGAGGAGGAACTGCCCAAGGAGCAGATCCTCACCAACTACCTCAACATCACCTTCTACGGGAACGGCGCCTACGGGGTCGAGGCCGCGTCCCAGCGCTACTTCAGCAAGAGCAACAAGGACCTGACCGTCGCCGAGGCCGCCACCCTGGCCGGGCTGGTCCAGAACCCGTCCCAGTACGACCCCAAGGTGCACCCGGTGGCCGCCCAGAAGCGCCGGGACACCGTCATCGACAAGATGCTGGAGAACAAGCACATCACCGCCGACCAGGCGAAGGAGGCGAAGGCCGCCCCGCTGGGTCTGAAGTACAAGGACCCACAGAACGGCTGCATCACCGCCAAGGCCGGCATGGGCTTCTTCTGCGACTACGTACGCCACGTGGTCAAGCAGGACCCGGCCTTCGGCAAGAGCAGCGAGGACCGCAAAGCCTTCTGGGACAAGGGCGGCCTGAACATCTACACCACGCTGGACCCGGACAGGCAGGCCGCCGCCCAGAACGCGGTGAGCAGCAACGTGAAGGTCACCGACTCCGTCTCCGCCGCCGCGAGCATGGTCGAGCCGGGCACCGGCAAGATCCTGGCGATGGCCCAGACCCGCCCGTACGGCCTGGTGACGGAGAAGAACCAGACCATGGTCAACCTCAACGTCGACCTGGCGATGGGCGGCGGCACCGGCTTCCAGCCCGGCTCGACGTTCAAGCCGATCGTCGCGGCCGCGGCCCTGGAGGCCGGCCTGCCGCCGACCCAGCAGTACGACGCGCCGAACTCGATGCCGTACCCGAACGTGAAGACCTGCGAGGGGACGTGGCGCAACGACGCCCGGCCCAAGACGGTGGTGCCCAACGAGTCCGCGAGCGAGAAGGGCCCGTACCAGCTGAAGCAGGCGATGGCCCTCTCCGTCAACACCTACTTCGTGCAGATGGAGCAGGAGATCGGCCTCTGCGCGGTCAAGCAGATGGCCAACAAGTTCGGCATCACCGCCAAGGCCAGCGGCAAGCCGCTGGAGGAGGTGCCCGCGATGGCGCTGGGCGTCGAGGAGATGAGCCCGCTGACCATGGCGAACGTCTACGCGACCTTCGCCGCCGAGGGCACCCACTGCGACCCGCTCGCGATCAGCAGGATCACCACCGTGGACGGCAAGGACGTGCCCGTACCGGCCGGCCACTGCGAGAAGGTGTTCTCCGAGGACACGGCACGGGCGATGAACACCGTCCTGAACGGCGTGACCAAGGACGGCGGCACCGGCTCGGCGCTCCACCTGGACGACAACCGGCAGATCGCCGGCAAGACCGGCACCTCGGACCACAAGAAGGCCGCCTGGTTCAACGGCTACACGCCTCAGCTGGCCACCGCCGTCTGGCTCGGTGGCCCGGCCGGCGGCGTCGAGATGCGCAACATCACCATCAACGGCAGCTACCACACCGAGGTGTTCGGCGCCGACGGCCCGGGCCCGATCTGGCGGGACGCCATGAACGACGCCCTGAAGGGCACGCCCAAGCAGTCCCTGCCGATGGCCGACATCCCCGACCCGGCCCCCAAGCCCGACCCGAGCAGCACCGCGACCGGCAGCGGCAGCGGCACGGGCGCACCGGCCACCACCCCGGCCGGCCAGTAACCACGACCGCGCTACTTCGCCCCGCCGAGCCGTTGCTCGACGGGGCGAAGTGCTGCTCAGGTCAGGGCCGTTGCTCAGTGCACGACCTCGTCCACCACCTCGACGCCTCGGATGTTCCGCTCGATCTCCTCCGCCGGCAGGGCGGTCGCCATCGCCCAGTAGTAGACGACCAGCGAGAACACCACCACGACCCCGATGTCCCACCACAGCGGCAGGTTCCCCCGCGCGCCCTTGCCGAAGGTGCCCTGCCAGGAGATCAGGCCGATGCCGACCAGGTAGACCGGCAGCCACTGCCCCGCCCTGAAGTCCATCCTCGGCGCGTTCGGCACCCCCTTCGACGCGGCGTACGCCGAGTACCCGCCGAGCAGCGCGTACCCGATCAGGATCGCCAGGCCGAGCCGCCACAGGGTGTCCCAGCCGGACCAGTAGATGACCAGGCTCGCCACCGCGAAGGCCATCGGCGAGATCACCGAGCCGCCCGGCAGGTGGTACGAGCGCTCCATCCCCGGCAACCGCTTGCGCAGCACCCCGAAGGCCAGCGGCGCGCCCGCGTACATCAGCACCACGGCCGAGGTGATGAACCCGACCAGCCGCTGCCAGCTCGGGAACGGCAGGAAGCAGAGCACCCCGGCGACCCAGGCGATCAGCAGACCGAGCCACGGCACCGCGCGCTTGTCGGTGTACTGGAGAGCCTGCGGGGCGTAGCCGTTGCGGCTCAGGCCGTACGTCACCCGGGAGCTGGAGGTGATGTAGACCAGCCCGGTGCCGGCCGGCGAGATCACCGCGTCGATGAACAGGACGGTGGCCAGCCAGCCCAGCCCGATCAGCGTCGCGAGGCCGGCGAACGGCCCGCTGATCCCGGGGTAGTCGAGCGTGCCCCAGCCCCCGGCGAAGGTGTTCGGCGGCAGGGCTCCGATGAACACCACCTGGAGCATGAGGTAGACGATCGTGCCGATGACGACCGAGCCGAGGACCGCCCGGGGAATGTCCCGCCGGGGGTTGCGGCTCTCGCCCGCCCACTGGATGGCCTGCTCGAAGCCGAGCAGGGCGAAGATCACCCCGCTGGTGCTGATCGCGGCGAGCACGCCCTTGGCGCCGTCCGGCGCGAAGCCGTGCACGTCGAAGTTGGAGCCGTGGAACTCGGTGATGCCGAGGGCGAAGATGGTCAGGATCGGGACGGCGACCTTCCAGACGGTGGCCGCGCTGTTGGTGTGGGCGAGCAGCCGGACGCCGAGGAAGTTGATCGCGACGAAGACGCCGAGCAGGGCGGCCGCGACGACGAACCCGGCGCCGGTGAGCGTCAGGTCCTTGTTCAGCAGGCCGTCCGCCCAGGACCAGTGCTGGGCGTAGTTGATCATCGCCTGCACCTCGATCGGCGCGATCGTCGCCGCCTGCAGCCAGGTGAACCAGCCGAACGACATCCCGGCGAACCCGCCGAACGCGTAGTGCGGGTAGCGCGCCGTCCCGC
This sequence comes from Kitasatospora sp. NPDC023385, assembly GCF_055664045.1. NCBI lineage: Bacteria > Bacillati > Actinomycetota > Actinomycetes > Kitasatosporales > Streptomycetaceae > Kitasatospora > Kitasatospora sp. NPDC023385. The sequence continues at coordinate 229,033 of NZ_JBVOOL010000007.1, read as the reverse complement.
CCGCCACCGGGAACAGCCCGCCCAACTCGGCGTGGATCAGCGCCAGCAGGATGATCGCCACCGCGCCGATGCCCCACGACAGCAGTGCCGCCGGGCCCGCCGCCACCGCCGCCTTCTGCGCCCCGAACAGCCAGCCGGAACCGATGATCGCCCCGACCGAGGCCCAGAGCAGCCCGGCGACGCCGACCTCCCGTCTGAGCCCGGTGTGCCCGGAGGCGGGCGGGTTGGAGGAGGAGTGGGCCATGGCCGATCGCCTCTCGGTCGGGGGGAAGGGGGGAAGCGCTCCGACACTGCCGCAGCCCCGCCGCCTCCCCGCCCCGAAACGCGCCGCGCCCCACTGCCCCTCACCCCAACGGCTGATCCTGGGACACGCCCGTCGGCTACTCGGCCGAACCGGCCGCCGAGGCCGCCCGCTCGCGGTCGGCCGAAGGCAGGGGCGGCGCGGGCTGCCCGCCGGGCGTGGCGCTACCGCGGGGTAGCCGCAGGGGTTCCCGCCGAGGAGGGACCAGACATGACCGAGCTGCCGCCGTACTGGCTGCGCGACAACTGCCCGTGCGCCGAGTGCCGGGATCCGCGCAACGGGCAGAAGCTGTTCCAGGTCGACGACCTGCCGGAGGACCTCGCGATCGCGGCGAGCACGGAGACCGACGGGCACCTGGAGGTGCTGTGGTCGGACGGGCACCGGTCGCGGTACGAGCCGGAGTGGCTCGGCACGGAGAGCGACGACGACGGGCGCACCGAGCAGGGCAAGCGGCTCTGGACGGCGGGGGACTTCGCCCGCGGCATCCCGGAGGCGCAGTGGGAGGCGTACCTCACCGACCCCGCCGAGCAGGCGGCGGTCCTGGCCGCCGTCCGCCGCAGCGGCTTCGCCGTGCTGCGCGGGGTGCCGGTCGTGGAGCGGCAGGTGCTCCGGGTCGCGGAGAGCTTCGGGTACGTCCGGGTCACCAACTACGGGGAGCTGTTCGACGTCCGGATCGAGCCGGACCCGAACAACCTCGCGTTCACGGACAAGGACATCGCGCCGCACACCGACAACCCGTACCGCGACCCGGTGCCGACGCTCCAGCTGCTGCACTGCCTGGAGAACTCGGCGACGGGCGGGGACTCCGGGCTGGTGGACGGGTTCAAGGCGGCCGCGCAGTTGCGCGAGGAGTCACCGGAGGACTTCGCGACGCTCACCCGCACGCCCGTCCCCTTCGTCTTCCGCGACCGCCGCACCGAGCTGCGCGCCGACCGCCCGATGATCGACGTCGACCCGCTGGGCCGGATCCGCGAGGTCCGCTTCAACAACCGCTCGATCGGCACCCTGCGCGGGAACGGCCTGGAGGCCTTCTACGCCGCCTACCGCCGGTTCGCCGCGATCACCCTGCGCCCGGAGCTCCAGCTCACCTTCCGCCTGGACCCGGGCGACTGCCTGATCTTCGACAACACCCGCCTCCTGCACGCCCGTACGGCGTTCCGGCAGGACGGCCGCCGGCACCTCCAGGGCTGCTACGCCGACCTGGACTCCCTGTCGTCCACCCTGGCCGTGCTGCACCGCCGGGCCGCCGCCCTGGACGCGATCGCCGGGCTGTTCGCGGGTGAGGGCGCCGGCGAGTACCTGGGCGAGGAGGTCACGATGGCCGAGCACATGCTGCAGGCCGCCGCCGCGGCCGAGGCGGCGGGGGCACCGGACCACCTGGTCGCCGCCGCGCTGCTGCACGACGTCGGGCACTTCCAGGGACCGTTCCACGGAAGGGATCTGATGCAGGGTCAGGACAACCGTCACAGCGACTCGGGCGCCGACTGGCTGGCCCGCTGGTTCGGTCCGGCGGTGACCGAGCCGGTCCGGCTGCACGTGGCCGCCAAGCGCTACCTGTGCGCGGTCGAGCCCGGGTACCGGGAGCGGCTCTCCGCCGCCTCCGAGTACGCGCTGGGCGTCCAGGGCGGCCCGATGGACGACGAGCAGGCCGCCGCCTTCGCGCGGCTCCCGGGCGCCGCCGACGCGGTGGCCGTGCGGCGCTGGGACGAGCAGGCGAAGGTGGCCGGCGCGCCGGTGCCCGGCTTCGACCACTACCGCCCGCTGCTCTGCTCGCTCCTGGAGTGAGGGCGGGAGTCAGTCCATCTCCCGCGCGTGTCGTGAAAGTGCCGACGTGGCCAGTGAGTTGTGCACGCTGAACGCCACCGTCCCCGGCAGGTAGCGGTCCTGGGACCACTCCACCGGCGTGCCGGTCGGGTCGGTGGTGCGGCGCCGTTCGCGCAGTAGCGGGCCGCCGCGGCGGCAGCCGAGCAGCCGGGCGTCCTCCGCGTTGGCCGCGACCACGTCGATCGTGTGGTCGGCGTCGGTGAACAGGATGCCGTGCTCGCGCAGCACCTCGGTGTGCGAGACGACGTCCGCGGGCAGTTCGGCGACGATCTCGCCGACCCTCGGCGGGTAGACGGTGCGCTCGACCATCACCGGCGTGCCGGACAGCGTCCGCAGCCGGACCGTCGCGTACACCTCGGAGCCCGGCTCCAGGCGCAGTTGCTCGCACTCGGCGGCGTCGGCCGGGCGGCGGACCAGCGAGTCCAGGATGCCGCCGGGCTCCTCGCCCATCGAGTAGGCCCAGTGCGTGAAGCTCAGCAGTTCGGAGAAGCTCTGCACCCGCGCGCCGCCGAGCACCACCCGGCGGGTGCCGCGGCGGGAGGTGACCAGCCCGTCGGAGCGCAGGACGGCGAGTGCCTGGCGGACGGTGCCGCGGGAGACGCCGTACTGCTCGGCCAGCGCGCCCTCGGCGGGCAGCCGGCCGGCCTCGCCGTACGCGCCGGTGGTGATGGCCTCGCGCAGGTCGGCGGCCACCTTCCGGTAGAGCGCGCCGGCGGCGCGCTCGTCGGTCGCGGCGGGGCGCCGGGGCTCAGTTGCCACGTCGGTCAAGGTCCCTCCTGGGGCGGTGTCCTGCGCGGCGGTGCGGGCGCGGACTGCCCGACCCTATCCCGCCGCGTCCTCGAAGCATCGCACCGAACGGATCACGCTCCGATGGCCGGATTCGACCGTTCCCGCAGCCGACCCCGGTTCTGGGCCGTCCGTTCACCTTCCCGTCACCGGACTCCGGCGTACTTACCCCCGTCAGCGAAGTTGGCTAGTCAACTCGGACGGTCCCGGGCTGTCCCGGTCCCGAACGGTCCCGGACAGTCCCGAACGGTCCCGAACTGTCCCGGACGGCACCGAACTGTCCCGGACGGCACCGAAGCGTGGACGCCTCCGGACCGCCACTCGCCAGATCCCCCGATCGAGACGCCCACTCGCAGTTCCCCCTTCTCAGGAGACTGACCCGTGTCCGTGCACCGCGCCCGTTCCGCCGCCTTCGCGGCCGTTCTGACCGCCGCCGCGCTCTCCCTCACCGCCTGCGGCTCCGCCGGCTCCTCCACGAAGTCCGGCGACGCCGCGGGCGGGAAGAACGCCAGGACCGCCACCTCCGTCGCCGACTTCGGCGGCATGGACGGCCTGGTCGCCGCCGCGAAGAAGGAAGGCAAGCTGCACGTCATCACGCTGCCGCGCGACTGGGCGAACTACGGCAAGCTGATGGACGACTTCAAGGCCAAGTACGGCATCGAGATCGAGGACGAGAACCCGGACGGTTCCAGCCAGGACGAGATCAACGCGGTCACCTCCCGCAAGGGCCAGGACCGCGCCCCCGACGTCGTCGACCTCGGCTCCGCGTTCGCGATCAGCGCGGGCAAGCAGGGCCTGCTGGCCCCGTACAAGGTGACCGACTTCGACAGGATCCCGGCCACCATGAAGGACCCGAACGGCCTGAGCTACAACGACTACGGCGGCTACATGTCGATCGGCTGCGACGCCAAGAAGGTGTCCGCCTGTCCGAAGACCTTCGCCGACCTGCTGAAGCCCGACTACAAGGGCATGGTCGCCCTCAACGGCAACCCGACCAAGGCCGGTGCCGCCTTCGGCGCCGTCTACGCGGCCGCGCTCGCCAACGGCGGTTCGCTGGACAGCATCCAGCCCGGCATCGACTTCTTCGGCAAGGTCAAGCAGGCCGGCAACTTCAACCCGGTCGAGGTCACCCCGGCGACCATCGAGAAGGGCGAGACCCCGATCAGCATCGACTGGTCGTACCTGAACGCCGGCTACGCCGACAAGTTCAGGGACAAGGGCATCGACTGGCAGGTGGCCATCCCCTCGGACGGCTCCTACGCCCAGTACTACAACCAGGCGGTCACCAAGGACGCCCCGCACCCGGCCGCCGCGCGCCTGTGGGAGGAGTACCTCTACAGCGCCCAGGGCCAGAACGGCTTCCTCGGCGGCTACGCCACCCCGGCCCTGTTCGACACCCTGAAGGCCGCGGGCACCCTGGACGCGGCGGCCGCCGCCAAGCTCCCGACCGTCGAGAAGCCCTTCACCACCTTCCCGACCCAGGAGCAGACGGACGCGGCCAAGAAGACCGTGACCGAGAACTGGGCCAAGGCGATCGCGGGCTGACCTGAGATGACCACGGCTCCCACCCCGGTGCCGGCCACCGCCTCCGCCGCCCAGCGCGGCGGGGGCGCCCCCGGCCCCGCAACCCCCGTCACGGCCCCGGCCGCCACCCCCTCCTCCACCGCCACCGCCACCGCGTCGGCCGCCAAGGCCCCCCGCCCCGGCAGGCGCCGGACCGGCGGCGGCCGCGCCTGGCTCGCTGCCCTCCCCCTGCTGCTGTTCTTCGTCCTCGGCTTCGGCCTGCCGGCCGTCGCGATCGCCATCGGCGCGTTCACCACCTCCTCGGACGCGCCCGACGGCGGCGGCACCTTCACCACCGCCAACCTCACCGGCTCCCTCCAGGGCGCCTACTGGACCGCCCTGTGGGGCAGCGTGAAGCTCTCGCTGCTGACCGCGCTGATCGCCACCGTCGTCGGCCTGCCGCTGGCCCAGGCCGTGGCGACCTCCCGGTTCCGGATGTTCCGCGACGCGGTGATGTCGGCCTCCGGCGTGCTCGCCAACTTCGGCGGCGTCCCGCTGGCCTTCATGTTCGTCGCCACCCTCGGCAACTCCGGCGAGGTCACCAAGCAGCTCGGCCTCACCAAGCACGGCTGGAACCTCTACACCTTCTCCGGCCTCTCGGTGGTCTACCTGTACTTCCTGGTCCCGCTGATGGTCATCACCATCACCCCCGCCCTGGAGGGCCTGCGCGTCCAGTGGCGCGAGGCCGCCTACAACAACGGCGCCACCGCGCCGCAGTACTGGCGGCACGTCGCGCTGCCCGTCCTGCTGCCCTCGTTGCTCGGCGGGTTCGTGCTGCTGTTCGGCGCCTCCTTCGCCGCGTACGCCACCGCCGAGGCGATGGTGGGCAGTTCGGTGCCGCTGATCTCGATGCAGATCGGCGACGCGCTGTCCGGCAACGTCCTGGTCGGCCAGGGCAACCTCGCCCTCGCCCTCGGCCTCGACATGATCGTGGTCGCCTGCCTGGTGATGGCCGTGTACCTGCCCCTTCAGCGCCGGAGTGCCAAGTGGCTCGCCTGATCGAACGCATCCGCCTCGGCCGCGGCCTGGTCCTGCTGCTCTGCGGCGTCTACTTCGCCGTGCCGATGGCCGCCTCGCTGTGGTTCAGCATCGACGACAACAAGGGCGGCACCACCTTCCGCGCCTACACCGAGCTGCTGAACGCCCCCGGCTTCACCGACAGCCTGGTGCTCAGCCTCGAACTGGCCGGCGTCACCGTCGCGGTGCTGCTGCTCCTGCTCGTCCCGGCGATGCTCGCCGCCCGGCTCGGCGCTCCGAAGCTGCGCCCGGTGATCGAGGTGATGTGCTCGATGCCGCTGGTCGTCCCGGTCGTCGCGCTCACCACCGGCATCATCGGCGTGCTGCGCTGGGGCCCGGACTACCTCCAGGACACCCCGCTGTTCCAGACCATCGTGGCGATCCAGGACCCGTCCTTCCCGATCGTCCTGGTCATCGCGTACGTGCTGATGGCGCTGCCGTTCGCCTACCGGGCGATCGACGCCGGACTGCGCGGCGTGGACGTCGCCACCCTGGTCGAGGCCGCCCGCAACTGCGGCGCCGGCTGGCTGCGCGCCGTGTTCACCGTCGTCCTGCCGAACCTGCGCAGCGCCCTGCTGAACGCGGCCGTGCTCACCGTCGCCCTGGTGCTCGGCGAGTTCACCACCGCCTCCATCCTCGGCTTCTCCCCCTTCTCGGTGTGGATCAACTCCAACGGCAAGAGCGACGGCCAGATGTCCGTCGCGGTCTCGATGCTCAGCCTGCTGATCGTCTGGCTCGTCCTGCTGCTGATGTCCGCCGTCGGCCGCGGCCGCAAGGCCACGCGCTCCTGAGCGCACCGCCCGAACGGTCCTGAACCACCCCACGCTTTCCAGGAGTCACCTGCCATGACCACGGCCCCCGCCCCCGTCACCGGCGTCGCGCTCGCCCCCGGCAGCGCCACCGTCGAGTTCCGCTCGCTGCGCCGCTCGTTCGGCACCACCACCGCCCTCGACGGCCTGGACCTGACCGTCCACCCGGGCGAACTGCTCGCCCTGCTCGGCCCGTCCGGCTGCGGCAAGACCACCGCGCTGCGCATCCTGGCCGGCTTCGAACAGCACGACTCCGGCGAGGTCCTGGTCGACGGCCGGGACATCACCGCCATCCCCGCGCACAAGCGCGACGCGGGCATGGTGTTCCAGTCGTACAGCCTCTTCCCGCACCTGACCGCACTGGACAACGTCGCCTTCGGCCTGCGGATGCGCCGCGCCGGCAAGACCGAACGCCGCAAGCGCGCCCAGGAACTGCTGGAACTGGTCGGCCTGCCGCACCGCGCCGAGCACTACCCGCACCAGATGTCCGGCGGCCAGCAGCAGCGCATCGCCCTCGCCCGCGCACTCGCCCTGCAGCCGCGCGTCCTCCTGCTCGACGAGCCGCTGTCCGCGCTGGACGCCAAGGTCCGGCTGCAGCTGCGCGAGGAGATCCGGCGCCTGCAGCAGGAGTTGGGCATCACCACCCTGTTCGTCACCCACGACCAGGAGGAGGCGCTGTCCATGGCCGACCGGGTCGCGGTGCTGCGCGCCGGCCGCCTGGAGCAGTGCGCCACCCCGTCCGAGCTGTACGGCCGGCCGACCACCGCCTTCGTCGCCGAGTTCGTCGGCACCATGAGCCGCATCCCGTGCACCCGCACCTCCGACGGCGTCGAGGTGCTCGGCCGCCGCCACACCGTGGACGGCGAGATCCCGGCCGACGGCGAGCTGCACGTGCTGGTCCGCCCCGAGAACGTCACCCTGACCCCGGACCGGAACGGGCCCGCGCTCGTCGTCTCCGCGTCCTTCCTGGGCGCCGTCACCCGGATCACCGCCCGCCTCCAGGACGGCACCGAGGTCAAGGCCGACCTGCCCACCGAGGCCACCGCCGCACTGCCGGTCGGCTCGCACGCCGGGCTCACCCTGCCGGAACGCCCCGTACTGGTGGACCGGCGGCCGGCCTGAGAGCCTTGCACGTCCCTGCCCCGCCCCTGAGAACCACCGAAGGTACCGCCATGCCTGAATCCGCCATGCCCGAATCCGTGCCGGCCACTGCCGTCCTGCCCGCCGACGCCCTGCCCGCCGCCGTCCTCTTCGACATGGACGGCACGCTGGTCGACACCGAGCAGCTGTGGTGGCAGGCCGCCGCCGAACTCGCCGAGGAACTCCGCCACCCGCTCACCGACCAGGACGCCCCCGAGGTGCTGGGCCAGGCCGTCGAGCACACCGCCGCCCACCTGCACCGGGTCAGCGGCACCGCCCTCAGCGAGGCCGAACTCGCCGCCCGGCTGGGCGACTCCTTCGCCGGCAAGGTCGCCGCCGAGACGGTGCCGCGCCCCGGCGCGCTCGCCCTGCTGGCCGCGCTGCGGGACGCCCGGGTGCCCACCGCACTGGTCTCCGCCTCCCCGCGCCGGGTGGTCGACCTCGTCCTGTCCGTCATCGGCCGGGACTGGTTCGCCGTCACCCTGGCCGCCGAGGACACCGAGCGCACCAAGCCCGCGCCCGACCCGTACCTCGCCGCCGCCGAGCGCCTCGGCCTCGACCCGGCCGTCTGCGTCGCCGTCGAGGACACCCCGACCGGGGTCACCTCCGCCGCCGCGGCCGGCTGCGCCGTGCTCGCCGTACCGTCCACCGCGACGCCGATGCCGGACGGCGACCGGATCACGCTGCTCGCCAGCCTGGAACAGGCCGACCTCGCACTGCTCGGGAAGATCACCGCCGCCCCGTCGGTTCGTCCCTGACATGCCCTACGTCCTGCTCGCCCTCGCCATCCTGAGTGAGGTCTGCGCCACCAGCTGCCTCAAGCTCACCGAGGGGTTCACCCGCCTCTGGCCGAGCCTGGGAGTCGGCATCGGCTACGCGCTCTCCTTCCTGCTGCTCGGCCGCGCGCTCAAGCACATCCCGGTCTCGGTCGCGTACGCGGTCTGGTCGGGGGCCGGGACGGCGGCGGTCGCCGGGATCGGCGTGGTCGCCTTCGGGGAGTCGCTCGGGCGGCTGCAGTGGGTGGGCATCGCGCTGGTGATCGTCGGGGTGGTCGTGCTCAACCTCAGGAACAGCCACTGACCGCCGGCGGCCGCCGCCGGCCGCACCGCAGGCCCCTCTCGTACCGCCCGTCCTGCGCGCACCGCCCGTAAATCCCGTACCCCCCGTACCTCCCGAAACCCGGCGAAGCGCGGCGAAGCGCGGCTGCCGAGCGTCAAGACGCCGTCGGCTCCCCGTAAAAGTCCCGTAACAAAGGGCACTTGGACGTTCAGCGGCTGATCACCCGCGCGCCGGCGAAGGTTATGCTCACCCGGTTCGACGGTTCGACAATCGACACATCGGGGGCAAATGTGGCCGACTTCACGGTCAGCACCGAATTCCTCGCCAAGTTGGCCCAGGACCTCAAAGGCTGTGGCGACGAACTCGACCAGGGCCTCAAGGCATTCGAAGCGGCCAGCCACAGCGGGACCGGCTATGACTTCCTGGACGAGGCCTGCGGGCACTTCAAGGAGAAGTGGGGGTACGGCCTGAAGAAGGTCCGCGAGTGCGTCAAGATCCTCGACGACGGACTGGACAAGGTGCAGCAGAGCTACGACGGCACCGAGCAGAGCATCACCAAGGCCCTCACCCCGGCAGGCCAGTCGTGACCGACCCCACGCCCGCACCCGACTGGTCCGGCCTCGGCTTCAACCCCGCCCCCGGCGACTCCGCCGCCGTCACCGCCCTCAGCGGAAGCCTGCGCCGGGTCGGCCAGCACCTGACCGGCGTCCACACCACGCTGTCCCAGCTCTCCGCCAACCAGGGCCAGTGGACCGGCGACGCGGCCAAGGCCTTCTCCGACCAGTTCGGCAAGCTCCCCACCTACCTGCAGGACGCCGCCGACTCCATCACCGCCGCCTACCAGTCACTCGACATCTGGTACAAGGCGCTGACCGAACACCAGCCCAAAGCCGTCGAGTTGGCGCACGCGGCCGTCACCGCCAAGCAGCGCAAGGCGGACGCCGAACAGGCCCACGCCACCGCGGCCGCCGCCCCCGACCTCAAACTGGCCGGCCAGAACTTCCCCGACGACGCCTCCCTCGCCGCCGCCGAACAGCGCTACAACAAGGCGAAGGGCCACCTCGACGCGGCCGCCGCACTGGTCGACAGTGCCGCCGCCGACCTCACCGGGCTCCAGAACCAGGCCCACGAACTCGCCGAGAACCACAAGTCGGACGCCCACAAGACGGCCGACGCCATCCGCAAAGCCGCCGACAGCAAGGCCCCACCGGAGCCGGGCTGGCTCAGCAAGGTCGGAAACTGGCTGAAGAACCACGGCGCCGACATGCTGACGGTCGCGGCCGGCGTCTGCGGCGTCGCGGCGATCTTCTTCCCCGCCTTCGCCCTCCCCGCCATCCTGCTGAGCGCCGCCGCCGCCGGCGCGCACGCCACCCAGTACGCCGCCAAGGGCCAACTGTGGCCGCCGCAGAAGAACCTCGGCAACTGGCTGACCCTGGGCGGCGACGTCCTCGGCGCGATCCCCGGCGTGGGCGTCGCCGCCAAGGGCGTGACCGCCGCCCGGACCGCCCGCACCGCCGGTTCGGGCGTGCGCGGTGTGGTCACCGCCGGGGCGAAGGAGGTCCGGGCGGCCTCCCGCGGGGTCGACCCGGCCAACCCGATCTTCACCACGGCGATCGAGAAGCCGGCCATCAAGCTCGGGCTCTCCAAATCCACCGCGATGGACGTCTCCGACGGCGTCCAAGCCGCCACCACCGTCGGCCTCAACGCCCCCACCGCGTACGCCCTCACCCAGGACAACCCGAGCAACGGCCTGACCAGCGCGGTCAACTACACCACCGGCGCCAACAACATCCTCGGCTCCGGCGGCCTCGCCGCAGGCGGCGGCAAGGCCAACCTCGTCGTCGGCACCGTGTCCACTGTCGGCAACCTGCTCGGCGTGACCGGATGGGCGGCCGGCTATGGCCGTTGAGTCCGCGCCACCGCTGTGGCTGACCCTCCCCGACGGCTTCACCCCCGTCGACCTCGACGAGGACCTCGGCGACCGGATGGCCCGCGCGGCAGAGAGCCTCGACGCCCTCTACCCCGACACCGCCCCCGAACAGAAGCTCAGCGCCGTCATCGCCGCCGAGACCGCCCTGCAGGCCCAGCTGCGCGAGGGCGCCGTCCACGTGTCCAGCTGCCTGGTCCGAGCCGAGGACGGCGAACCCATCCACGGCATGCTCACCGTCTTCCTCCGCCCCCAGGAGCCGGGCACGCCCGGCGACTACCCCGCCCGCGTCGCCGAGCAACTGGCCGAGGCCTGGCCGGACGCCGACGTCGGCGTGGTCGACCTGCCCGTCGGCCGCGCCGCCCTCGCCGCCCGCGACCTCGCCGTCCCGGTACCCGGCGCGGTGTGGGGCGTGCCGGCGTCCACGGTCAGCACGGTGCGCCAGCTCGAACTGCTGCTCCCCCACCCGTGGAGCCCCCACGTGGTCGCCGCCGTCTTCACCACCGAGGACATCGACCACTGGGACGAATGGCTGCCCCTGCTCACCACCGCCTTCCGCGGCATCGCCTTCCACCCGCCCCGCGACGAAAGCCTCGACACCCTGCCGCCCGACCAGTGGGACACCATCCGCAAGGCCTTCGGATGACGACCACCCGCCCCGACCGGCCCACGGCCACCGCCCGCCCGTGGCTCGGCCGCACCAGCGCCCTCATCGCCACCCTGACCTGCCTGTTCGTCGGCATCGTCCTCGCGGGCGCCTACGTCGGCACCCTCCTCGTCGTCGGCCTGGTGGTCCTGTACGTCGTGGTGGCGGGCACGGGACTGGTGAAGCTCCGGGGGCCCTCAAGCGATCCCGGCTACAAGGACACCGGCGGCGCGCTGGCCCTGGTGACCCTGGCCGTCATCATGGCCACCGCCGCTAGCGGGGACGCCTGGCAGAACCTCGTACTGTCCTCCGGCCGCGAGGTGAACGCCGTGGTGACGTCCGAGAAGGCCGACAGGTCGTCCCGCGGTTCGACGAGCTGGACCTACACCCTCACATCGGCGGACGGCGCCACCGTCCCCGGCGGCCCACTGGCCCAGAACTCCGAACGCTTCAAACCCGGCGACACCGTCACCGTCCGGGTCGACCCGTCCGGACGGGTCGCCCCCAAACTCCCCGGCGAGGCCGGCTCCACAGCCTCCCTGTGGTCGGTGATCGGGCTCAACGCCGGCATCGCGGCGCTCCTCCTGTGGTTCGCCCGCTTCGGCAGCCGACCCCGCCGGACTCCGCACCGGCCCACCGGGTGACGACCAAGGGCCCCAACACCTGGTCAAGACTTCCCCCGGCCCCGGCAATGTGACCCTCGTCACACGAACCATCCGAAACCCGCCCACCCCGGTCGGCCCTCTCCGTCTTCGCAGGTCAAACGGGCGGCACAAACGGGCGACGCAAACGGGGGAGACACCATGGCGGATGACGGGGCGAAAGCCGGCGGGCCGACTTTCAAGATCCGGCCGGGGGATCTGAAGGCGGCCGCGCCGACCTTCGAGAACCAGAGCAAGGCGCTCAAGGAAGCCCTCGACACGCTCAAACGGAGCCTCACCGAGGCGGGCAGCCCGTGGGGCGGCGACAAGCAGGGCAACGAATTCGCCCAGGCCTACAACGGCCCGCACGACAAGGTGCTCACCGGGCTCGACGTCCTGGTCAAGGGCCTCGCCAGCATCGCCGAGGGGCTCGACGCCCACGCCGACAACCACACCGGCGCCGACAACCAGGCCCGTAAGGACCTGACGGCATGACCGGCCGCCCCGCCCCGGAGGGGGTGGCGCGTGGGTGAGTCCACGGTCGCCAAGGCCGTCCGGAAGCTCACCGGCATGTGGTGGCCCGACGCCGACCCGGACAAGCTCCGCAAGGTCGCCGACGCCTGGGACGCGATGGCCACCGCCATCGACAACGTCACCGCGCCGACCAACCAGGCCGCCGCCGCCATCGTCGCCAACAACCACGGGCCCGCGATCGACGCCTTCGGCAAGTTCTGGGGCAACTACTACGGCGGCCAGGGCAAGGGCTGGCTGCCCGACACCGCCAGCGCCTGCCGCAGCCTCGCCAAGGCACTGCGGGACTTCGCCACCGAAGTCGACAAGGCGATCAAGAAACTGGAGGAGGAGGCCGCGATCGTCGGCGGCACCCTCGTCGTCGGCACCGCCCTCGCCTTCTTCACCGCCGGCCTCTCCGAAGCCGCCGCCGGCACCGCGGCCGCGAGCATCGTCGCCGCCGCCGCGACCCTCGGCGTCACCGTCTCCGAGACCATCGCCACCATCGCCGCCACCGTCCTGGTCGGTGCGGCCTTCGGCGCCGTCGAGGCGATCACCGTCGACGTCGCCGTCGCCCAGCCGATCCGGATGTCCTTCGACGACGGCGGGTTCAGCCTCAAGGAAGCCGTCGACTCCGCCGAGACCGGCGGCATCATGGGCGGCGCCGGCGGCGGACTCGGCGCTGGTGGGCGCGTCGTCGCCAATGCCGCCGAGCGGGCCGAGAGCGCCTCCGTCGCCCTGGCCGGCCTGGCCAAGGTCGCGAACGCCGCCGACTCCCTCCCCGGCCGCATGGTCACCGGCGCCGGCCTCACCTACGGCTACGACGCCGCCTTCCAGACCGGCCCCGTCATGCCGCTGGACCTCGTCCTCGGCGCCGTCGGCGGCGCGGCCGCACCAGGGAGCAGCACCCCGAAGCGCCGCCCCGGCTTCTCCGGGGCCGAGGCGAACGGATTCCCGGGCAGGGAAGGGGCCGCTCCCGAACCGTGGATATCCGAATCCGGAGCGCCGTACGTGGTCGACCGGGGAGGCTCGGGCATAGACCCCCGCGCCGTGAAGCTCTACGAGGAATACCGCGGAAGAACCGACGACGTCATTGAGGTGGCCAAGGAAACCGGCGTCGATCCCCGAATCGTCGACACCGCGAAGAACAATCTCATGCTGAAACGCCACGACGTCCCCGTCGGTCCCGGCGAAGAAAACATCATGAAAGACGTTCATTTCGAACCGGACTGGGAGATCGCACGACGCTGGAACGCCGCGGTGAAGGGCTTCCACAAGCCCGCCGACGTCGACATCCTGCGTGCTGTCATCGCTCATGAGTACGTGGAGGCCAAGCTCTTCGAGGCGGATCTCCCATATCTGTCCAGCCATCCGGAGGCCTGGCAAAACGGCGCGGAACCGGTGGTCCACCCTGAACACCCCAGCGCCCACGTCCTGGCTCCCCGCAGCTTTGATACGCTCGACTTCACGACCGACGGCGTGCTCAGTTCACTCAAGGCCTGGAAGCAATTCGGAATCGAGGTTCCACCCATTCCGATCGCCGACGACCTCTCGAACCTCGATGTCCTGGTGGACGCGATCAAATCCCGTCTTCGCGCGAAAGGTTACAACCTCAAGTGAGTCCCGACGCCGTGCAGTCGATGATCGACCGCCTCAAAGCCGTCAACTGGAAGTCGCCCGGCGAGGCCCACGAAAAATCCTTCTCACGCGCCGCGCTGATGAAGGAGTACTTCCGGCGGGCCGCGCTCTGGCTCGAATCCTACGGAGAAACCCAGAAGTGGCCCTTCCTCGACCTCGCGGAAATCGTGGACCCCAGCGTCCGTGCCGACCCTGCGGTGATCGCGGATATCGAGGACTTCATCGACGATGCCTGCGGCTCCTCGTACGCCATGGACGGCGGCTCGGCGGCCGTCCAGTGGGCCGCCCTGACCAGCACGCCCGGGGTGCGACTGCGCCCGCTACCGGACCCGTTCGAGCCCCTGCTCCGCCTCTTCGAACGCGGTGGCGCCGGGTTCTCCTTCGCCAACGGCTTCATCGACTTCGGCATGATCATGGTGCCGCGCGGCAACTGGCGCATACACCTGTCTCCGACCCCCGTCATCGAGCTGTCCGACGAAGCCCTCGACTCGCTGGACGCGCGCAAGTGGGCCGAACTCAACGCACTGGCGGATCGCAGCAACCAGTCGACTGACCACGGCTGACCCGGGGCGAAAGGGCCGACACGGCGTGAGCACGGCGATGATCGACCGCCTGGCCGCCATCAGGTGGACCAACCCGGCAGGACGCAACGCGCACGCGGCCTCGCGGTCCCGGCTGATGGTCGAGCACCTCCGCCGGACCTCGCTCCGGGCCGACCTGCCGGATGGTCCGCCGAAGTGACCGTTCTTCGACATCGCCGAGGCCGTCGCGCCCCGGAGGTCCGGGGCCCCGGCCGCTGAAGCGGAGAAGCACGCCCATCTGGCGACGATTCACGCGTACCTCGTCCTCGCCGGCGAGGAACTCCCGATCCCGCCCGACTGAGGCTCCCGGTCGGGGGGAGCTCACGGTCGCGGCGTAGCCTTCCCCTTCGATCGGGTGTACGACGGGGGTGCCATGGGCGGGGTCAGGGAGCACCGACGGACGGTCGGGCTGGTGTCGGCCGTGCCGGTCGGGTCCGTGGGGCTGGTGCTCGTGGGTACGTACCTCGGGGGGTTCGCCGCCTTCGTGCTCGGGGTGGTGCTGGTGGCCGGGTGGACGGTGGGCGTCGTCCGGCAGGCGGGGCGGTTGTTCGGGTGCTTCGTGGCGTTCTTCGCCGTCGTCCTGGGCGGGCTCACGACCGGGGCGGTGTCGCTCGCCCGGGACGACGTGATCCTGGGGCTGTCGGGCGTGGACACCACCGCCCTGGTGACGGCGGCGCGGGACCATCCGGAGGGCAAGCGTCCGAGTTCGACGTACGAGGTGGCGGGCGAGGACGGGGTGCCGCTCGGCGAGTTGATCCTGGATCTGCGCTCGCTCGCCGTCGGTGACCGGGTGGCCGTCCGTTACGACCCGGGAGGCCGGGCGGCGGTGCACCGCCCGGTGGACCTCAGCCTGTCGAGGGATCTGGCGATCGCCGCCGGTCTGAACGCGGTGCTGATGGCCGGGGTCGGTTACATCGGTGTCCAGGCGGCCCGGCAGCGGAGCCGCCCTGTCGCCGGGCCAGCGTCCCCGAGGTAGGAGCAGGAAGTCGGTAGGAGCAGGAAGTCGGTAGGAGCAGGAAGTCGGCCGGCCCGACTTCCTGCTCCGAGGTTCCGCCAGGAGCCCGCCGGCCCGTCAGCCCAGCAGCGCCGGCAGTTCCGCGACGGATCCGAGTACGTGGGTCGCGCCGTCGGCGCGCAGCCGGGCCTCGTCGTGGGCGCCGGTGAGGACGCCGGCGACCACCGACGCGCCCGCCCGCACCCCGGTCAGCATGTCGTAGCCGGTGTCCCCTGCGACGGCGATCTGCCGCACCGAGTCGGTGCCCGTGCGAAGCAGCGCGGTGAGCGCGAGGTCGGGGTAGGGGCGGCCGCGGCCGGCTTCGGCGGGGCAGAGGGTGAGGTCGGCGACGGTCTGCCAGCCGAGGGCGTCGAGGATGCGGTCCTGGGTGGCGCGGGAGAAGCCGGTGGTGAGGACCACCTTGCGGCCCTGGGCGCGGAGTTCGGCGATGGCCTCGGCGGCGCCGGGCAGGGCGGCGCAGTGGCCGGCGTCGACCAGGTCGTGGTACGCGGCTTCGAAGGCGGTGTTGGCCCGCTGGGCCTTCTCCTCCTCGCCGAAGAGGTGCCGGAAGACGGAGATCTTGGACTCGCCCATGGTGGCGCGGACGTGGGCCAGCATCGGGTCGAAGTCCGGGCTGCCGGCGTCGACGCCGAGTACGGCAGCGGCGGCGGTGAAGGCCCGTTCGACCAGGCCGTCGTCGGCGACGGTGGTGCCGGCCATGTCGAGTACGACCAGTCGGATGTCGGTTGTCACGGCAACTTCCCTTACAGGTTGGCGAGTTCGGCGGTGGTCTCGGCGATGGCCGGTGAGCAGGTCATGCCGCGGCCGCCCGGTCCGGTGACCAGCCAGACGCCGTCGCGCACGCGCTCACGGTGGACGACCCGGGTGGTGTCGACGCACTGGGCGTAGACGCCGGCCCAGCGGCGGCGGATCCGCGGCAGCGGGCGGCCGAGGAGTTCCTCGGCGACGCCGGCGAGGTGGTCGTACGGGTCCTCGACCACGTCGAAGCCGAAGGGGTGGTCGTATTCGTGGGTGTCGCCGATGGTGAGGCCGCCGTCGCGTCGCTGGACCATCAGCAGCTGCATCTTGTGCTCGGCCGCGGTGGCGGACTGTGGCTGCGCCTCACGCATCCGGTCGAGGGCGGTGCCGGCGAAGGCGGGGTAGTAGCGGAAGCTGTCGCCGTCGGCGACGGAGCTGGTGAGGGTTTCACCGAGCGGGTCGGTCTGCATCATCTGCAGCCGTACGCGGCGGACGGGCAGGGCGGGGGCGAGTTCGCGGACGAGGCCGCCGAGCCAGGCGCCGGTGCAGAGGACGACGAGGTCGCCGGTGTGGGTGTCGCCGTGGTCGTCGCGGACGGCGTTCTCGCCGATCACGTCGCGGACCTCGCGCCCGGGCAGGTAGGTGTAGCGGCCGCTGGCCGCCAGGGCGGCACGCAGCGCGGGCTGGGCGGTGCGGGGCTCGACGGCGGCGTCGCGTTCGCACCGCAGGGCGCCGAGGAGTGTGCCGCGCAGGGCGGGGTCGGCGGCCCGGGTCTGCTCGGCGTCGAGCAGCCGGTAGCCGCGGGCGGCGGCGTCGGGCAGGGTGAGGGCCTGTTCGGCGACGGCGAGTTCGGCTTCGGTGCGGATCGCGGTGAGTGAGCTGTTGGCCCGGAAGCCGAGGTCCGGGACGCGGGCGCCGATGCCTTCCCACAGTTCGCGGGCGCGCAGCGCGGTGTCCAGTTCCTCGCCCTGTGCCCGGCCGCTGACCCAGACCAGGCCGAAGTTGCGCACCGAGGCGCCACGCGCCTCGGCTTCGCGCTCCAGGTGGACGACCTCGTGGCCGCGCTGGACGGCCTGCCAGGCGTGCATGGTGCCGAGCACGCCTGCTCCTACGACGATGACTCTCATGCGGCCACGCTCGTGCTTCCAGGTGTCCGGGGGGCGTCGGATCGCCGTCCCGTGAATGAACCACTTGGAAAGTTGTATAGCCAACATGACGGGTTCGTCCAGGGCGGCCGGGGCGGCCGAGCCCCGGACCCTAGGACCGCGCCACCCGCGCCCGCAGGTAGTTCCGCCGCCCGAAGTTGGGCTCGTCGACCGCCGTCAGCTCCTCCACCTGGAACCGGTACAGCGCCGCCGCCCCGCCCCCGGTGAGGAACTGGCGCCGGACGTCCTCGTCCTGCGCGAAGCCCGGGTAGCGCCCCTGGTACGCGGCCAGCGCCGCCTGCGCCTGCCGGCCCCAGGCCTCGCTCGCGCTGCCGGTCAGCTGTAGTCCGCGCAGCTGTTCGCCGAAGGCGGGCGGCGGCAGGAAGACGGTGGCCGCGGCCCGGGCCTCCTCGGCCAGGTGGTGGCTGTGCCGGGTGGAGCGCTCGCTGACGAAGTAGAGGACGAGGTCGTCGTCGTACGCGAAGAAGGCCAGGTTGGCGTGCGGCCCGTGTTCGTGGCCGGCCGTGGCGAGGGTGAGCACCATGGCCTCCGCGAGCAGGCCCTCGACGCCCTTGCGCAGCAGGTCGCCGGGCCAGTCCCCCTGCGTGATGTCGAGTCTGTACGGCATTCGGCACTCCCTCCGCTGGCACGCCCCGCGGCGCCCCTCGCGCCCCGGGCACGACTGAGCCGGGCGGGCGCCTCCGGAGGAGGCCCCACGCCCGGCTCACATGCTCTACCCGCCACCCCGGCCGGACAAGGGCCGAGGAATCGACGGGATCAGCGGAATCTGCGGGTTCTGCGCAATCGAAAAGATCCGCGGGATCAGTGCCGCTGCGCCCCGTACGGCGCGTAGCCGTGCGCGGCCACCGGCTGCTCCCCCGGCCCGAGCAGTGGCCGCAGCGCGCCGGAGCGCATCCGGTCGACCAGCGGCCCGCAGCGCCCGGCGAGCGGCGCCAGCACCACCGCGACCAGCAGGCCGACGAGCGCGCCCACCGCCACGTCGTGCGGGTAGTGCACGCCGACCCAGACCCGGGAGGCGGCCATCAGCACCGCGAAGAGTCCGGCGATCCAGCCGAGCCGCCGGTTGACGAACCAGAGCGAGGCCGCGGCGGCGAAGGCGATCACCGAGTGGTTGCTGGGGAAGGACCAGTCGCCGGTGCCCGGGCAGGTCTCCAGGGAGACGCTGCCGGGGATCTGGGCGCAGGGCCGGATCTCCTCGACCATGCTCTTGAGCACCGAGTTGACGCTGTACGCGATGACCACGATCACCGGCGAGGCCAGCACCTTGGCCATCACCGCCGCGTCGGCGCCGCGCGCCCGCCACCATGCCCAGAGCATGAAGAGCGCGAACAGTCCGAGACCGATCGCGGACCAGACCTTGATCAGGTCGTCCAGCCAGTGCGGGGCCGACTGCGCCCACCCGTTGATGCGGGTGTAGAGGCTGCCGTCGATACCGCTGCCGTCGTAGACGGCCAGGGCTCGGGAGGGCGTCACATGTCACCTCCGTGACGGGGCGCCTTACGGGCGCGGAACAGTTCGAGAACAATGGGGAGCACGGAGACAACTACTACCAGACCGATGATCGGCAGCAGATACTGGTCGATCCCCGGTACCGACGCGCCGAGCCCGTACCCGGCGAGGACCACGCCGACCGTCCAGACCGCGCCTCCGGCGACCTGCCAGACGGTGAACGAGCGGACCGGCACGTCGAGCACGCCGCAGAGCGGATTGAGCACCGTTCGGACTACCGGGATGAAGCGGGCGAGCACGATCGCCTTGCCGTGCCCGTACTTGGCCAGCAGTTCCTCGGCCCGTACGACGCCGTCCAGCAGGCTCCGCCGTTTCGTGCGGCGCAGCAGCGCCCGTCCGCCGCGCCGGCCGATCAGGTAGCCGACCTGGGCTCCGACCAGCGCCCCGACCAGGGCGGCGGGCAGCACCTGCCAGAGTTCCAGCTGCGGCCCCTTGGTGGCGCCGGGCACGCACAGCAGGCCGGCGGTGAACAGCAGCGAGTCGCCGGGCAGGAAGAAGCCGACCAGGAGGCCGGTCTCAGCGAACAGCACCACGGCGATGCCGAGCGCGCCGAACGCGGCGAGCAGTGAGGACGCGTCCAGCGGGTTCAGCGCGAGGTGAACGGCCGGATCGACGGGCAACTGGAGCAAGGCTGACGGACCTCCCGTACGTTGGGGGGCGGTTCTGCGCGGAACCGGCCCGGAGTGGCGGTCCGCGGCGGAACACGCCCCGACCGTCTACAGTCACGTAGACGGTCTACGTGACTGTAGACGAAACTTGGAGGAAACGCCGCCATGCCCGACGTACCGTCCGCCCGCCGGCCCGCCGGGGAGCTGGAGGCCGAGGTGCTGGCCGCCCTCTGGTCGGCCCGGCAGCCGATGACGCCGCAGGACGTCCAGGCGGCGCTCGGCGGGGACCTCGCCCGCACCACGATCGCGACGATCCTGGCCCGGCTGCACGACAAGGCGACGGTCGAACGCACCCGGGCCGGCCGCGCCTACGCCTACACCCCGACCGTCCAGGACACCGCCGGGCTGGCCGCCCGCCGGATGCACACCGAACTGGGCCGCGAGGCCGACCGCTCCACCGTGCTGGCCCGCTTCGTCTCCGACCTCTCCGCCGAGGACGAGCAGCTGCTGCGCGACCTGCTCGGCGACGGCGCCACCGAACTCGGCATCGAGGCCCTCAGCGGCACAGGACCGGACGCCCCGCAGCCGAATGCCCCGCAGCTGGGTGCACCACATCCGGACGCCCCGGGGTCGGGCGTACCGGGGGTGGCCGACCGATGATGATCACCGTCTGGGCCCCGCTGCTGCTGCCGTTCCTGGCCGCCCCGCTGGCCCGCCGCCTCGCCGAGGCGCTGTCGCCCCGGGCCGCCTCCTGGATGCTGGCCGCCAGCGCCGCCGTCCTGGCCTGCGGCACGCTCTGCTCGCTCGGCCTGCTCGCCACCGCCGGGCTGCTCCAGCTGCCGCCGGTCGCCGCCCTCGGCCACCTCTCGCTGCCGTGGCTCACCGCGGCCGCGCCGGACGCCCCGTTCGCCGCCGCCGCGGCCGCCCTCACGCTCGCCGTCCTGACCGCGCTGGCGACGCGCACCGCCCGCCGTCGGCGGCTGGAACTGCGCACCGCCCGGGCCTGCCTCCCGCCCGACGACCAGCATCCGGACATGCGCCCCCGGCGCGCCTCCGTGCGCCGCTCGCGCCCCCCGGAGCGATGGACCGCCCGACTGCGGTCCGCGGAGACCCCCATGGAGTCCCCGCTCACCGCCCTCCTGCAGCCCGCCGAGCCCCCGCTCACCGTCCTGGACGACGAGCGCGCCGACGCCTTCGCCCTGCCCGGCCGCCTGCGCCGCCCCGGCCGAGCGGGCGAGCCCGGCCGGATCGTGGTCACCTCCGGCATGCTGCGCGCCCTCGGCGGCCCTGAGCGCTCCGCCCTGCTCGCGCACGAGCGGGCCCACCTGACCGCCCGCCACCATGTCTTCCTCGCCCTCGCCGAGCACGCCGCCGGTGTCCACCCGGCGCTCCGCCCGCTGCGCGCGCCCCTCGGGTACCACCTGGAGCGCTGGGCCGACGAGGTGGCGGCGGCCCAGGTCGGCGACCGCGCCGTGACCGCCCGCGCAGTCGGCCGGGCCGCGCTCGCCGCGCACCGCTCCCCCCGGCCGGCCCGGCCCGGACTGGCCCCGGCGGCCCACTCCGGTCCGGTGCCGCGCCGGGTCGCCGCCCTGCTCCAGCCCCGTCCGGCCGCCGAGCCCGGCACCCGGCTGCGGGCCGTCGCGCTGGCCCTGGCGGTCTGCCTGGCGCTGAGCACCGGCGCCACCCTGGAGGCCACCGCCGACCTGCACCACACCGTCGAGGCAGCCCAGCAGGGCGCGGCCGCGCAGCACTGACCCGCGCCCGCGCCCGTACCCGTCCTCCGTACCGGCCGGTATGCGGCCGGTATGCGGACTTGGCGGACCCCGTCCCCAGGGGCCCACCGCACCCGTACTCTTTCGTCAGCGCGTCGGCCCCGACGCGACCTCGAACGGCGGCGAGGAGCGGACCGAGTGCGGCAGACCGGACGGCAGTCCCGACGACCAGAGCGCCGCACCCCGCCGACCGCGGCGGAGCTGGCGAGGGTCCACGAGCGCACTCTCGCCGACGCCGCCGTCCGGGAGCTGGCCGGGCCCGCCTCCCCCGAGGACGCGGGGCCGCCCGGCCTGCTCGAACCCCGCCCCGAGATCGGCGACTCCTGGGCCCGGCTGCGCCGCCTCGGCCTGGACCCCGACACCGGCGCGGCCGCCGTCCTGCTCGGCCCGGCCGAGCTCGAGCGGCGCCGCCGCGCCAGTGGGCTTGACGCAGTCATGCCAGTGCTGCGCCAGACCCTGCTCGAACCGACCGGCGCGGCCCCGCTGATCCTCGCCGTCGCCGACGCCGAAGGGCACGTGCTCTGGCAGGACGGCGAACGCGGCCTGCGCCGCAGCGCCGACCGGATCGGCTTCATCACCGGCGCCCGCTGGACCGAGGAGAGCGTCGGCACCAACGGCATCGCCGCCGCCCTGCGCACCCAGCGCCCGATGCACGTCCACTCCGCCGAGCACTACCTGCGCAGCCACCACTCCTGGACCTGCGTGGCCGCGCCCGTGCACGACCCCGGCACCGGGCAGCTGGTCGGCGCCGTCAACCTGAGCGGCCCGGCGCACAGCATCCGCCCGTACCTGCTCCAGCTCACCGCCACCGCCGCCCGACTCGCCGAGACCGAGCTGCGCGCCCACCGGCTGGAGGCGCTGCACCAGCTGCGCACCCTGGCCGCCCCGCTGCTCGCCCGGGTCGGCGGCCCGGCCCTGGTGGTGGACGCGGCCGGCTGGACCGCCGCCGCCACCGGGCTGCCGCCGCCCAACCGGCTGCGGGTGCCCAGCGAGGGCTGGGCACCGGCCGCCGTGCACTGGGTGCCCGGCCTCGGCGAGTGCGTGCTGGAACCGCTCGCCGACGGCTGGCTGGTGCGCCCGGTCCGCTCGCCCGAGGACGACGGCTCCGGCACGGTGAGCGCCGAACAGGCCGAGGGCGCCCGGCTCCGGCTCGACCTGCGCCGCCCGGACCGCCCCGAGCTGTCCGTCCGGGGCACGGCCGCGGGCTGGTCCCACCCGCTCAGCCCGCGCCACGCCGAACTGCTGCTCCTGCTCGCCACCGGCCGCGAGGGCAGCACCGCCGCCCAGCTCGCCGAGGCGCTGTTCGGCGACGCGGGCCGGACGGTGACGGTCCGCGCCGAGCTGTCCCGGCTGCGCCGCTACCTGGGCGGACTGCTGGCCCACCGGCCCTACCGGATAGCCGAGTCGGTGCTGGTCACCGTCGACGGACCGGAGGACCCGTACGACCTGCTGCCCGCCTCCTCGGCCCCGGCCGTCCGGCGACTGCGGGCCGCACTGGCCACCGGGGCGGTACGGCTGCCCGGCGCCGCTGCCGTCCCGCCGCCGCGCGCACCCGGGGACACCGCGCTCGGCCGCTGACCGCCAGCCGTCAGCCGCTCCACCGGCCGCCCTGCAGACCGCTCCTGCAGACCGCTCACCGGCCGCCCCGCCGACGTCCGTCCTCAGCCGCTCGCGAGCAGGGCGGCCAACTGGGCGTCGGTGGGGCCGCAGTCGCGCTCCCGCTCCTCGGAGACCAGCACGTAGGTCCGGTCCAACCAGGACTGCACCCGCGGCTTGGAGGCCTCCAACAGGGCGCTGCCGTGCGGGGATTCGAGCGCCAGGTGCAGCGTGGAGCCGTGGCACGGGCAGTACGCGGGCCACAGTTTGACGTCGCCCTGGCCGCTCAGCCCGCGCAGGCCGTCGCGCAGCAACTCGCGCGAGAACACCCAGTCGGCTTCGTCCGGGCGCCCCAGGTGGAACGTCAGCAGCACCTCGCACGGGCTGACGGCGTCGTACCGGAACCGGGTGCGCACCTCGCCGACAATCTCCTCGCCCAGCGAGATCCGCAGGGTCAGCACCTCCTCCACCGCCGCCGGAGCGGCGGTGGAGTCCTCCCCATCGCCGCCCGTGGGGGTGGCGGCGATGGGTGCACTGGAGGCTGCGGACAGCGGGTCGGGCGACATGACGGTCTCTCCGGAACGGCGGGGGATGTCCTCAGCCTGCGCCACCCGTGCCGGACGGGCAAGGGTTGCAAGGGGGTTGCAACAACCCCCGTCCGGGGCCATCGTGCCTTACCCGCTCGCGCCGGACGGAACGTCAACTTCCTTTACTCGGACGGATGTCCACGAAACGGCGGGGAGTGGTCCACGGTTCGGCCGCCCGCTGGTACGCTCTCCCCCTCCCCGGCGCGGGCCCGCGGCGGACCGGCCCTCGGCGGCCGGAGCCGGGCCCGGCGGCAGCGCGTGGGAGAATACGGCGACGCGACGGCGGCTTCGGGGAGGGAGGGGTCCGGTGGCTGTGCGCGAGGACACCGCGCGGGACGTCCGGCACGAGCCCGAACGACACGGCCGGCACGGTCGGCCGCGCCCGTTCGGCGGCCGGTTCCGACTGCCCACCCTGCGCTTCTCCGGCGCCGCGATGGCGATGTCCACCGTCGTCGGCATCAGCATCGCCACCACCCTCCTGCTCAACGAGCAACAGGGGGTCGGCCGTCGGGCCGGCGTGGCCCGGGTCGGCACCACCCCGCCGCCCACCCCTGGCGCCACCGACCAGGCCGAGGCGGTCTCCGCGCAGACCCCGACGGCCACCCGGCCCCCGGCGCGCCCGTCCACGCACCCCGCGGCCCACCCCTCGGGCGCGGCACCGGTCGCGGCCACCCCGCCCGCCCCCCGCCCGGCCGCCCCGTCGGGCCCGATCGGCGGCCAGGCCGCCGCCGAACAGGGCCCCCCGCCGCCCGGGGCGCTGCCGGCCGGCACCGAGGCCGGCGCACCGGCGCCGACCGGACCCTCGCCCGCCGCCCAGCCCCAGGGGCCGGCCGCAGCCGCCGGCCAGCCAGCGCCCGGCGAGTCGCCGAACGCGCCCGGCCTGAAGACGCCCGAGTCCACCCGCCCCGGACCGCCGCCCGCCACGACCGTCCCGGGCGCCGGTCCAGCCCCGACCGACTCGACCCCGACCGGCCCGAGCGGCCCAGCCCCGACCGGACCCGGCGGCGACGCGGCCGCCCCCGGCGCAGCCGGCCCTGGCGCGGCCGACCCCGGCGCGGCGGACCCCGACGCCGACCACGCCCTGTCCGGCGTCTCCCTGGTCGCCCCGCTCGGCCGCGACGGCCTGCGGCACGAACTCGGCCTCACCGTGACCGAGCCGGTCACCGCGCTGCAGGCCGAATTCCGGCTCGCACCAGGCGAGTCGGCCACCGGCACCGGCGCCGCCTGGACCGACCTGCCGGGCGCCGTGGTCACCGCCCAGCAGGAGCGCGGCACCCTGGTCTACCGCTTCACCACACCGCCCGGCACCGACGTCCGGCCCGGCTACTACACCTTCGGCGTGCGCGGCGCCCGCCCGTCCGCCGACTCGTCCGCCGACCCGTCCACGGCCCGCAAGGCGCCCCCGGCGGAGAGCTGGAGCGCCGCCGCCTTCGCCATCGACCACCCGCGCGCGGTCGCCGCGCTCGGCGGCTTCGGCCCCACCCCGCCGCAGCCCACCCCACCGCAGCCCGCGCCGTCGCTGCCCGCGCAGTCACAGCCCACCCCGTCGCTGCCCGCCCCGCGGACCCCCGGTGTCTCCCCGGCCCCCGGCCTCTCGGCCGCCTCGACGGCCCCCGCGTCCCGCTGACGGCCGGGCCGCCCGACGGCCCGCCGTGACAACACCTCAAGCTGCGGACTCTCCAGCTGTCCGACGATCCGACAGCTGACCTGCCCGGACGGGCGCATCTCCGCACCCTCGTTCGTTACTGTGGGCAGCACCCGGCCGGGCCCCACGGCCCCTGCCCGGGGCCGCCGTTCCGCACCCGAGGAGGAGTCCGTGCCCACCGTCCTGACCCAAGGCGGCAACGCACCGCTGACCGCCGCGCGAGTGACCGTCGAGGTCAGCGCGCCCAAGGCGCTGGACGTCTCCGGCCTGCTGCTGACCGACGCCGGGAAGGTCCGCTCGGACGACGACTTCGTCTTCTTCAACGCCCCGAACGGCCCCGGTGTCAACCACCGCCCGGCCACCGCCGGCAGTCCCGACGCGATCACCGTGGACACCCGGGCCGTCCCGGCGGAGATCACCAAGATCGCGGTCACCGCGAGCCCGGCCGACCAGGCCTCCACCTTCGCCGGGATGGAGCCCACCGCCACCGTCCGCGACGCCGACAGCGGCGAGGTCCTGGTCACCTTCACCCCGCCCCGGCTCGGCCTGGAGACCGCGCTGATCGTGGTCGAGGTCTACCTCCGCAACGGCGTCTGGAAGGTGCGGGCGGTCGGACAGGGCTACGCCGACGGGCTGGCGGGCATCGCCACCGACTTCGGCGTCACCGTCGACGACTCCCCGGCCGCCCCGCCCCAGGCCCCGAGCGCCCCGCCGGCCGCCCCGCCCGCACCCCCGGTCCCGGCGCCGACCCCCACCCCGGCCGACGCCACCCTCCAGCTCCCCTTCCCGCCCGCGCCCCCCGCACCCCCCACGGCCCCTCCCGGCGCCACCCCGGTCGACCCGCGGATCGTCCTCGCCACCGGCTCCCACCCGCTACCTCCGACCGCACCGCCGACCGCGCCCCCGGCCCAGGCCGCGCCCACCAAGATCACCCTGGACAAGGGCCGGGTCAACCTGGTCAAGGGCAGCTCCGTCTCCCTGGTCAAGAACGGCCGCCCCTTCCTCTCCTCGGTCCGGATGGCCCTCGGCTGGCAGCCCGCCGCCCGCGGCCGCAGCGTCGACCTGGACGCCTCCTGCCTGGCCTTCGACGCCCGCCACAAGCGGCTGGAGACGGCCTGGTTCATGAAGCTGAACATCTTCAACGGCGCCATCGCCCACTCCGGCGACAACCTCACCGGCGGTGGCGACGGCGACGACGAGCTGATCACCGTCCACCTGGAGGGCCTGCCCGCCGAGGTCCACGGACTGGTCTTCGTCGTCAACTCCTTCTCCGGCCAGAAGTTCACCGACGTGAAGGACGCCTACTGCCGCCTCCTGGACGCCCGGACGAACGAGGAACTGGTCCGCTTCGACCTCACCCACTCCGAGCCGCACACCGGCGTGGTGATGTGCAAGCTGGTCCGCCGCCCGTCCGGCGAGTGGGAGATGACGGCGCTCGGCGAGTACGTCGACGGCAAGACCGCCCGGGCGATGATCGAGCCCGCCGCCGCCCTGCTCTGACCCCCGCCGCCACGACCCTCGACGTCACGACCCGCAGCGCCACGACCCTCGACGTCACCGCCACGACCCCGATTTCACCCGCCTGAGGCATCAAGTCGTCCACGCACCGACTCGATTGACTCTCAGGGGGGTGAAATCGCACTCTCCCCGCACCCGCTGAGGAGAGACCGTGCCACGATTCCTGTCCCGCCTCGCCGTCGCCGGTACCGCCGCCGTACTCGCCGCCGGACTGATCACCCCCACCACCGCCCAGGCCGCCGCCAAGCCGTCCGCCCGCGCCCAGCGGCTCGCCTGGGCCGCCCTGGGCGACTCCTACACCGCCGGAGTCATCGAGGCCGCCGGCGACGAGACGGCGCCCCGCGACGGCTGCGCCCGCACCGCCGGTTCCTACCCCGAGGTCGTCCGGCGCGACCTCGGCTCCCTCGTCGACCTGCGCAACGTCAGCTGCAGCGGCGCCACCACCGAGAACGTGTACGCGACCAAGCTCTCCCCGCTCGGCCGCCCGCTCCCGCCCCTGGGCTCGGACCCGAACGCCCCCTACCCGCCCGTCCCGCCGCAGACCGACGCGGTCGGCCCGGCCACGAATCTGATCACCGTCGGGATCGGCGGCAACGACCTCGGCTTCGCCGACGTCCTCAAGGACTGCATCGAACTGGGCGCCGCGAGCCTCGGCCAGGGCACGCCGTGCAAGGACGCGTACGACGCCGGACTGCCCGGCCGCCTCGCCGGACTGGGCAACGGCTACGACCGGATGCTCACCGCGCTGCACAGCAAGGCCCCGGCCGCCAAGGTCCTCACCGTCGGTTATCCGCACCTCGTCCCCGAGACCGCCGGTCTGTGCCGGTACGGCGACCCGCTGCAGTTCGCCACGTTCACCACCGGCGACCTCGCCTGGGCCCGCACCGCGATCCTGGAGCCGCTCAACGCGACCATCGCGCAGCGCACCGCCGCCCACGGCGACACCTTCGTGGACCTCTACCCCTCCACCGCCGGGCACAGCGTCTGCGACCCCGACCACTGGCTGGACGGCGTGCTGACCAGCGTCATCCCGCTGAAGTACGCGGTGGTGCACCCGAACGCCAAGGGCCAGGCCAACGCCGCGGCCCGGGTCGAGGCCGCCGTCCTCGGCAGCCGAACCGAAAACCAGTAGCCCGACGCGAGGTTACGGACCATCCTGGTCGGGTGATCATCCGTGAAGCCACCCCCGAGGACTGGCCCGGCATCTGGCCCTTCTTCCGGGCCATCGTCGCCGCCGGCGAGACCTTCCCCTACCCCCTCGACATGTCCTCCGAGCTCGGCCGGGAGTGGTGGATGCACACCGCCCCCGACCGCACGGTGGTCGCGGTGGACGACGACGGGCGGATCGTCGGCACCGCCACCATGAACCGGAACCGCCCGGGCAACGGCGGCCACGTCGCCAGTGCCAGTTACATGGTCGATCCGGAGCAGCACGGCCGGGGCATCGGGCGGGCCCTGGTCGAGCACAGCCTCGACTGGGCCCGCCGCGCGGGATTCCGCGCCATGCAGTTCAACGCGGTGGTCGCCACCAACCACCACGCCGTGCGGCTCTACCGGTCGCTCGGCTTCGAGATCGTCGGCACCGTCCCCGAGGCCTTCCACCACCCGGTTGACGGCTACGTCGGCCTGCACGTCATGTACCGCCCGCTGTAAGCCCACCCGCCCGATAAGCGCGACAGGCCGGGTACGGCAGTCGCCCCGCTACTCCTCGATCGCCCCGCCGACCCGTCGCAGGTGCCGCCGGAAGCTGTACGACGGGTCGGCGGCGCGCCGCTCCAGGTACTCGTCGAAGGCGGTCTGCCTGCGCAGCGTGTCACCGGAGGCGATCCGTTCGGCCTGCACGCGCTCGGTCCGGGCGATCGCACCGGCGGTCTCCACCACCTCCTCGACCCGGTCGGCCGGAACGAACAGCACCCCGTCCGCGTCGGCGAACACCACGTCCTCGGCACTCACCGCGTGCGGGCCGAACCGCGCCGACAGCAGCGCCTCCGGCTCCCGGGCGTCCAGCCGCACCGGCCCGAGCGGCAGCGCGCCGTAGCTGAACACCGGCAGTCCGATCTCCAGCAGCTCGGCGGTGTCCCGGTGCAGCCCCCACACCACGATCCCGGCCACCCCGGAGGCCCGCGCCTCCAGCACCGCGAGGTCCCCGATGCAGGCCTCGTCCGTCCGCCCGCCGTTGTCGATCACCAGCACGTCACCGTCCCGGGCGGCCCCGTACGCCTCCAGGAACACGTCCACGCTCCCGTAGTGCCGCACCGGCAGCACCCGGCCCGCCACCCGGGCCCCCGGCGCCACCCCGCCGATCCCCACCGGCGCCGCCCGGAGCCCCACCCCGACCCGTACGCACGCATCCGCCACCAACGGCGTCGACAGCCCTGCGAACTCCTTCAGCATCCCCAACCCCTCTCGTGGAAAGCCCAGTTCACCAGCACCGGATCCTATGCCGGGCCCTCAAGCTCACACCATCGAGTGAAGGTCCGCCGGGCATTGCAGAACCCGGCCCGACGGTGACTAGCGTGACGCCATCCGAAGGAGGGGCATCATGAGTGCTGTGGCGCATGAGAAACCAGTCGCCGTCTCCCCGACGCAGGAGGACATCCTGCTGGAGAGCGAGAAGTCGCAGGTCATCCTCTTCGGCAAGCCCCACCGTGACGAGTACACCGAAGTCCGCCTGGCCGCCTTCGGCGAACCGCTCGCCCTCCCCGCCCCGTTCGACTTCGAGCTGGACACCAAGCCCTTCCTCTGGAAACCAGGGAACGGCCCGCACCCCCCGTCAAGGGTGCGGGCCGTTCCGTTGCCTGGCCGCCGGCGTCAGCCGCGGGTGGCCATGGCGCGCAGGAAGAAGGTGAGGTTGGCCGGGCGCTCGGCGAGGCGGCGCATGAAGTAGCCGTACCATTCCTGGCCGTACGGGAGGTAGACGCGCATCGTGTTGCCCTCGCCGGCGAGGCGCAGCTGCTCCTCGGGGCGGATGCCGAAGAGCATCTGGTACTCGAAGGAGTCCCGCTTGCGGCCGTTCCACTGGGCGAGCTGGCCGGCGATCTTGATCATGTTGGGGTCGTGCGAGGCGATCATCGGGTAGCCCTCGCCGGCCATCAGGACCTTCAGTGCGCGGACGTACGCGAGGTCGACCTCGTGCTTGCCCTGGAAGGCGACCGACTCGGGCTCCTTGTAGGCGCCCTTGCACAGGCGCACGCGCGAGCCGGGGCCGGAGAACTCGCGGCAGTCGGCCTCGGTGCGGCGCAGGTAGGCCTGGAGCACGACACCCAGCCAGGGGAAGTCCGCCCGCAGCTCGCGGGCGATGGCGAGGGTGGAGTCGGTGGTGGTGTGGTCCTCCATGTCGAGGGTCACCGTGGTGCCCGCGTCGGCGGCGGCTTCGCAGATGCGGCGGGCGTTCTCCAGCGCGATCTTCTCGCCGTCCACCGGGAGGAACTGGCCGACGGCCGACAGCTTGACCGACACCTCGGCGCCGGCCGCGAGGCCGGTCTCCTTGAGGGCCTTGAGCAGGTGCTCGTAGGCCTCGGCGGTGCCGGCGGCCTGGGCGGCGTCCTGGGTGTCCTCGCCGAGGTGGTCCAGGGTGACCTTGCGGCCGGTGGCGACCAGGTCGTCGCAGGCGGTGACCGCGTCGTCGAGGGCCTCGCCCGCGACGAAGCGCTCGACTATCGCGTGGGTCGGCGGGAACTTCTCGACGACGGTGCGGACCTGCGGCGACCGGGAGGCCGCGAGAAGGGCGGAACGGAGCATCGTGACTCCTGGAGCTGGTGTTTCCAAGGGTGGCAGAAAGAGGGCCGGGGCGGCGGGCACGGGGGTGGGCGCGCCGCCCCGGCGGGGCCACGCGCCGGCTGCGGGGCCGGGCGTGGCGGGTGACCGGTGGCTACGGGAGGAGCCGCGTGGTCGGGAGGGCGGGTCAGCCCATGTGCGGGTAGCGGTAGTCCGTCGGCGGGACGAAGGTCTCCTTGACCGAGCGGGTCGAGGTCCACCGCGTCAGGTTCTGCTTGGCGCCGGCCTTGTCGTTGGTGCCGGAGGCCCGGCCGCCGCCGAAGGGCTGCTGGCCGACGACGGCGCCGGTCGGCTTGTCGTTGATGTAGAAGTTGCCGGCCGCGAAGCGCAGCTTGTGCATGGCGTCCTGGGCGGCCGCGCGGTCCTGGGCGATGATCGCGCCGGTCAGGCCGTACGGCGAGACGGACTCCATCTGGGCCAGCATCTCGTCGTACTTCTCGTCCTCGTAGACGTACACGGCGAGGATCGGGCCGAAGTACTCGTCCTTGAAGTACTCGCTCGCCGGGTCCTGGCACACGAGGACGGTCGGGCGGACGAAGTAGCCGACCGAGTCGTCGTAGGTGCCGCCGGCGAGGACCTCGACCTGCGGGTCGGCCTGGGCGCGGTCGATGGCGGCCTTGTTCTTGGCGAAGGCGCGGTCGTCGATGACGGCCGACATGAAGTTGCCCAGGTCGGTCACGTCGCCCATGGTCAGGCCGTCGACCTCGGCGGCGAACTCGTCCTTCAGCCCGGTCCACAGCGAGGCCGGGACGTACGCGCGGGAGAGCGCCGAGCACTTCTGGCCCTGGAACTCGAAGGCGCCGCGGGTCATGGCGGTCTTGAGGACCTTCGGGTCCGCCGACGGGTGGGCGACCAGGAAGTCCTTGCCGCCGGTCTCGCCGACGATCCGCGGGTAGGTGCGGTAGCCGGCGATGTTCTCGCCCACCGAACGCCACAGGTGCTGGAAGGTGGCGGTGGAGCCGGTGAAGTGGATGCCGGCCAGCGACGGGTGCTTCAGCGCGACCTCGGAGACGGCCAGGCCGTCGCCGGTCACCATGTTGATGACGCCCTTGGGCAGGCCGGCCTCCTCCAGCAGCTGCATCAGCAGGTGCGCGGAGAACTGCTGGGTCGGGGACGGCTTCCAGAGCACCACGTTGCCCATCAGCGCGGGCGCGGTCGGCAGGTTGCCGGCGATCGCGGTGAAGTTGAACGGGGTGATCGCGTAGACGAAGCCCTCGAGCGGGCGGTGGTCGCTGCGGTTCCACACGCCGTCCGAGGAGATCGGCTGCTCGGCCATGATCTGGCGGGCGAAGTGCACGTTGAAGCGCAGGAAGTCGACCAGCTCGCAGGGGGTGTCGATCTCGGCCTGCTGGGCGGTCTTGGACTGGCCGAGCATGGTGGCGGCGGCCAGGGTCTCGCGCCACGGGCCGGCCAGCAGGTCGGCGGCCTTGAGGAAGATCGCGGCGCGGGAGTCGAAGGAGAGCGCCTGCCAGGCCGGGGCTGCGGCCAGGGCAGTGTCGATGGCGTCCTGCGCGTCGGCCTGGGTGGCGTTGCGCAGGGTGCCGAGCCGAGCCGCGTGGTTGTGCGGCTGGACGACGTGGATCTCGGTGCCGCCGCCCATCCGGCGTTCACCGTTGATCGTCATGGTCAGCTGGACCGGCTCCTGGCCGCCCAGCTCCTTCAGCTTGGCCTCCAGACGGGCCCGTTCGGGGCTCCCGGGGGCGTAGCTGTGGACCGGCTCGTTCACCGGCGCGGGGACCTGGGTCACAGCGTCCATAGAGCGCACGCTCTCCTTCGTTCAATGCGGGGGGATTGCCGGCGCGGGTCGCGCGCCGGCACAGCACGAACGCTATTCCTGGGCGCCGGGGCACTTGATTGGCCGGGCGGCTAAATTCCCCCGTACGGCGTTGTCCGGGCCGACGAAGCCGGTCACGCCGCGGTCACGACCGCCCGTCAGGCGGCCCGCCCCTGACGCCCGGACCCCGCCCCAGCACCCGCCGTCCCCTTTGCCCCCGGCGTCCCCGCCCCAGCACCCGGCGTCCCCGCCACCGGGGCCACCCGCTGCTCCCAGTCGATCCGGTAGCCGTGCACCGGCCGCAGCATCCGCTCCGGGCTCATGAAGGTCCGCATCGCGATCGGCCCGAGCAGCCGGAAGACCATCCGCCCGATCGTCCCCGAGGACTTGTGGCTGTTGGTGCGCGCCGCGTCGGCGGCGATCTTCTCGACCCGGGGCCGGCGCAGCGCCTCGTAGGCGGCGAAGGCGGCGGTGTGGTCGGGCAGGTCGCGCAGGCAGCGGGCGAGTTCGACGGCGCTCTCGACGGCGAGCGAGACGCCCTGGCCCGAGCTGTTGGACGGGGCGTGCACCGAGTCGCCGACCAGCACCATCCGGCCGCGGTACCAGTGCGGGACGGACGGCATGATCTCCAGCCGCGGGAAGGTCTCGATGGTCGCGGCGTCGGCCGTCCGCAGCACGTCCCGGGCGGGCAGGTCGTCGGCGTGCAGCTCGCGGCAGCGCCGCAGCCACTCCTGGGCGCCGAGGGCGCGGACCTGTTCCGGGGCCATCGGCTCGGGCTGCGGGATGTTGCTGAACCAGGCGGTGCCGCTGCCGTCGGCCAGGCCCCAGTAGCCGAAGAAGGCGCGGGCGCCGTTGGCGAAGTGCACGGTCTCACCGCGTCCGGCCCGGCCGGGCAGCCGGTGGGAGCTGTAGCCGCCGACGCCGAGCAGGCCGGTGTACTGGGCGGCGGGCGCGGCCGGGTCGATCAGGGTGCGGACGGTGGATCCGGTGCCGTCGGCGCCGATCAGCAGGTCGCCGGTGGCGCTGCTGCCGTCGTCGAACCGGGCGGTGATCCCGTCGGCGCCCTCCTCGGCTCCGACCAGCCGTTTTCCGTACCGCACCTCGATGCCGCTGTCCCGCAGCCGCCGCTGCAGCACCTCGTACAGTTCGGCGCGGCGCATCAGCCGGCCGCGCGGCAGGTCGGCGAGGCCGGCGAACTCGGCGAGTACGCCGCCCTTGCCGTCCTCGATCACCATCGGCCCGACGGGCTGGCCGATCCGGCCGACCTCCGCCGCCAGGCCGACGACGGCGAGGGCGCCGAGCCCGTTGGGGGCGATCATGAAGGTCCCGCCGATGCCGTCGGCGGAGGTCGGGTACGCCTCGAAGACGACCGACTCGATGCCGGCCTCTCGCAGGGCCAGCGCCATCACCGGACCGGCGATCCCGCCGCCGATGACCAGTGCCTTCTTCGCCCTGTGCGTCGCGCTCATCGCGGACTCGCTCATCGCGGACTTGCTCATCGCGGACTCCCGAAGTACTCGTTCCAGGTCCGGATGAACTCCGGCTCCTGGAGTTGGGTGATGAGGCGCCCGACGAAGGCGGTCTCGGCCTCCAGCCCGCCGACCCGGTACTCCTCCTCGATCAGGAAGAGCCAGCCGACGCCTTCGGCCGTGGCCTTGCGCAGTTCGGCCCGGATGGCCGCCACTTCGGCGGTCAGGGCGGTCTGCCGCTGCTCCAGCAGCTCCACGGCCTCGGCCGGCGGGAGCACCATGAGCAGCGACAGCGAGACCCCGAACGAGGGGTACTCGTGCTGCGGTTCGGCAACGAGTTCGCGCATCCAGTCGTGGAGCTCGGTCTTGCCCTCGGGCGTGAGGGCGTAGACGGTGCGCTCCGGCCGCTGGGTGTCGCGGACGGTCTCCTGCTCGGAGACGAACCCGGCCTTCCGCAGCTGCTCCACGACCATGTAGAGCGAGCTGCGGTTGTACTTGATGTTGCGGTCCTTGCCGTGCTCCTTGAGCCGGCGCCCCATCTCGTAGGGGTGCATCGGCTCGGCCGTGAGTTCGGCCAGGACCGCAAGGGCCAGCGGGTTCGACACCTTGCGTCGCTTCGCCATGAGAGACGTTCCTCATCACTTGGTCAGTACTGACTATCCATTCTCGGCTAGTCAGAGTCAACTATTCAGGACTGACGAACCCCAACTCTGTCCGCCCGGCTAAAATCAACCACACACCGTTGTCCGAGCAGACAGCAACGAACAGCAGACGGAGGGAGGCGGCCCCGAGTGACCACCCCCGGCCTGCCGCTCCGTCAACTGCTGATGTCCCTCGGCGAACCGCTCGTCGAACTGCAGGCCGCCCCGCTGGGCCTGGACGTCCCGGTCCGCGACGTCGCGATCCTCGACCCGGAGGACCCGCCGATCGCCGCCCCCGGCGAACTCGTCCTCGCGATCGGCGCCCGCGGCCGCGCCGCGCTCCCCGCCCTGCGCGCCGCGGGCCGGGCCGGCGCCGCCGCCGTCGCGGTCAAGCTGGACGGTCCCGGCCAGGCCGACGCCCTGCGCGAGGCCGCCACCGAGGCGGGCGTCGCCCTGCTCTCGGTGCGCCGCGAGACCCGCTGGGAGCACCTCGACTCACTGGCCCGGGCGATCATCGCCGGCCCGGACGCCCCGGACGCGCCCGGCGCCCCCGAACCCAACGCGGGCGACCTCTTCTCCCTCGCCCAGACCGTCGCCGTGCTCACCAACGGCATCGTCTCGATCGAGGACACCTCCAGCCGGGTGCTGGCCTACTCCCGCTCCTCGGACTCCGACGAGGTCGACGACCTGCGCCGGCTCTCCATCCTCGGCTGGCAGGGCCCGGAGCCGTACCTGTCCAAGCTCCGCGAGTGGGGCATCTTCCAGCACCTGCGCGGCTCGGACGCCCCGATCGCGGTCGAGCCGCACCCCGAACTCGGCCTGCGCCGCCGCCTGGCCGTCGGCATCCGCGCCGGGGCGCAGCCGCTCGGCACGATCTGGGTGCAGGAGGGCGCGCAGCCGCTGGCCCCGCTGGCCGAGCAGGCCCTGGTCGGCGCGGCCCGCGTCGCGGCCGCCCAGCTCGTGCGCCGCCGCCGGGAGCTGTCCGCCGACGTCCGGCTCACCCGGACCCTGCTCACCGGCCTGCTGGAGGGCTCCACCGGTCCCCAGTCACTCGCCACCCACCTCGGCCTGGACCTGCGCCGCCCGGCCACCGTGCTCGCGTACAGCACGCCCACCACCGAGGCGCTGCACCGCTCCGACGTCACCGGCCTGATCTCGGTGCACACCGCCGCCCGGCACCGCACCGCGCTGCTCGCCCCGCTCGAGTCCCGGGTGTACGTGCTGTTGCCCGAGCTGCCGCCCGGCCTGCCGATGACCACCGTGCGCGACTGGGCGACCGAGGTGGTGACGGCCGCCCGGGAGCACCTCGGCGTCCCGCTGCGGGCCGCGATCGGCTCGACCGTCGACGGCCTGGCCCAGGTGCCCGACTCCCGCGCGCAGGCGGACCGCATCCTGGACGCGATGGGCCGCGGCGGGGTGGACCTCGACGTCGCGGCGCTGATCGACGTCCAGGCGGAGGTGCTGGTCAGCGAGATGCTCGCCCTGCTGCAGGAGCGCGCCGGCCTGCGCGACCCCCGGCTGACCGCGCTCGCGGCGTACGACCGCCGGCACGGCACCCGACTCGCCGAGTCGGTGCTGGCCTGGCTGGACGCGCTCGGCGAGGTCCGGGTGGCCGCGGACGCCCTGCACATCCACCCCAACACCCTGCGCTACCGGGTGCGCCGCGCTGAGCAGTTGACCGGCATCGACCTCGCCCAGCCGCAGCAGCGCCTGCTGGCGATGCTGCAACTGCGGCTGCCCGCGGACGAGTGACCGCGGGCAGCCGTTCACGCGCCGGAGTTCACCGGCCGTAGCTCACCGGCCGTAGCCCTGGCCGCGCTTGTGCTCGTTCAGCCGGTGCCACGGGCCGGTGACGGCCAGCTGGATGCCCGGGGTCTGGATGTTGGCGAACAGCGTCCTGCCGTCGTCCGAGAACGTCACCCCGGTGAACTCGCTGTACTCGGGCTTCTCGGCGGAGCCGATGTTCAGCTCGTTGCGGGCGATCGGGTAGACCAGGCCGTCCTCGGTGGCGCCGAACAGGTGCGAGACACCTTCGCCGTCCTCGGCGATCACGATGCCGCCGTACGGCGAGACGGTGATGTTGTCCGGGCCGTCGTAGTTGTCGTGGTCGCCCCAGGCGTCGGTGTTGACGCCCAGCAGGACCTTGAGGGTGATGGTGCGCCGGGCCGGGCTGTAGAACCAGACCTGGCCGTCGTGCTGCAGCGGGCTCTCCGAGCGGGCGAAGCTGGAGACGAAGTAGAAGCCGCCGTCCCCCCACCACACGCCCTCCAGCTTGCGGGCGCGGGTGACTTCGCCGTCCTTGAACTGCTTGCGGACGGAGACGGTCCTGGCGTCGCGGTCCTGGACCTTGACCCAGTCCACGCCGTAGGTCGTGCCGACCTTGGTCGCGCGGGAGAGGTCGTCGACGAGCTTGCCCTGCGCGTCGAAGACCTTGAAGGCCTCCAGCACGCCGGCGTCCGCGGCGAGCGCCCGCAGCCGGTGGCGGCCGTGCTCGAAGCCGGCCGGCGGGGTCCAGCGATAGAGCAGGCCGTTGGGGTTCGAGGCGTCCTCGGTCAGGTACACGTGGCCGCGCTTCGGGTCCACCACGACGGCCTCGTGCGCGTACCGGCCGAAGGCCTTGACCGGCTGCGGGTCGCGGTTGTAGTCGTCGTCGAAGGGGTCGACCTCGAAGACGTAGCCGTGGTCCTTGGTGAAGCCGTTCTTGCCGGCCTTGTCCTCGGTCTCCTCACCGGACAGCCAGGTGCCCCACGGGGTCACGCCGCCCGCGCAGTTGGTGGCGGTGCCGGCGATGCCGACCCACTGCTCGACCGTGCCGTCCCGCCTGGCGTGCACGATGGTGCAGCCGCCGGCCGCGCCCGGGTCGTAGACGTGGCCCTCGGTCAGCGGCACCGGGTACGGCCAGTTGGCGCGGGCGCCGGACAGTTCGTGGTTGACGACCATCAGGTTGCCGCCGCGCTCGTCCTCGAAGGCGGAGGTGCCGTCGTGGTTGCTCGGGGTGAACTCGCCGGTGCGCAGCCTGGTGACGCCGGCCCGGTTCACGACCTGGTACGAGAACCCCTTCGGCAGGGCCAGCAGGCCGGCCGGGTCCTGGACCAGCGGGCCGTAGCCGACGGCGGTGCCCCCGGCCGAGTTGGTCCCGGCGGCCGCGTCGGTCCCGGCGGGCGAGGCAACCGGGGCGGTCGGGGCTTCACCGCCGGCCGGGGCGGCGATCGCACCCGGGGCGCTGGCCAGGGCCTCGGCACTGCCGGCGATCAGCACACCGGCCCCGACGAGGGTGGAACGGTTGACGAAGTCCCGGCGGGACAGCGACATGGCAGCAACTCCTGACGGATGAGCGGGGCGTCGGGGCGGGATGCCGACGCCCAGCAGGCTCCGCCGGGCGGGTGAACCCGGCATGGCGCCCACCTCACGCGCAGGAGGCCATTTGCCGACCGATGACCGACACATGACCTCCGCTTTACCAAGGCGCTCGCCGCCGAGCCGTCAGCGCCGCGCCGCCAGCCACTGCTCCCAGGCCGCCAGCCACAGCTGCTCGGCCAGCCGCTGCTCCTCCCAGACCCCCGCCCCGCCGCCGCCCGGCCGCTCCCGCCACAACTGTTCCCAGGCCCGCTGCGCGGGCAGGCTCGCCACCTCGCTCGCGAACACCGTGTACCGGACGACCTCCTCGACGGCCGCCTCGCCCTCCGCCGTGCCGATCAGCCAATGCGTCTGCTGGGACAGCCGGTTGAGGTGGTTGACCATCCCGGTCACCGCCGTCGCGGCCTCCTCCCGGGTCTCGGTGGCCAGCCGCATCTGCTGGCGCACCGCCGCCTCCCAGCGCACCGCGCAGGCGTCCCCGCGCAGTCCGCGCGGCAGCCTGGGCGTGCGCCCGGCCCGGACCTGCGCCTCGATCGCGGCGGTCTCCGCGATGCTCTGGGTGATCAGCGCCCGGTGTGCCTCCAGCCCGACGGCGGGCGGCAGTTCGCGCTCCTCGACCGGGACGTACCGGGCCTGCCGGGAGGCGAGGTCGCGCAGCAGGTCGGTGCGCCCGCGCAGGTACCGGTCGAAGTCCCTGATCCCGCCGAGCTCCACCCCGCCCGGGTCCACCCCGCGTCCGCACACCGTCACGGTGAGCCCGCCGACCCGCAGCCGTCCGGCCCAGACCAGCCCGGGCCCGCCCGCCGCCGGGGCGCCGGGGCGCAGCACCGGCCGGTCCTCGTGGACCTCCACCGCGCAGGGTTCGCCGTCCACCGTGATCCACTCGCGCAGGGCCCGGACCCGGCCCGGCCCGTCGCCCTCGTCGACGCCCAACTGCTCGTAGACGCGGTCCCGTTCGTCCTCGACCACGTCCTCCAGCTCGGGCAGCAGCTCGCAGCGCTCGGCCCCCGGCCGGTAGGTGCGCACGGTCACGTACGGGCCGGCCGCCGAGCGCCAGTCGCCGCACTGCACCTCGACCCAGCGCAGTACGCCGCCGGAGGTCTCGAAGGCGGCCAGCGCCTCGCCCGTGCGGGCCGGCCCGCCGGCCACGCCGTACACCGGGAAGTCGGCCGCGGCGAGGGTCCGGCGGGAGAAGTCCTCCTGCTCGGCGAAACGATCCTCCTGGAACGGCCGGTCCGGGGCGGGGCCCGAAGGCCCGGTGTTCCACTCCTGGTGCCTGCCGCCGCTCTCCCGCATCATCCTCTGCCGCACCCCCGACTCCTCGCGCCCGCACCGCTGACGCCACCTTACGTGGCCGCAGCTGCCGGGTCATCAGCTCCACTGCCGGACGCCGGCGGCGGCCGTGTCAGGACGCCCGGATGTCAGCCGCCCTCCCTAACCTGGCGACATGACAACCCAGAACAGCACGACAGACGCCGCCGCGACGCCCGACGGCTTCCCGGCCAGGATCAGCATCGTCACCCTCGGGGTCGCCGACCTCGACCGCAGCGCCCGCTTCTACGAAGCCCTCGGCTGGCGGCGCTCCAGCGCCTCCAGCCCGGAGATCGTCTGGTTCCGCACCGCGGATTCGGTGCTCGGCCTCTTCCCCACCGAGGAGCTGGCCGCCGACGCGGGCGTGCCCGCCCTCGGCGAGCCCGCCTTCCGCGGCGTCACCCTCGCGGTGAACCTGGAGTCCCCCGCGCTGGTGGACGCCGCGCTGGCGACGGCGGTCGAGGCCGGCGCCGTGGTGGTCAAGCCGCCGGTCCCGACCGCCTGGGGCGGCTACTCCGGCTACTTCGAGGACCCGGACGGCCACCTCTGGGAGCTGGCCCACAACCCGTTCTTCCCCTTCACCGAGGACGGCTCGCTGGACCTCCCGCAGTAGCCCCCCGGGCCCCTCGCCCTTCGCCCCCCGCCCCTCGCCTCAGTTCTTGGAGCGCGCCTTGAAGGCCGCCTTGCGCGCCTCCTTGGCCACCGCGCGGTCCACGTGCAGCTCCCCGATCGCCTCCAGGACGTCCGCCGTGTACGGGTGGTCGACCCGCCACAGCTCGCCGAACCAGGTCGCCGGATCGCCCTTCACCGGCAGATCGGTGACCAGTTCGCGCAGCAGCTCCGCGTCCCCGCCGTTGTCCAGCAGCTGGGCCGCGAAGGTGTCGACCACCGTCCACAGCGCCATCGCCCGGTCCGGTACCGGCACGTCCGCCGCGCCCTGCGCGGTCAGCCAGGCCCGCCCCGCGCCGCCCAGCTCCCGGTCGTCCAGCACCTCCCGGACGGCCGGCTCGGCGCCCGGGCCCAGCAGGTTGAGCGCTGACACGCAGAGCATCCGCCGCAGCGGGCCGTACGCGTCGCCGCCGCGCGCCGCCGCGAGCAGCTCGCGCGCCGCCTCGACCGGCTCGCGGTCCGCGGTCCACACCCGCAGCTCCTCCTCCGGGAGCACGTTGGCGGACTCGCACACCGCGCGCAGCAGTTCGGCCGCGTCGCCCTGCGCGAGGTCGCCGACCAGCGGCGCGTCGTAGCCGTCCTCCAGCAGCCACTGCCGGATGCCGTACTGGCCGAGCGGGGTGAGCCGGACGAGGCCGAAGCGGGCCGACTCCTCCTCGTCCAGCGGCTGCTCACCGACGACGGCGGGCTCCTCGCCCTCCTCCTCGTCGAACAGCTCGGGATCGATCGGGCGGTAGTCCAGCAGGCCCAGCTCGGCCAGGTCGCCCAGCATCGGGTCGAGCG
Source organism: Kitasatospora sp. NPDC023385 (assembly GCF_055664045.1). Lineage (NCBI taxonomy): Bacteria > Bacillati > Actinomycetota > Actinomycetes > Kitasatosporales > Streptomycetaceae > Kitasatospora > Kitasatospora sp. NPDC023385. The sequence goes on along the minus strand of NZ_JBVOOL010000007.1, from coordinate 188,656 downwards.
CGACCATCACGTCGGTGATGTCGCCCAGCAGCTCCTCGTCGGGCTCCTCGCCCTCCGGCACCACCAGCAGCGCGGCGAGCACGCCGAGCGGCACGGTCTCGTTGCCGGGCTCGGCGAAGGCGGTGGTCTCGTAGAGCACCTGCAGCGCCTCGTCGAGCAGTTCGGCGGCCTCGTCGCGAGCCTCCTCGACCTCGGAGAGCCCGTCCTCGTCCTCCTCGCCGGGCTCCTGCCCGCCGTCGGCCCCGGCCTCGTCCTCCGGCAGCGAGTCGGCCTCCACGGCGAGTTCCCGGACGATGCCGGCGGCGGTCAGCCACAGCTCCAGGACGGTCTCCGGGTCGCCCTGCTCGGCGGGTTCGAGGTCCGGCCCCGGGACGGCGACGTGCTCGCCCTCCGCGGTCGTGCCGAGCTCCACCAGGTCCAGGTCGCACGCCAGCGACCAGGCCCGCAGCGCCTCGACCTCGGCCTCCTCGGGCACCTCGCCCTCGGCCGGCGCCAGGCCCAGCAGCCGGGCCACGGGCGCCCGGTCCGCCTGGACGAGGTCGCCGAACTCGTCGACCGCCCGGTGCGGGGCGGCCCAGCGGGCCAGCGCCAGCGCGTACCCGAACATCGGCACGGCCTTCGCCTGCTCGGCCAGCTCCTGCTCGGAGGGCAGTTTCACCGGCGGCACCAGTACGGCCGCGTCGTCCAGGTCCTCGTCGTCCAGCCCGTGCGAGGCGAATGCCCCGTAGAGGTCCTGGAGTTCCAGGTCGGCGGGCAGGACCGCCTCGGCCGCACTCTCTCCCGGCGAAGCCCCGGCGTTCTTCCGACGTCGTCCGGCCATCGTTGTGCGCTCTCCCTCAGCCAGCTGTCAGCTAGAACAGCTCCCCGTACCGATCTACCACCTCAGCGTATAGGCCGGGCACCCCCGATGCCCGGCCGCATGGGGCGCGCACAGGGGCGCGCGCCACTCACGTGCGCCCACCCTTTATCCTTCGGATCGGTACCTGCGCACACCCCGCGCGGTCCACCGGGCAACGAAGCCCCGATCCTCAGCTCATCCGCTCCACCAGGGAGCCCCGCACCGCGGCCACACCACAGCGCCTCCGGACGGGTGCGCCGGCACACCCAGCCGACCCGGTGGGGCCCTGCCACAGGAGACCCCTCACATGGCGGACCTCTCCCCCGCCGGCTCCGGCCTGCGCACCGCGCAGCTCGACGGACGCCGACTGTCGGAGGCCCTGCTTCCCCTGGAGCTCGCGCCCCGCGCCCAGCTCCAGCTCGCCGCGATCAGCCGCTGGAACGCGCTGCGCGGAGTCCGCGTCGGCCTGGTGTCGACCGCCCTGCTGCTGATGCTGATCGGCGCCAACCTGGCGACGCCGATCTACCCGCTCCTCCAGCAGCGCCTCGGACTCGGCCCGCTCGACACCACGATCCTGTTCACGATCTACGTGTTCGCCCTGGTCCCGGTCCTGGCCATCGTCGGCCACTGGTCCGACCACCTCGGCCGCCGCGCCCTGATCCTGCCCGCCGTCGCCCTGGCCGCGGCCGGCGACGTCGTGTTCGCCACCTCCGGCAGCTTCTGGCAGCTCGCACTCGGCCGGGCCGTCCAGGGCATCGCCGTCGGCCTGTCCACCGGCGCCGCCGGAGCCGCCCTCGGCGACCTGCTGCCCGACCATCCGACACTCGCCGCCAAACTCACCCTGGCCTGCTCGGCGGGCGGCGTCGCCCTCGGCCCGGTCGTCGGCGCCCTGCTGTCCGGCGGCTCCGACCCGCTGCTCACGCCGTTCCTGCTGCACGCCATCGCGCTCCTCGCGCTGTGCGTGCCGCTGGCCCTCGTCCACCCCCGGATGCCCGGCCGCAACCGGCCACCGGCCGCCCCGCCGCGCATCACCACCCCGGCCCACCTGCGCCCGCAGCGCCTGCGACTGCCCCGCACCGGGCGCCGCGAGTTCCTGCTCGCCGCCGGCGCCGGCTTCATCTCGTACGGGGTGTTCGGCGTCTACCTCTCCCTCGCCCCGGCCTTCTCCGCCAAGCTGCTGCACACCCCCTCGCACCTGACCGGCGCGATCGTGGCCGCGCTGCTGCTCGGCTCCTCGGCCGCCGCCCAACTGGTCGTCCCGCCGACCGCCGACCGCCTGGTCATCGCCCTCGGCATGACCGGCCTCGCCGCCGGCCTCGGCCTGGTGGTCACCGCCCAGTACACCGAGACCCCGGCGCTGCTCTTCATCGGCAGCGTCCTCGGCGGCATCTGCCAGGGCGTCGCCTTCCGCTCCCTGTTCACCAGCGCCGTCGCCGCCATGGACCCGGAACGCCGGGGCTCCGAGATGAGCGCCCTCTGGGTGATCGTCTACCTCGGCAGCTCCCTCCCCATCGTCGCCGTCGGCGCCCTGGTCCAGCACTTCGGCCTCCTCCCCGCCGTCAGCGGCTTCGCCACCCTCGCGGCCATCCTCTGCGCGGCCCTGGCCGTCGCCGTCGCCCGCAAGCCCAAGGCGGCCTGACCGCACGCACGCGAACGCCGCTGCCCGGGACTTCTTCGGAAGTCCCGGGCAGCGGCGTTCGGAGGGAGGGCCCGGAGGCCGCCCCGCCTGCCGTGGCGGCCTCCGGGTGTTCCGGGAGGACTGGGGGATGGCCCCGCGCGGCCTGGACGCGGCCACTCTGTGGGGTGCGTCGCTCGCCGTGCCGACGCTGGCCGATCGCGTCCGCACCGAGCGGAGCGCCGACTTCGCGAGCCGGGACGGCAAGCTGATGACGCTGTTCGTCGCGGCGAAGATCCTCGGGCCGTACACGCATTCCGAGGACCCTCGCCTTGAGCGCGCCCGCGTCCTGGCGGAGCAGGTGGCGAAGGAGCTTCGGACGGACTGACGCAGGAGCTGCCGGTAGGCCTGGAGGATATCGGTGTCGATCTCGTGCCTCAAGCCGCCGCACAGTTCCCGCAGGTGCTCGGCGTCATCGCTGCCGACCGCCACCGCCTCCACCCCCGGCAGCGCGAAGGCGACGCGAAACGCCGCTTGCACCGGTGTGGCGTCGGATGATCGCAGGAACATCGTCGGGTCGATCTTCTGCCACACGGGGTCGGTGGCGCTGCCGCCGAAGGGGCTCATCCCCCGTATCTGGGTCGGCTTCCACGCGGTCATTAGTGCTTCGGCGGCGTCGAGGACGCTGCTGCTGACCAGCAGGCCGGAGCGGACCATGAGGACGTCCGGGCGAAGCGTGTCGAGGCCGACCAGCGGGCGCGGGTCGTAGCGTCTCAAGGGCGGCGGCAAAGGGCTACAGCATCACCCCCGGAACAGCACGCCGCCTACACGGCCGCACTCGACGAGACCATTGCATCCTTGATTGGGCGGCGAGTGAGCGAGTACCTGGGCGACTTCCTGCTCGTCAGTACTTCTTCTTCCTCGCCCCATGCGGCCCGCCGACCCCACGCGCCGCGACAAGCACATCAAGTGGCAGTACCGCCGCACCCTCTTCACGATGGGACTTGATCAGCATGAGTCGGCCAACACGATCGACACCAATACCTTCCCCACTCTGAACGGTTCACCGATGAACACCGGTAGGCCGGTTCCCACCGTCCGCGACCGCACTACCTGATGAACCGCATCCACGCGCAAACCACGACAGCCATCGGGCACGGTGCCGCGAGAAAATGGCAGTGTCTGATCACTGGTCAGGCAGGCTTTCCTCAGTCCGACTTGCCCGCCTGGCGGTTGTGGTACGTTCCGTACTCAAACAGAAAAACAGGTGACCCCGGCAGCGCGCCAACGCTCCGGGGTCCGGCAACAGGAGCCAGAACTCCCGATGCGCGTCCATCGTAACGCCCACGTGCGCAACTTCACCGTGCTGCCCAACTCTGTTCTCCAGTACCGGCGGCTGAGCTACACCGCCCGCGGCCTGCTCGCGGACCTCCTCTCCCGCCCCGACGGCTGGCGCGAGGACGGACGGCACATGGCCGACTCCAGTCCGCAGGGGCGCGGAGCCATCCGCAAGGCCCTGAAGGAGCTGACCGACGCGGGCTTCTACCGCGTCGAGAAGATCCGCATGCCGGACGGCACCATCCGCACCGAGACCCACGTGTACGACACACCATGGTTCGCGCCGGATGCCACCCGTCCGGTGCCCGGTGGAGCGGCCACCGGGCGCGCTGACAGCCCTGTTGTAAAGGACCGGAAGCAAGAACCCACCCTCCCCGCGAGTCCGGCCGATGACGTCAAATCGGAAGGCCGGAAGGAGGATTCCGAGACCGAAGCGATCCGCGAGGCGGTCGCCACGCTGTTCCGGGTGATCCGCCCAGAGCCCCGACTGCGCCTGGGCGAGGCCGAAGCGCGAGAACTCGCTCCTCTGGTCGCCCAGTGGCTCGCTCGCGGCAGCACCCCGGCCGACCTCGCCCAGGCCCTGCTGCCGGGCCTGCCCACCCCGCTGCACTCGGCGGCGGCCGTGCTCCGCTACCGCCTGGAGCACAAGATGCCGCCCGCCCGGCCCGCTGAACGGCCAGCGGCCCGGTACACCGAGTGCAGCAAGTGCCACGACCCCGTGCCCCGACCGGGCATCTGCCGCCCGTGCGCCGGCCTGGCCACCCGAACCCTCACGGTCGGCCAAGGCGCTGACGTGGCAGCCGCAGGTGCCGCCCGAGTCCGAACCGCCCTACGCTCCGCATTGGCCGGAAGTCGACCCGCACACACCGCCGCCTGAGACGCGCTCTCCCACCGGTCCGAAGCGGCTCCGACAGGACGGACCTTTCGCTTCCGGCAGGTGCTTCGCCCTGCTCGCCATGCTTCCGGCGAGTGCTTCGTCCTCCCCCACCGGCGCCGCGCGCCGCCCGGTCGGCCGGGTGGCACGCGGCCAGGCCCGGGGCGGGCACCCGCCGACAGGCGGGTGGGGGGTGGACGGTGGGGAACGGCGGTGAACAGGCTCAACGAGGGGATGACGCGCGGGTGTTCACCCGGCTGACGCGCGGAAACGCCGCTGCCCGGGACTTCCGAAGAAGTCCCGGGCAGCGGCGCTTGGCGCGACGGATCTCAGACGTTGAAGCCCAGCGCCCGCAGCTGCTCGCGCCCGTCGTCGGTGATCTTGTCGGGGCCCCACGGCGGCATCCAGACCCAGTTGATGCGCAGGTCCTTCACGAGGCCGTCGGTGGCGGTCTTGGCCTGGTCCTCGATGACGTCGGTCAGCGGGCAGGCCGCCGAGGTGAGCGTCATGTCGATGGTGGCCACGTCGGACTCGTCGATGTGGACGCCGTAGATCAGGCCCAGGTTGACGACGTCGATGCCCAGTTCGGGGTCGACGACGTCCATCAGGGCCTCGGTCAGGTCCTCGACCGAGACGGTACCGGCGGTGGTGCCGACGATCAGGCCCTGGCCGGCGTCCTCCGCGGCGGAGGGGGTTTCATCACTCATAGTCTTGTCCTCCTTCGCGGATTCAGTCGTTCACGGCGGGGTGCTGGGCGAGGGCCTGGGCGGTGGCGTCCTTCCAGGCCATCCAGCTGAGCAGGGCGCACTTGACCCGGGCCGGGTACTTGGAGACGCCGGCGAACGCGATCGCGTCCTCCAGCACCTCCTCGTCGCCCTCGCCCTGGCCCTTGCTCTGCATCAGCTCCAGGAAGGCCTCCTGGACCGCCTGCGCCTCGCCGACGGACTTGCCGACCACCAGGTCGTTGAGCACCGAGGCGCTCGCCTGGCTGATCGAACAGCCCTGGGACTCGTACGAGACGTCGGTGACGGTCGAGCCGTCGAGCTTCACCCGCAGGGTGATCTCGTCGCCGCACGTCGGGTTGACGTGGTGCACTTCGGCGTCGCCGTCCCGCAGGCCCTTGCCGTGGGGGTTGCGGTAGTGGTCCAGGATGATGTCCTGGTACATCGAGTCGAGCTTCATGGTCGTCCTGCCCCGTCCCGTCAGCCGAAGAAGTTCCGGACGTGGTGCAGGCCGTCGATCAGCGCGTCGACCTCGCCCGGCGTCGAGTACAGGTAGAACGACGCCCGCGTGGTCGCCGGAATTCCGTACCGCAGGCAGACCGGCCGCGCGCAGTGGTGGCCGACGCGCACGGCGATGCCCTGCTCGTCCAGCACCTGGCCCACGTCGTGCGGGTGGATGTCGCCGAGGGTGAAGGAGATCGCGGCGCCGCGGTCGACGGCCGTGCGGGGGCCGATGATCCGCAGGTCCGGGACCTCCAGCAGCCGCTCGACGGCGTACTCGGTGATCGCGTGCTCGTGCGCCGCGATCTTGTCCATGCCGATGCCCTGCAGGTAGTCGATGGCGGCGCCGAGCCCGACCGCCTGGGCGATCGGCGGGGTGCCGGCCTCGAACTTGTGCGGCGCCGGGGCATAGGTGGACGAGCCCATGGTGACGGTCTCGATCATCTCGCCGCCGCCGAGGAACGGCGGGAGGTCCTCCAGCAGTTCCTGGCGGCCCCAGAGCACGCCGATGCCGGTCGGGGCGAGCATCTTGTGGCCGGTGAAGGCGACGAAGTCGGCTTCCAGCGCCTGCACGTCGAGCACCATGTGCGGCGCGGCCTGCGAGGCGTCGATGACGACCAGCGCGCCGACCGACTGGGCCTTGCGGACGATCGTCTCGACCGGGTTGACGGTGCCGAGCAGGTTGGAGACCAGGGTGAAGGAGACCACTTTGGTCTTCTCGGTGATCAGCTCGTCGATGTTCGACAGGTCGAGCCGGCCCTCGTCGGTCAGCCCGAACCACTTGAGCTTGGCGCCGGTGCGCTGCGACAGCAGCTGCCACGGGACGATGTTGGAGTGGTGCTCCATCTCCGTGATGACGATCTCGGAGTCGGCGTCCACCCGGTACGGTTCGTCCGCCCAGGTCAGCATGTTGGCGACCAGGTTGAGCGACTCGGAGGCGTTCTTGGTGAACACCACCTCGTTGCGGCTCGGCGCGTTGACGAACTCGGCGACCTTGTCCCGGGCGCCCTCGTACAGCGCCGTGGCCTCCTCGGCGAGCACGTGCACGCCGCGGTGGACGTTGGCGTTGTGCCGCTCGTAGTAGGCGTTCAGGGCTTCGAGGACCTGGCGCGGCTTCTGCGAGGTGGCCGCGTTGTCCAGGTAGACCAGCGGCTTGTCGTCGTGCAGCAGCCGCTGCAGGACCGGGAAGTCCTTGCGGATCGCATCGGTGTCGAGCAGTCCCGTGAACGGATGGGTCACTCGGACGCGCCCCCCTTCACGTACGTCTCGTAGCCCTCGTTCTCCAGCTTGTCGGCCAGCTCGGCGCCGCCGGATTCGACGATGCGGCCGCCCGCGAAGACGTGGACGTAGTCGGGCTTGATGTACCGCAGGATGCGGGTGTAGTGGGTCACCAGCAGGGTGCCGACCTCGCCGGTCGAGCGGACCCGGTTGATGCCCTCGGAGACGATCCGCAGCGCGTCGACGTCCAGGCCGGAGTCGGTCTCGTCGAGGATCGCGATCTTCGGCTTGAGCAGTTCGAGCTGGAGGATCTCGTGGCGCTTCTTCTCGCCGCCGGAGAAGCCCTCGTTGACGTTGCGCTCGGCGAAGGCCGGGTCCATCTGGAGGGCGGCCATCGCCTCCTTGACCTCCTTCACCCACAGCCGCAGCTTGGGGGCCTCGCCGCGGACGGCGGTGGCGGCGGTGCGCAGGAAGTTGCTGACCGAGACGCCGGGGACCTCGACCGGGTACTGCATGGCCAGGAAGACGCCGGCCTTGGCGCGCTCGTCGACGGACATCTCGAGGACGTCCTCGCCGTCCAGCAGCACCGAGCCGCCGGTGACGGTGTACTTGGGGTGGCCGGCCAGCGAGTACGCCAGGGTGGACTTGCCGGAGCCGTTGGGGCCCATGATGGCGTGGGTCTCGCCCTGCTTCACGGTCAGGTCGACGCCCTTCAGGATCTCGCGCGGGCCGTTCTCGGCCTCGACGGAGACGTGCAGGTCGCGGATTTCAAGGGTTGCCATGTGTACTCAGGACTCCTGGTTGACGGAGACGAGCACATCGTCCCCTTCGATCTTTACGGGGTAGACAGCGACCGGCTTGGTGGCGGGCAGGCCGGAGGGCTTGCCGGTGCGCAGGTCGAAGCTGGAGCCGTGCAGCCAGCACTCGATCATGCAGTCCTCGACCTCGCCCTCGGAGAGCGAGACGTTCGCGTGCGAGCAGGTGTCGTTGATCGCGAACACCCCCTCGTCGGTGCGGACGACGGAGACCGGCACACCGTTGAGGTCCACGCGCTTGGGGACGTCCTCCTGGAGGTCGGCCAGCGCGCAGGCACGGAGGAAGGTCATGTCGCTCAGACCGCCGCTTCCAGCTCGGCGTCGATCTTCACCATGAGCTGCTCCTGGACCTCGGCGACGCCGATCTGCTGCAGCAGTTCGGCGAAGAAGCCGCGCACCACCAGGCGGCGGGCCTCGTCCGCCGGGATGCCGCGGGCCTGCAGGTAGAACAGCTGCTCGTCGTCGAAGCGGCCGGTCGCCGAGGCGTGGCCGGCGCCGACGATCTCGCCGGTCTCGATCTCCAGGTTCGGGATCGAGTCGACCCGGGCGCCGTCGGTGAGCACCAGGTTCCGGTTGAGCTCGTAGGTGTCGGTGCCGAGCGCGGCGGCGCGGATCAGCACGTCGCCGACCCAGACGGTGTGCGCGTCCTGGCCCTGCAGCGCGCCCTTGTACGCCACGTTGGACCGGCAGTGCGGCGTGTCGTGGTCGATCACCAGGCGGTGCTCCAGGTGCTGGCCGGCGTCGGCGAAGTAGAGGCCGAACAGCTCGGCCTCGCCGCCGGGGCCCGCGTAGTTGACCCGCGGGTGCAGGCGGACCAGGTCGCCGCCGAAGGTCACGACCACGGACTTGTACGAGGCGTCCCGGCCGACCAGCGTGTTGTGCTGGGCGACGTGGACGGCGTCGCGCTCCCAGTCCTGGACGGAGACGAAGGTGAGCTTGGCGCCGTCGCCGACCAGCAGTTCGACGTTGGCGGCCCGGGTGCCGGTGCCGGTGTGGTTGAGCACCACGACGGCCTCGGCGAACGGCTTGACGTCGATCACCACGTGGGCGAAGCGGACGCCGCCCTCGCCCCGCACGTCGATCCTGACCGGCTCGGCCAGCACCGTCTCCTTGGGGACGGTGACCACCAGGGCCTGCTCGAAGGCGCTGAACGCCTGCGCGGCGACCCGGTCGACCGGCGTGCCGGCCTTGCCCAGGCGGGCGTCGTCGCGGCCGACGGTCTCGGCGGTGACGCCCTCCGGGAGGGTGAACTCGACCTTGTCCGCGCCGCGCTCACCGGCGGCGGCGGTGCCGTCGTGCAGCCCGCCGAGGCGGTGCAGCGGGGTGAACCGCCAGTCCTCCTCGCGGCCGGTCGGCACCGGGAAGTCGTTCACGTCGAAGGACGGCTTGGCCGCGACGCGCGCGTCGATCGGCTGCTGGACCGCGGTCCGACCGGTGCCGGGGCCGGCGAGCTGCGCGCCCGCGCCGGCGGTGCCGACCTCGATCGACCCGGCGGTGGTGGAGCCGGTGGGGGTGTTGACGTCAGCCATGGCTGTTCGTTGTGCTCTCTTCCTCGAAAGTCGGACGGGATCGCGTGCGGCTGCGTCAGCCGACCGAGCCCTCCATCTGCAGCTCGATCAGCCGGTTGAGCTCCAGCGCGTACTCCATCGGCAGCTCGCGCGCGATCGGCTCGACGAAGCCGCGGACGATCATCGCCATCGCCTCGAACTCGGTCAGGCCGCGGCTCATCAGGTAGAAGAGCTGGTCCTCGCTGACCTTGGAGACGGTCGCCTCGTGGCCCATGGACACGTCGTCCTCGCGGACGTCCACGTACGGGTAGGTGTCCGAGCGGGAGATGGTGTCCACCAGCAGCGCGTCGCACAGCACGTTGGACTTGGCGCCCTTGGAGCCCTCGCCGATCTCGATCAGGCCGCGGTAGGAGGTCCGGCCGCCGCCGCGCGCCACCGACTTGGAGACGATGTTGGAGGAGGTGTTCGGCGCCATGTGCACCATCTTGGCGCCGGCGTCCTGGTGCTGGCCCTCGCCCGCGAAGGCGATCGACAGGGTCTCGCCCTTGGCGTGCTCGCCCATCAGGTAGACGGCGGGGTACTTCATGGTGACCTTGGAGCCGATGTTGCCGTCGATCCACTCCATGGTCGCGCCCTCGTACGCCACGGCGCGCTTGGTGACCAGGTTGTAGACGTTGTTCGACCAGTTCTGGATGGTCGTGTAGCGGCAGCGGCCGCCCTTCTTGACGATGATCTCCACGACCGCCGAGTGCAGCGAGTCGGAGGAGTAGATCGGCGCGGTGCAGCCCTCGACGTAGTGGACGTAGGCGTCCTCGTCGACGATGATCAGCGTCCGCTCGAACTGGCCCATGTTCTCGGTGTTGATCCGGAAGTAGGCCTGCAGCGGGATGTCGACGCGCACGCCCTTCGGCACGTAGATGAACGAGCCGCCGGACCACACCGCGGTGTTCAGCGCGGCGAACTTGTTGTCGCCGGCCGGGATGACGGTGCCGAAGTACTCCTTGAACAACTCCGGGTGCTCGCGCAGCGCGGTGTCGGTGTCCAGGAAGATGACGCCCTGCTCCTCCAGGTCCTCGCGGATCTGGTGGTAGACGACCTCGGACTCGTACTGGGCGGCGACACCGGCGACCAGGCGCTGCTTCTCCGCCTCCGGGATGCCCAGCTTGTCGTACGTCGCCTTGATGTCCGCCGGCAGGTCCTCCCAGGACTCGGCCTGCTTCTCGGTGGAGCGGACGAAGTACTTGATGTTGTCGAAGTCGATGCCGGTGAGGTCGGAGCCCCAGGTCGGCATGGGCTTCTTGCCGAACAGCTTCAGGCCCTTGAGCCGCAGGTTCAGCATCCACTCGGACTCGTTCTTCTTCGCGGAGATGTCGCGCACGACCTCCTCGCTGAGCCCGCGCTTGGCCACGGCACCGGCGGCGTCCGGGTCGGCCCAGCCGTACTCGTAGTTGCCCAGGCCGTCGAGCTCAGGGTGCGAAACGGTGTCAGTCATGCGAGCTTCCTAACGCGCGGACGCAGAATCTTCGGACGCGAAATCTTCGGTGGACTTACCGGCAGTCGGCACCGCATCGGAGTCGCTGCCCGCGGGACGCCGGGCGGACGACGATGCGGCACCGGGTGCCGGCACATAGGTGGTGCAGACCCCGTCGCCGTGGGCGATGGTGGCCAGCCGTTGCACATGGGTGCCCAGCAGCTGGGAGAAGACCTCGGTCTCCGCCTCGCACAGCTGCGGGAACTGCTCGGCGATGTGCGCGACCGGGCAGTGGTGCTGGCAGAGCTGGGCGCCTGCCGGGGCCTTGGCCGCGGCCGACGGGACACGCCGCACCGTCGCAGCGTACCCGTCCGCGCTCAACGCCTGGGCGAGTGCCTCGGTGCGTTCTCCCGCATCGACCAGGCTCAGCACCTCCAGGTACTTCTCGCCCTGCTTGCCGAACCGGGCCCGGGCGAAGGCGGCGACCGCCTCCTCGCCCGCCTTGCCGCCGCCCACCGCGTCCGAGATCCAGCGCAGCGCGTCGGCCGCGAGCTGGTCGTACGCCTGGTAGAAGGCGTCCCGGCCGGCGTCGGTGAGGGCGAAGACCTTGGCCGGGCGGCCGCGGCCGCGGCTGCCGTAGATCCGCTGCTCGCGGGACTCGACCAGGCCGGCGGCGGCCAGTCCGTCGAGGTGGCGGCGGACGGCGGCGGCGGTGAGGCCGAGCCGGTTCGCCAGGTCCGCGGCGGAGGAAGGGCCGTGGTCCAGGATCGAGCGGGCGACCCGGTCCCGGGTGGCGCGGTGGCCGTCCAACAGCACCTCGGCCGCCGTCACGGGCACGTCGCAGTGGGAGGCCGGCTCGGCCTCCTGCTGCTGGGCGTGCTCGCGCATGTTTTTCACAACACCAGTGTTGCGTAATTACTTCCGAAGAGACAAGCCGTGACCCAGGCCTCATCGGTGGCATCGATCACGCAGGCAAGCCTTACCTGACCTGGGAAAACGATCATCCGGGCGCCCGTCCGACCGTCGAGGCCGCCGTCCGCCGCGGGCGTGAGCCCCTCTTACACTCGCCGGTATGCACTCCGAACCCGCGGTCCAGATCGCCGGGCTGGTCAAACGCTACGGTGACAAGCTCGCGGTGGACGGCCTCGACCTCACCATCGCGGCCGGCGCGATCACCGCCGTCCTCGGCCCCAACGGCGCCGGCAAGACCACCACCATCGAGACCTGCGAGGGCTACCGCCGCCCCGACGCCGGCACCGTCCGCGTCCTCGGCCTCGACCCGGCCACCCAGAGCGCCGCCCTGCGCCCCCGGATCGGCGTCATGCTGCAGTCCGGCGGCGTCTACGCGGGCGCCCGCGCGGTCGAGATGCTGCGGCACACCGCCAAACTGCACGCCCACCCGCTGGACGTGGACGCCCTGGTCGAGCGTCTCGGCCTCGGCTCCTGCGGCCGCACCGCCTACCGGCGCCTGTCCGGCGGCCAGCAGCAGCGGCTCGCCCTGGCCATGGCCGTGGTCGGCCGCCCCGAGCTGGTCTTCCTGGACGAGCCCACCGCCGGCCTCGACCCGCAGGCCCGCCGCGCCACCTGGGACCTGGTCCGCGACCTGCGCCGGGACGGCGTCACCGTGGTCGTCACCACCCACCACATGGACGAGGCCGAGCAGCTCGCCGACCGCGTCGCCATCGTCGACAACGGCAAGGTGATCGCCGACGGCACCACCGGGGAGCTGTGCCGCGGCGGCGCCGAGAGCTCCCTGCGCTTCGACGGCCCGCCCGGGCTGGACCTCGGCCCGCTGGTCAAGGAACTGCCCGAGGGCGCCACCGCCGTCGAGACCGCCCCCGGCAGCTACCGGATCGAGGCGCCGGTGGACCCGAAGCTGCTGGCCACCGTCACCGGCTGGTGCGCGGCCGCCGGCGTCCTGCCCGAACGGCTGGCCGTGCAGCGCCGCAGCCTCGAAGACGTCTTCCTCGACCTGACCGGACGGGAGCTCCGCTCGTGACCTCCGTGGACTACTCCCCCAGGCCCGGCGCGGCCCCGATCGGCCGGATGCTGCTCGCCCAGACGGCGTTCGAGACCCGGATGCTGCTGCGCAACGGCGAGCAGCTGCTGCTGACCGTGGTCATCCCGACCGTCCTGCTGGTGCTGTTCTCCGCCGTGGACATCGTCGCGGTCGAGGGCCCCGGCAAGCGGGTCGACTTCCTGGCCCCCGGCCTGCTCGCGCTGGCCGTGATGTCCACCGCCTTCACCGGGCAGGCCATCGCCACCGGCTTCGAGCGCCGCTACGGCGTGCTCAAGCGGCTCGGCGCCAGCCCGCTGCCGCGCTGGGCCCTGCTGACCGCCAAGACCGGCTGCGTCCTGGTGACGGAGGCGCTGCAGGTCGCGCTGCTGTCGGTGATCGCGCTGGCGCTCGGCTGGTCCCCGCACGGCAACCCCGCGACCGTCGTCGCGCTGCTGGTCCTCGGCACCGCCGCGTTCTCCGGGCTCGGCCTGCTGATGGCCGGCACCCTCAAGGCCGAGGCCACGCTGGCCGCCGCCAACCTGGTGTTCGTCCTGCTGCTGCTCGCGGGCGGGGTGATCGTGCCGCTGGGCAGGTTCCCCGACGCCGTGCGGTCGGTGCTGGAGCTGCTGCCGGTCTCGGCGCTCTCGGACGGTCTGCGGTCGGTGCTGCAGACCGGTGCCGGGGTGCCCTGGGCGGACCTCGGGATCCTGGCCGGCTGGGCCGTGCTCGGACTGGCGGCGGCCGCCCGCTTCTTCCGCTGGGAATAGCCCGCACCCGGGCGACGCACGACGCCCCCCGACCCTGACGGGCCGGGGAGCGTCGCCGTTCTCGGCGTCGGCGGGTCAGCTCTCGCTGCCGCCCCGGCGCTTGCGGGCGAGCAGGACGAGCGCGCCGCCGACCAGCAGCACGCCGCCGCCGGCCGCCGCGATCAGCGGAGTCGCGTCGTTGCTACCGGTCTCGGCGAGCGCCGGCGCGCTGGTGGCGGGCGCCGAGGTCTCGGGCTTGCTCGGGGTCGGCGGGACCGACGGGCTGGGGCTCGCCGACGGCGGGACCGTCGGGGGCTTGCTCGGCGTCACGGGCGGCGGCGTCACCGGCGGCGTCGGCGTGGACGTAGGCGTCGGCGTGGGAGTCGGGGTCTTGGTGGGGGTGGGCGTGGGGGTCGGGGTGGGAGTCGGCGTGTGGCACGGCTCGATGGTCTTCGTCTCGTTGATGTTCCACCCCTTCTCGTTCGGGTTCTCCGTGGTGGAGACCACCAGGTTCGCCTTGATCGGGGCCGTGTGGTCCTTCACCGGGAAGGAGCCGTGGAACTCGGCGGGGAAGGCCTTGGCGTCCAGGACCTTCTCGCCGTCGATGGTGAGGCTGACGGTGTTCTTCACGTCGGCCTTGGGGTTGTAGTTGATCAGATCGATCACGACCTTGTCGCAGGTCACCGACCAACTCGGCACGTGTGCCGAGGCGTTGGTGGCCAGCGCCAAGGGCAGTAGAAAACCGGCCGCCGCCGTACCGGCCAGTGCCGCCGCGCCGATCCCGATGTGCCGCTGCTGTCGCGCCATTACGCAGTTCCCCTCCGAACGGTCTTGTGCAGCAGGCGTGTTGATTGGATCGCGGTGGCCCGCTACGACTGTCCGGGGGACTCTACCGGCACTTCCGCATCCCGCCACACCCCGCCGTCCGACCGGATTTCGTCTGTCCGTCCGTTCTCCGATGTGCATGACCAGCCCATCACAGCCGCCACCTCGCGGAACGCGAATTCGGTAAACTTGAATGAACTTCGTCACCTCAGGACAGAACGGCGCCCCCGGTGATCAGGTTCAATCGCCGACGACGCCACTTCCGTCAGCGGCGCCGCTTCCCCTCGGGGCCCGGAGGAAGGACCCGGTCCCCCCGCCCGCGCCCCGCCCGCGCCCCGCCCCAAGATCGCCTGTAAGGCCGCCTACGATTGACCCCGTGCGTACCCCCTTCTCCCTGCTCGCCGACCGCTGGCAGCCCTCCGCCGCGATGGTCCGGCGCGCCGCGTTCGCCGCGCTGGTGATGAGCGTGGTGATCGTCGTCACCGGCGGCGCCGTCCGCCTCACCGCCTCCGGCCTCGGCTGCACCACGTGGCCCCGCTGCACCGACGAGAGCCTGACGCCCACCGCCGAGATGGGCTTCCACGGCATCGTCGAGTTCACCAACCGGATGCTCACCTACGTGCTGAGCGCGGCAGTCGGCTGGGCCATCCTGGCCGCCCGCTGCCACCGGCCCTGGCGGCGCGGACTGACCAGGCTCGGCTGGGCGCAGTTCTGGCTGGTGATGAGCAACGCCGTACTCGGCGGCATCACCGTGCTGACCGGCCTCAACCCGTACACCGTGGCGCTGCACATGATCGCCGCGATGGCCCTGGTCTGGGTCGCGCTGCTGATGTGGGAGCGCAGCAAGGAGGGCGACGGCCCGGCCAGGCTCTCGGTGGCCCGCCCGATCCACCAGCTCTCGTACGTCCTGGTCACCGTGATCGGCCTGCTCGTCGCGGCCGGCACCCTGGTCACCGGCGCCGGCCACCACCCCGGCACGCCCCAGGACAACAAGTTCGTCCCGCGCATCCCGATCGACTACGACCGCCTGGCCCAGTTCCACGCCGACTTCGCGTTCGTCTCGGTCGGCCTGACCATTGCGATGATCTTCGTCTTCGCCGCGATCAAGGCCCCCCAGCCCGCCAAGGCCCGCACCGGGGAACTGCTCGCCGTCCTCCTCCTCCAGGGCGTCCTCGGCTTCATCCAGTACTTCACCGACGCCCCCGAGCTGATGGTCGGCCTCCACATGCTCGGCGCGTCCCTGACGTGGATCGCCGCCCTCCGCATCCCTCTCGCCCTACGCGTACGCGAGGCCCAAGAGACCCCCGACCAGCTGCCCGCACAGACCCCGCAACCCGCGTCCGTCTGAGCATCGTCGAAGGCTCCCATCCCCGGGATGGGAGCCTTCGCCATGTCCCAGCAGTGGCCCAATGACCGCGAACGGCCCGGCTCCCGCACGGGGAGCGGGCCTACTGCGACCTCCGGCGGGCGCGAACCAGCGCGGCGGCGATCGCGAGGGGGAAGGACAGCAGGAAGAGCGTCACCGCGGGCCACAGCGGGTCGCCGTCGACTATCGCGCTCACGAGCGTGCGGATACCGGCAACGACGAAGTGCATGCGCGTACCGTAGCGCTACCCGTCGCCGGGCCGTCCGGTGCCCCTGACCAACGCCGACGGCCCGCTTCCCCCACCTAGGGGGAGCCGGGCCGCTGCCGTGTCCAGGGGCTCAGCCGCCGAGCTGGATGCCGGCCATCCGCTTCCACTCGTACGGGCCGGTCTTGACCTTGAGGCCCAGCTCGCCCTCGAAGTCGTCGTGCAGGGTCAGCCCGGCCAGTTCGGCGGCCCGGCGGCCGACGGCGTAGCTGGGGGCCACCTGGTCGCCCCAGGCGCCGTCCGCGCCGACCACGACGATGCGGGTGGCCACGGCGCCGACGTACTCGACGACCGCGTCGGCGCTGCCGCCGTGCTCCCGGGCGAAGCTGGTGAGGTTCTTGGCGATGCGCTTGGCGCGGCGCTCGGTACGGGCGTCCGGCGCGGCGGCGGTGGCGGTCTCTGCGCTGCTCATGACCGCATGCTACCCACCGGTAGAGGCGCTGGCGACGGGAGCGCCCTGTGCACCGGGCCACATACTGAGGAGGTGACCTTCTCCGGCTGGCCGACCGAGGCGCTCGACTTCTACGAGCACCTGGAGGCCGACAACTCGAAGTCCTTCTGGCAGGCCCACCGGGAGCAGTACGAAGACGCCGTACGCGCCCCGATGGAGCTGCTGCTCGCCGAGCTGGAGCCGGAGTTCGGGCCGGGGAAGATCTTCCGCCCGAACCGCGACGTCCGCTTCAGCGCCGACAAGTCCCCGTACAAGACGCACATCGGCGCCCACCTGGAGTCCGGCGGCTACATCCAGCTCTCCGCCGACGGCCTGGCCTGCGGCAACGGGATGTACCAGCTCGCCCCGGACCAGTTGGAGCGCTACCGCGCCGCCGTCGCCGAGGACGTCAGCGGCGCCGAGCTGGAGCGGGTGATCGCCCGGGTGGAGAAGGACGGCCCGCGGGTGTCCGGCCGGGACAGTCTCAAGTCCGCCCCGCGCGGCTACGCCAAGGACCACCCGAGGATCGAGCTACTGCGCCACAAGGGCCTGGTGGCCTGGCAGGAGTGGGAGCCCGCGAAGTGGCTGGGCACCCGCGCCGCCCACACCCGGATCACCGGCTTCCTGCGCGCCTCCCGGCCGCTCCGCGACTGGCTCGACGGCCACGTCGGCCCCTCCGAGCTGCCCTCCCGCTAGCACCCCGGCCGGAACCCCCGAATGCGCGAGAGCCCCGGTCCACCGGACCGGGGCTCTCGCGCACGCACCTCTTACTTCACGAACGGGTCGACCGCGCACACCACCATCAGCAGCGACAGGTAGGTGATCGACCAGTGGAACAGCCGCATCTCCTTGAGCTTGGCGCCCACGACCCCGGCCTTGGCCCGCGCGTACAGCGCGTGCGCCTCGCGCAGCCAGAACCCGCCGAGCAGCACCGCGGCGGCCGGGTACAGCCAGCTCATGTGCCCGAGGGGCCACAGCGCCAGCGAGACCGCCACCATCACCCAGGAGTAGATGACGACCTGCTTGCCGACGGCCACGTTGCCCTTGACGACCGGCAGCATCGGCACTCCGGCCCGCAGGTAGTCGTCGCGCACCTTCATCGACAGCACCCAGGTGTGCGGCGGCGTCCAGAAGAACACCACGAGGAACAGCACTACGGCCGCCGAGGACACCGAGTCGGTCACCGAGGACCAGCCGACCAGCACCGGCATGCAGCCGGCGATGCCGCCCCAGACGATGTTCTGCGAGGTGCGCCGCTTGAGCCCCAGCGTGTAGACGAACACGTAGAACAGCAGCGCGCCCAGGGCCAGCGCGGCGGAGAGCCAGTTGACCCCGAAGCCGAGCAGCAGGGTCGAGACGATCGCGAGCGCGATGCCGAACACGAGGGCCTCGCGCGGCGACACCATCCCGGTGACGATCGGCCGCCGCTCGGTGCGGGACATCATCGCGTCGATGTCGCGGTCGATGTACATGTTGAGGGCGTTGGCGCCGCCGGCCGACAGGTAGCCGCCGATCACGACCTTGAGCACCAGCAGCATGTTCGGCACGCCCTGCTGGGCCAGGAACATCACCGGCACGGTGCTCATCAGCAGCAGTTCGATGATCCGGGGCTTGGTCAGTGCGACGAAGGCGCCGACACGGGCCCCGAGCGGCCGGTGCGCAGGAGTCGCCCCGGTGACCCCGGCGGGACGGGTTTCGACGGCGGTCACTAACACCCCAACTGAAGATGAATCCTCGCAGGCGTCCACAGGAACGAAGGTCCCGAATCGTCCGCTCTGCGCGTACCACGACACCATAGACGCTCCATATATCCCATCCGGCTCCGGGGTCCTCCGGCGAGGCCGAACCGCACACCCCCGGGTGAACCGTCTGGGTGGAGCCACGAAGCGCCTCCGGCGGGCCCCGCTCGCCCGTCCTGTCCACCGGAGGGGCGGGAGGCCGCGAACCAGGAGAGCCTGGGACAAAACCAGTCAGACCGGCCTAGTGGGAATCACCATGCGGAAATCCTGGTTGTCCCAGCACGGAGGGTGAGCCCCGGGCCGGACGGTAGGCTCGCACGCAGAAGCGGGATCTACCCTCCGTGACCGGCACCACCCAGCGTCGGGACCACAGCGCCGTGGCCGACCCGGTCCCCATTCACGGGGTCACTCTTCAATACGGAAGGAGCCCTGAGACAGGGTGAGCACTGCGCCGACGAACGCATTCGAGTGGACCGATCTGGACGAGCGCACGGTTGACACCGCGCGCGTCCTCGCGATGGACGCTGTCCAGAAGGTCGGCAACGGGCACCCCGGGACGGCCATGTCGCTGGCCCCGGCTGCGTACCTGATCTTCCAGCGATTCCTGCGCCACGACCCGACCGACCCGTCCTGGGTCGGCCGCGACCGCTTCGTCCTCTCCCCCGGGCACACCAGCCTGACGCTCTACACCCAGCTGTACTTCTCGGGCTACGGCCTGGAGCTGGACGACCTCAAGGCCTTCCGGGTCTCCGGCAGCCGCACCCCGGGCCACCCGGAGCACGGCCACACCGCCGGCGTGGAGACCACGACCGGCCCGCTCGGCCAGGGCATCGGCAACGCGGTGGGCATGGCGATGGCCGCCCGCTACGAGCGCGGGCTGTTCGACCCGGAGGCCCCGGCCGGCGAGTCCCCGTTCGACCACACCATCTGGGCCATCGTCTCCGACGGCGACCTGGAGGAGGGCATCTCCGCCGAGGCCTCCTCGCTGGCCGGCCACCAGAAGCTGGGCAACCTGGTCGCCCTCTACGACGACAACCACATCTCGATCGAGGGCGACACCGAGACCGCCTTCTCCGAGGACGTCCTCAAGCGCTACGAGGCGTACGGCTGGCACGTCCAGCGCGTCGCCCCGAAGTCCAACGGTGACGTCGACGTGGCCGCCCTGGCCGAGGCGCTGGCCGCGGCCAAGGCCGAGACCTCCCGCCCGTCGATCATCGGGATGCGCACGATCATCGCCTGGCCGGCCCCGGACGCCCAGAACACGGCGAAGGCGCACGGCTCCGCGCTCGGCGCCGCCGAGATCGCCGCCACCAAGAAGGTCCTGGGCTTCGACCCGGAGAAGACCTTCGAGGTCAGCGACCACGTCATCGAGCACGCCCGCCAGGTCATCAAGCGCGGCAAGGCCGCCCGCGACCAGTGGCAGCGGTCCTTCGACGCCTGGCGTGCCGCCGACGCGCACCGCGCCGCCGAGTTCGACCGCATCCAGGCGGGCGAGCTGCCCGAGGGCTGGAAGAAGGCCGTCCCGTCCTTCCCGGCCGGCAAGGACGTCGCCACCCGCAAGGCCTCCGGCGACACCCTCAAGGCGCTCGGCTCGGTGATCCCTGAGCTGTGGGGCGGCTCGGCCGACCTCGCCGAGTCCAACCTCACCACCATCGACGAGGACAGTTCGTTCCTGCCCGACGGCAACCCGCTGAAGTCGGCGAGCCCGTACGGCCGGACGATCCACTTCGGCATCCGCGAGCACGCCATGGGCTCGACCATGAACGGCATCGCCCTGCACGGCAGGACCCGCGTGTACGGCGGCACCTTCCTGGTCTTCGCCGACTACATGCGCCCGGCCGTCCGCCTGGCCGCGCTGATGAAGCTGCCGGTCACCTACGTCTGGACGCACGACTCGATCGGCCTGGGCGAGGACGGCCCGACGCACCAGCCGGTCGAGCAGCTGGCCTCGCTGCGCGCCATCCCGGGCCTGGCCATGGTCCGCCCGGCCGACGCCAACGAGACGGCCGTCGCCTGGCGCACCATCGTGGAGCGCCAGAGCAGCCGCCCCGGCCCGGTCGGCCTGGCCCTCACCCGCCAGGGCGTCCCGACCTACGACCGCGAGGTCTTCGGCTCCGCCGAGGGCACCGCGAAGGGCGGCTACATCCTGGCCGAGGCGTCCACCGGCGACCCGCAGCTGATCCTGCTGGGCACCGGCTCCGAGGTCCAGCTGGCCGTCAAGGCCCGCGAGGTGCTGGAGGCCGAGGGCATCGCGACCCGCGTGGTCTCGCTGCCGTCGTTCGAGTGGTTCCAGGAGCAGGACCAGGCGTACCGCGACAGCGTGCTGCCGCCGTCGGTCAAGGCCCGGGTGTCGGTGGAAGCCGGCATCGCCCAGGGCTGGCGCGAGCTGGTCGGCGACCACGGCCGGATCGTGTCGCTGGAGCACTTCGGTGCCTCCGCCGACTACAAGGTGCTCTTCGAGGAGTTCGGCATCACCGCGGAGCGCGTGGTGGCCGAGGCCCACAACGCCCTGCGCGCCCTCGAAGCCGTCAACCGCTAGCCGGCTTCCGGCCGCGCACCCGCCCGCACGCGGGTGCGCGGCCCCTCTGACTACCCCACGAAGCAGAAGAGCAAGGGACTGAGCACCATGACTGACGCACTGAAGCGCCTCAGCGACGAGGGCGTTGCGATCTGGCTGGACGACCTCAGCCGCAAGCGGCTGAACTCCGGCAACCTGGCCGAACTGGTGCAGAACAAGCACGTGGTGGGTGTCACCACCAACCCGACCATCTTCCAGAAGGCCATCGCCGGCAGCGGGGACGACTCCTACGACGGCCAGCTGCGCGACCTCGCCGTCCGCAAGGTCACCACCGAGGAGGCGATCCGCATGATCACCACCTCGGACGTGCGCGACGCGGCCGACGTGCTGCGCCCGGTCTACGACGCCTCCAACGGCCGGGACGGCCGGGTCTCCATCGAGGTCGACCCGCGCCTGGCGCACGAGACCCCCGCCACCGTGGCCGAGGCCAAGCAGCTGTGGTGGCTGGTGGACCGCCCGAACGTCTTCATCAAGATCCCCGCCACCAAGGCCGGCCTGCCGGCCATCAGCGAGGTCATCGGCAAGGGCATCAGCGTCAACGTCACGCTGATCTTCTCGCTGGAGCGCTACAAGGCCGTCATCGACGCCTACCTGACCGGCCTGGAGGCCGCCAAGGCCAAGGGCCTGGACCTCTCCCAGATCGAGTCGGTCGCCTCCTTCTTCGTCTCCCGCGTGGACACCGAGATCGACAAGCGCCTGGACAAGATCGGCGGCGACGCCAAGGACCTGCGCTCCAAGGCGGCCCTGGCCAACGCCCGCCTCGCCTACCAGGCGTACGAGGAGGTCTTCGGCAGCGTCGACGGCAAGTCCGCCGGCACCGACCGCTGGCGCGCCCTGGAGGCCGCCGGCGCCAAGCCGCAGCGCCCGCTGTGGGCGTCCACCGGCGTCAAGGACCCGGCCCTGTCGGACACCCTGTACGTCACCGAGCTGGCCGCCCCCGGCACCGTCAACACCATGCCCGAGGCCACCCTGGAGGCCACTGCCGACCACGGCGTGGTCACCGGCAACACCATCGTCCCCAACTACGACGACGCCAAGGCCGTGCTGGACGCGATCGCCGCCGCCGGCGTGGACTACGACGACGTGGTGCAGGTGCTGGAGGACGAGGGCGTCGAGAAGTTCGAGCAGTCCTGGAAGGAGCTGCTCGACACCGTCACTGCCTCGCTCGCCTCCTTCGCCGACGAGAAGTGATCCCCGCTCACCGCCAGCGCACGAAAGCGGAGCCCATCAAGTGAGCACTGATTTCCCCGAGTTGACATCGGAATCGGACGCGGACGACCTCCCGCCCGCCCCGGTCAACCCGCTTCGTGACCCCTCCGACCGACGGCTCCCGCGCATCGCGGGGCCGTCCGGTCTGGTCATCTTCGGGGTCACCGGCGACCTGTCCCGCAAAAAGCTGATGCCGGCCATCTACGACCTGGCCAACCGCGGCCTGCTGCCGCCGGGCTTCTCCCTCATCGGCTTCGCCCGCCGTGAGTGGGACGACGAGGACTTCGCCAAGGAGGTCCACGACGCCGTCCGGGACCACGCCCGCACCCAGTTCCGGGAGGAGGTCTGGCAGCAGCTCGCCAAGGGCATGCGCTTCGTCCACGGCACCTTCGACGACGACGACGCCTTCGACAAGCTGCGCGAGACCATCGAGGAGCTGGACAAGGCGCAGGGCACCGGCGGCAACTTCGCCTTCTACCTGTCCGTCCCGCCGAAGTTCTTCCCGACCGTCGTCCAGCAGCTCAAGAAGCACGGCCTGGCCGATCCCCCGCAAGGCTCGTGGCGCCGCGCGGTCATCGAGAAGCCCTTCGGCCACGACCTGGAGAGCGCCCAGGAGCTGAACCGGATCGTCCACGAGGTCTTCCCCCGGGACGAGGTCTTCCGGATCGACCACTACCTGGGCAAGGAGACGGTCCAGAACATCCTGGCGCTGCGCTTCGCCAACCAGATGTTCGAGCCGATCTGGAACCGGTCGTACGTCGACCACGTGCAGATCACCATGGCCGAGGACATCGGCATCGGCGGCCGGGCCGGCTACTACGACGGCATCGGCTCCGCCCGTGACGTGATCCAGAACCACCTGCTCCAGCTGATGGCCCTCACCGCCATCGAGGAGCCGGCGTCCTTCCACCCGAAGGCACTGGTGGCCGAGAAGCTCAAGGTGCTCAGCGCCGTCAAGCTCCCGGCCGACCTCGGCCGGCACACCGTGCGCGGCCAGTACGCGACCGGCTGGCAGGGCGGCGAGGAGGTCGTCGGCTACCTGGACGAGGACGGCATCGACCCGGACTCCAAGACCGACACCTACGCGGCCATCAAGCTGGAGATCAACAACCGCCGCTGGGCGGGCGTCCCGTTCTACCTGCGCACCGGCAAGCGCCTGGGCCGCCGGGTCACCGAGATCGCGGTGGTCTTCCAGCGCGCCCCCTACCTGCCCTTCGACTCCTACGCGACCGAGGAGCTGGGGCAGAACGCCCTGGTCATCCGGGTCCAGCCGGACGAGGGCGTGACGGTGCGGTTCGGCTCCAAGGTGCCGGGCACCTCCTTCGAGGTCCGGGACGTCACGATGGACTTCGCCTACGGCGAGTCCTTCACCGAGTCCAGCCCGGAGGCGTACGAGCGGCTCATCCTCGACGTGCTGCTCGGTGACGCCAACCTGTTCCCGCGTCACCAGGAGGTCGAGCTGTCCTGGCAGATCCTCGACCCGATCGAGAAGTACTGGGACGCCCACGGCAAGCCCGCCCAGTACCCGGCGGGGACCTGGGGCCCCGTCGAGGCGGACGAGATGCTCGCACGAGACGGCAGGAGCTGGCGGCGGCCATGAAGATCGACCTCACCGACACGACGTCGAGCAAGATCAACGCCAAGCTGATGGAGGCGCGCCGGGCCAGTGGCTCCGGCGCCGCCGGCATGGTGCTCACCCTGGTGGTCGTGACCGACGAGGGCAGCGCGTACGACGCCCTCAAGGCCGCCAACGACGCCTCCCGCGAGCACCCGATGCGCACCCTCGCGGTGATCAAGCGCGCCGGGCGCTCGCCGCGGGCCCGCGCCGAGACCCGCCTGGACGCCGAGATCCTGGTCGGCTCGGACGCCGGCTCCGGCGAGACGGTCGTCCTGCGCATGCACGGCGAACTCGCCGCGCACGCCCAGTCGGTCGTCCTGCCGCTGCTGCTGCCGGACGCCCCGGTCGTCGTCTGGTGGCCGGACAACGCGCCGCTGCACCCGGCGCAGGACCCGCTGGGCTCGCTCGCCCAGCGCCGGATCACCGACGCCGTCACCGCCGAGTCCCCGGTCGGCCAGCTCGCCCAGCGGGCCCAGAGCTACACCCCGGGCGACACAGACCTGGCCTGGAGCCGGATCACCGGCTGGCGCTCGATGCTGGCCGCCGCGCTGGACCAGCGACCGTCCCGGATCGTCTCCGCGGCGGTCGAGGGCGAGTCCTACAACCCCAGCGTCGAGCTGCTCGGCCTGTGGCTGACCAACCGGCTGCACGTCCCGGTCGAGCGGGTCGTCAGCGGCGGCCCCGGCATCACCGCGGTGCACCTGCGCACCAAGGACGGGGACATCACCCTGGACCGCCCGGACGGCCTGATGGGCACGCTGTCCATGCCCGGCTCGCCGGACCGCCAGGTGGCGCTCAAGCGGCGCGAGACCTCGGAGCTGATCGCCGAGGAGCTGCGCCGCCTGGACCCGGACGACATCTACGCGACGGCCGTGCGCACGCCCGTCGACCGGCTGCACGAGCCGGCCAACGCCGAGACGGCGGCGGCCGAGCGGGTCGCCGACGCGGTCGCCGAGGCTGCCGCGGCCGAGCGGGAGCGGGTGATCACCGAGGCGGCGGACAAGAAGGCCGCGAAGAAGGCGGTCGGCAAGCGCGCCACCAAGGAAAGCGCATGACCAACGCCACCCCGCAGCTGGTCGTCCACCGGGACAAGGAGCTGATGGCCCAGGCGGCCGCGGCCCGGCTGATCACCCGGATCGTGGACGCCCAGGCCGCCCGCGGCACCGCCTCGGTGGTGCTCACCGGCGGCCGCAACGGCAACGCCCTGCTGGCCGCGATCGCCGCGTCCCCGGCGCGCGACGCGGTCGACTGGGGCCGGCTGGACCTCTGGTGGGGCGACGAGCGGTTCGTCCCCGCCGCCGATCCGGACCGCAACGCCGTCCAGGCCCGCGCCGAACTGCTGGCCGCCGTCCCGCTCGACCCGGCGCGGGTGCACGAGATGCCCGCCTCGGACGGGGCGGACGGCTCGGACGTGGAGGCCGCCGCGGCCCGCTACGCCGAGGAGCTGGCGAAGGCGGCCGGGCCGGGCGACCGGCTCGGCGTCCCGTCCTTCGACGTGCTGCTGCTCGGCGTCGGCCCGGACACCCACATCGCCTCGCTCTTCCCCGAGCACCCGGGCGTGCGGGAGAGCGAGCGGACCGTGGTCGGCGTGCGCGGGGCCCCCAAGCCCCCGCCGACCCGGATCTCGCTCACCCTCCCGGCGATCCGGGCGGCCCGCGAGGTCTGGCTGCTGGCCGCCGGCGAGGACAAGGCGGGCGCGGTCGCGCTGGCCCTGTCCGGCCCCGGCGAGCTCCAGGCGCCCGCCTCCGGCGCGTACGGCCGCAGCCGCACCCTGTGGCTGCTGGACCGCGCCGCCGCGGAGCGGATCCCGCCGCAGCTCTACCCGCCGGCCTCGGCCTAGCGGCCCGGAACGCCGAAGGGCGCCACCGTCTGTCGACGGTGGCGCCCTTCTTCGTTCACGTCCACGCGGATCTCGTCAGATCTCGCCGCGGAGCTTCGCCAGTGCCTCGGCCAGGATCGCCTCGCCGTCGGCGTCGGTGCGCCGCTCCCGGACGTAGGCGAGGTGCGTCTTGTACGGCTCGTTGCGCGAGGGCGCCGGCGGGTTGTGCTGGTCCTGCCCGGCCGGGAAGCCGCAGCGCGGGCAGTCCCAGGTGTCCGGGATCGCCGCCTCGGCGGCGAAGCTGGGCCGGGTCTCGTGCTTGTTGGCGCACCAGAAGGAGATCCGGTTGCGCGGGGCGGACTCGCCGCGCTCCGCCTCGCCCATCGGGCCGGCCCCAACCCTGCTGCCACGGATGGCATTGCCACTTGCCACGGTCTGACTCCCTGCGTACTGGTGCGCCGACCCGCCGCGGTGCGCGTCGGTGGCGAAAGTCGTCCTAGTGTAAGCAGGTGTTAAGCATCCACCACTATCGCCTCCGCACCCGACCGTCCCAGGATAGGCGCTCGGGCGACGGGGCGTCAGGGTTGCGTCAGCCCTTGTACTTGAGCAGCAGGCCGAGCACGATGATGCTGGCGAACCAGCCCAGGCCGACCACGATGGTGATGCGGTCCAGGTTGCGCTCGGCCACCGCGGAGCCGCCGCCGGTGGACATCGCGCCACCGCCGAACATGTCCGACAGGCCGCCGCCCTTCCCCTTGTGCAGCAGCACCAGCAGGATCATCAGCAGACTGAAGATGATCAGGGCAATCGAGAACCCGAGAACCACGACGGGACCAACTCTCTCGTATCTTCGGCGAAGGGGCCGGGCCGCGTCCGGCGGTCCGGCCCCAAAGCCTACGTTGCTGCGGCGGCGTTAGCCTACTGCCTGCTCACGGTAGCGCACGATCTTGACGAACTCGTCGGCGTCCAGCGAGGCACCGCCGATCAGGCCGCCGTCGATGTCGGGCTTGGCCATCAGGCCGGCCGCGCTCGACGACTTGACCGAACCGCCGTACAGCACACGGACCTTGTCGGCGAGCTCGGCGCCGTACAGCTCGGCGATCCGCTTTCGGATGGCCGAGCAGACCTCCTGCGCGTCCTCCGGGGTGGCCACCTCGCCGGTGCCGATCGCCCAGACCGGCTCGTAGGCGACCACGATGGTCTCGGCCTGGTGGGCCGGGACGTCCGCCAGGGCGCCGTCCAGCTGGGCCAGGGTGTGCTCGACGTGCGTGCCGGCCTTGCGGACGTCCAGCGGCTCGCCGATGCACAGGATCGGGGTGATCCCGGCGCGGTAGGCGGCCTTGACCTTGGCGTTGACGATCGCCTCGTCCTCGCCGTGGTACTGGCGGCGCTCGGAGTGGCCGATCACCGCGTAGGTGCACTTGAGCTTGGCCAGCATCGGGCCGGAGACCTCGCCGGTGTAGGCACCGGAGTCGTGCTGCGAGATGTCCTGCGAGCCGTACTTGATCTTCATCTTGTCGCCGTCGACCAGGGTCTGCACCGACCGCAGGTCGGTGAACGGCACCAGGACGGCGACCTCGACGGCCTCGTAGTCCTTGTCGGCCAGCGCGAAGTCCAGCTTCTGGGTGTGCTGGATGGCCTCGAGGTGGTTGAGGTTCATCTTCCAGTTGCCCGCCATCAGCGGGAGACGCTCAGTCATGCTTTCAGCCTTCCAGGGCGGCGAGACCGGGGAGCGTCTTGCCCTCCAGGTACTCGAGGCTCGCGCCACCGCCGGTCGAGATGTGTCCGAAGGCGTTCTCGTCGAAGCCCAGGATGCGGACGGCCGCGGCGGAGTCGCCGCCGCCGACCACGGTGAACGCGTCGCTGTCCAGCAGGCCCTGCGCGACGGCCTTGGTGCCGTTCGCGAAGTCCGGGTGCTCGAAGACTCCCATCGGGCCGTTCCAGAACACCGTGCCGGCGTCGGCCACCTTGGCCGCGTACAGCTCGCGGGTCTTCGGGCCGATGTCCAGACCCTCCTGGTCCGCCGGGATCGCGTCCGCGGCGACGACCTCGTAGGTCGCCGGGGTCTTGCCCTTGAGGTCCGGGAACTCGGCGGAGACCAGGACGTCCGTCGGCAGGACGAACTCGACGCCGCGCTGCTCGGCCTCGGCCAGGTAGTTCAGGACGGTCGGGACCTGGTCCTCCTGCAGCAGCGAGATGCCGACCTCGTGGCCCTTGGCCTTGAGGAAGGTGTACGCCATGCCGCCACCGATCAGGATCCGGTCGGCCTTCTTCAGCAGGTTGTCGATCACGGCGAGCTTGTCGGACACCTTGGCGCCGCCGAGCACCACCACGTACGGGCGCTTGACGTCCTCGGTGAGCTTCTTCAGCACGCCGACCTCGGTGGCGATCAGGCCGCCCGCGGCGTGCGGCAGCAGGCCGGGCAGGTCGTAGACCGAGGCGTGCTTGCGGTGCACGGCGCCGAAGCCGTCGCCGACGTACAGGTCGGCCAGCGCGGCGAGCTGCTCGGCGAAGGCCTTGCGCTCGGCGTCGTCCTTGCTGGTCTCGCCGGCGTTGAAGCGCAGGTTCTCCAGCAGCGCGACCTCGCCGTCGCCCAGGGCGGCGACGGTGGCCGCGGCGCTGTCACCGACGGTGTCGGTGGCGAACGCGACGTCCTTGCCGAGGATCTCGCCGAGCCGCTTGGCCGCCGGGGCGAGCGAGAACTTCGGATCCGGCTCGCCCTTGGGGCGGCCGAGGTGCGAGGCGACGACGACCTTGGCGCCGGCCGCGGCGAGCTTGGCGATGGTCGGGGCGACGGCGCGGATCCGGCCGTCGTCGGTGATCGTCTCGCCGTCCAGCGGCACGTTCAGGTCGGCACGCACGAACACGCGCTTGCCTTCGACGCCGGCTTCGATGAGCTCTTCGATGGTCTTCACGGGGATTCGGTTTCTCCTGGGG
This sequence comes from Kitasatospora sp. NPDC023385, assembly GCF_055664045.1. Taxonomy (NCBI): domain Bacteria; kingdom Bacillati; phylum Actinomycetota; class Actinomycetes; order Kitasatosporales; family Streptomycetaceae; genus Kitasatospora; species Kitasatospora sp. NPDC023385. Next base: position 160,225 of record NZ_JBVOOL010000007.1, on the reverse strand, counting down.
AGAGGGTTGATGCGCAGAGGCGGCACGGCGCAGGGGCCGCCTGAGGAAGTCCTGGAGCGCGGAGCGAGGGCCCGGTCGGCATGGTGCGCCGTCCGGGCCCTCGCCCCTACATCACGTCAGCTCCCACCGCGTCAGAGCTGCCCACCGACGAGGGTGACCAGGTCGACGACGCGGTTCGAGTAGCCCCACTCGTTGTCGTACCAGCCGAGCACCTTGACCTGGTTGCCCTGGACCATGGTCAGCTGGCTGTCGAAGATGCAGGAGGCCGGGTCGTTGACGATGTCCGAGGAGACGATCGGGTCCTCGATGTAGGCCAGGATGCCCTTGAGCGGGCCCTCCTGCGCGGCCTTCTGGAAGGCGGCGTTGACCTCGTCCTTGGTGACCTCGCGCTCCAGGGTGACGACCAGGTCCGTGATGGAACCGGTCGGGACCGGGACGCGCAGCGAGGTGCCGTCCAGCTTGCCCTTCAGCTCCGGCAGGACCAGGGCGGTCGCCTTGGCGGCGCCGGTCGACGTCGGGATGATGTTCTGCGACGCGGCGCGGGCGCGGCGCAGGTCCTTGTGCGGGAAGTCCAGGGTCACCTGGTCGTTGGTGAACGCGTGCACGGTCGTCATCAGACCCTTGACGATGCCGAAGCTCTCGTTCAGCACCTTCGCCATCGGCGCCACGCAGTTGGTGGTGCAGGAGGCGTTGGAGATGACGTGGTGGTTGGCGGCGTCGTACTTCTCGTCGTTGACGCCCAGGACGATGGTGACGTCCTCGTCGGTGGCGGGCGCCGAGATGATGACCTTCTTCGCGCCGGCGGCGAGGTGCTTCTTCGCGGCCTCGGCCTTGGTGAAGATGCCGGTGGACTCGACGACGATGTCGGCGCCCAGGGCGGCCCACGGAAGGTTGGCCGGGTCACGCTCGGCGGTCACCTTGAAGGTGTGGCCGTCGACGGTGATGCTGTCCTCGGTGTGCGAGACCTCGCCCGGGAAGGTGCCCAGGGTGGTGTCGTACTTGAGCAGGTGAGCCAGGGTCTTCGTGTCGGTGAGGTCGTTGACACCGACGACCTCGATGTCCGCGCCCTGGGCCTTGACCGCCCGGAAGAAGTTGCGGCCGATGCGGCCGAAGCCGTTGATGCCTACCCGGATCGTCACGAACCGATCTCCTCGTTAGGTACGCCGGGCCGGAGCCCGACGGGGGTGAGATTTGGGAAGTCCCCGACCGCCTATGACCCTACCTCTCCGGGGCCTGGGACGGCACATCGCGCCGCTCCGTGAGACCGTGCGTGGCGTGCCCCAAACCCGATTTCAGGCCGTCCGGCCCTGGCCCGGCGGGCAGTTGGTCCCGGGCCTGTGGTCTGTACCAATTCCGGTGGATCGGGACGGCCCGGGAACGCCGACGGCCGGTGCCCGGGGGTCCGGACACCGGCCGTGTTTCGATCACGGACCGTGAGCGTCAGTTCATCGCCATCTCGTCGGTCAGGCTCGCCTCGGTGCTCGGCAGGCCGAGCTCGGAGGCCCGCTTGTCGGCCATCGCCAGCAGGCGGCGGATCCGGCCGGCCACCGCGTCCTTGGTCAGCGGCGGGTCGGCGAGCGCGCCCAGCTCCTCCAGCGAGGCCTGCTTGTGCTGCATCCGCAGCTGGCCGGCCGCGGCCAGGTGCTCGGGCACCTCCTCGCCGAGGATCTCCAGCGCGCGCTGCACCCGGGCGCCGGCCGCCACCGCGGCGCGGGCGGAGCGGCGCAGGTTGGCGTCGTCGAAGTTGGCGAGCCGGTTGGCGGTGGCCCGCACCTCCCGCCGCATCCGGCGCTCCTCCCAGGCGAGCACCGACTCGTGGGCGCCCAGGCGGGTCAGCAGCGCGCCGATCGCGTCGCCGTCGCGGATGACCACCCGGTCCACGCCGCGCACCTCGCGGGCCTTGGCCGGGATGCCCAGCCGGCGGGCCGCGCCGACCAGGGCCAGCGCCGCCTCGGAGCCGGGGCAGGTGACCTCCAAGGAGGAGGACCGGCCCGGCTCGGTGAGCGAGCCGTGCGCCAGGAAGGCCCCGCGCCAGGCCGCCTCGGCGTCGCAGGTGGCGCCGGAGACGACCGCCGGGGGCAGGCCCCGGATCGGGCGTCCGCGGCCGTCGACCAGTCCGGTCTGGCGCGCGAGCAGTTCGCCGTCCTTGACGACGCGGACCACGAAGCGGCTGCCGCGGCGCAGCCCGCCGGGGGCCATCACCACGAGGTCGGAGGAGTGCCCGAAGATCTCCAGCAGGTCCTTGCGCAGCCGCCGTGCCGCCGCTCCGGTGTCCAGCTCGGCCTCGATCACGATGCGACCGCTCACGATGTGCAGTCCACCCGCGAACCGCAGGATCGCCGACACCTCCGCCTTGCGACAGCAGGCCCGGGTGACCGGGAGCCGGCTGATCTCGTCCTTCACCGCTGGAGTCATCGCCATGGCCCGATCCTTCCATGTGTCCGGAAAATCCGGTCGTACGCTGCCGCCAACAGCTCGGGGTCGTGTCGCGGCGTGCCGTCGGCGCGGGCCACCGAACCGAGCACCAGGGCGGCGCCCATCCGCTCGGCGGCCTTCTCCAGGCCGGCGAGGTCCGCCTGGCCGAAGGCGCCGCCGGTGACGGCGCGCTCGTCCACCAGGATCGCATCCACCACGAGCTCCGGAGCGTGGTCGGCGATGACCTCCAGGTGGCGCTGCGGGGTGAAGCCCTCGGTCTCCCCGGGCTGGGGGGCCAGGTTCAGGGTGAGCAGGCGGCGGGCGCGGGTCTCGGTGAGCGCCTTGGCCAGCTCGGGCACCAGCAGGTGCGGCAGCACGCTGGTGAACCAGGAGCCGGGGCCGAGCACCACCCAGTCCGCCTCGCGGACGGCGGTGACCGCCTCCGGGACGGCCGGCGGCCCGTCCGGCAGCAGCCGGATCGACTGGACGGTGCCGGGGGTCACCGCGACGTGGGCCTGGCCGCGGACCGCCGACACCTCGCCGGGGCGCGCCGGGTCGTGGCCGCGGACGGTCGCCTCGATGTCCAGCGGCACCGCCGACATCGGCAGCACCCGGCCCTGCACGTTGAGCAGCCGGCCGACCCAGTCCAGGGCCGCCACCGGGTCGCCCAGCTTCTCCCACAGCGCGACGATCAGCAGGTTGCCGACGGCGTGGCCGCCGAGCTCGCCGTTGCCGGTGAAGCGCTGCTGGATCACCTCGGACCAGGTGCGGCCCCAGTCGTCGTCCCCGCACAGCGCGGCCAGCGCCTTGCGCAGGTCGCCCGGGGGCAGGACGCCCAGTTCGGTGCGCAGCCGCCCGCTGGAGCCGCCGTCGTCGGCGACGGTGACGACCGCGGTGAGGTCGCTGGTGAGCCGGCGCAGTGCGGACAGCGAGGCGGACAAGCCCTGGCCGCCGCCGAGCGCGGTGATCCTGGGCGCCGGGTTGGAGCGGGCGGGACCGCTGCGCGGACGGCTCGGCGCCGTGGGCCGGGCCGGGCTGCCCGCCCGGTCACCGGTCCTGCTCTGCGGCTGCCGCCCGGGCACGTATCCCGCCACACTCACCTCGCGTTCCTCGGGCCCGCCACTCGCTCCACCGGCGGGCCCGGCAGGGAAGGCGGGGCTACTCCCGTCCCATGTCACGGTGGACGAGCACCGTCTCGACTCCGTCGGCGATGAGACGCTTGGTCAGACGCTCGGACATGGCGACGCTACGGTGCTTGCCACCGGTGCAGCCTACGGCAAGCGTCATGTAGCGCTTCCCCTCGCGCCGGTACCCCTCGGTGACGATGCGCAGCAGCTCCGCGTAACCGTCCAGGAACTCGTTGGCGCCGGGCTGCTGGAACACGTACGCGGCGACGTCGGTGTCGGTGCCGGTGCGGGCCCGCAGCTCGGGCACCCAGTGCGGGTTGGGCAGGAAGCGGCAGTCCACGACGAGGTCGGCGTCGACCGGCAGGCCGTACTTGAAGCCGAAGGACATCACGGTGGCGCGCAGCTCGGGCTCGTCGTGGTCGGCGAACTGGGCGTCCAGCTTGGCGCGCAGCTGGTGCACGTTGAGGTTGGAGGTGTCGATCACCAGGTCGGCCTCGCCGCGCAGGTCGCGCAGCAGGTCGCGCTCCTGGGCGATGCCGTCCACGATCCGGCCGTCGGCCTGCAGGGGGTGCGGGCGGCGCACGCTCTCGAAGCGGCGCACCAGCGCATCGTCGGAGGAGTCGAGGAAGACCACCCGGAGCCGGACGCCGCGCTTCTCCAACTCGTCGAGCGAGGTGAGCAGGTCGTCGAAGAACTGGCGGCCCCGGACGTCCACGACCACGCCGATCCGGGCGACGTTGCCCTGGGAACGGGCGCCCAGGTCGACCATGGTCGGGATCAGGGCCGGCGGCAGGTTGTCCACCACGAACCAGCCGAGGTCCTCCAGGCACTTGGCGGCGGTGGAGCGGCCGGCTCCGGACATGCCGGAGATGATCACCAGCTCCGGCGCGTTCTCGGCCACGTCTGACACGGTCACTTCGGTTCCCCGCTCTCGGTCTTTCTGCTGGGGAGAACGCGCACGGCTCGGCTGCCCTTCCCCGGCCCGGGCAGGCGGGCGGGGCCGGGGCGCACCGGCTGACGGGCGGCGTCGGCCGTCATGGCGTCTCCTGGGATGGTGCGGTCCGGGGTGCTGCTGCCGCCGGCTCGGCGGCGAGGTCGGCCCCGTCCTCGATGATCTCGCCGGTCGCGGTGTTGACCGCGGGTGCGGCGGGTGTACGGGACGACAACGCCGCCGCAACGGTCTCCGCGGTGCGGCGTCCGATGCCGGGTACCGCGCAGAGCTCGTCCACGGTGGCGGCCCTGAGCCTCTTCAGCGAGCCGAAGTGCTTGAGCAGCGCCTGGCGGCGAGTCTCGCCGAGCCCCGGGACGGAGTCCAGCTCCCCGGCGGTGAGTCGCTTGGAACGCTTGTTGCGCTGGTAGCCGATCGCGAAGCGGTGGGCCTCGTCGCGGACCCGCTGGAGCAGGTACAGGCCCTCGCTGGAGCGGGGCAGCACCACCGGGTCGTCCTCGCCGGGCAGCCAGACCTCCTCCAGGCGCTTGGCCAGGCCGCACAGCGCGACGTCGTCGATGCCGAGTTCGTCCAGGGCGCGTTTGGCGGCGGCGACCTGCGGCCGGCCGCCGTCGACCACGAGCAGTTGGGGCGGGTAGGCGAAGCGCTTGGGGCGGCCGTCCTCGTCCCGGGCTCCGCCGGGCTCCGCCGTGCCGGGCTCCACGCTGCCGGGCGCTGCTGTGCCGGGCTCGTTGCTGCCGGGCTCGTTGGTGCCGGGCTCGTCCTCCTCGGGGACGGCCCACTCGCCGGTCTGCTCGCGCTCCTGGAGGTAGCGGCGGAATCGGCGGCTGATCACCTCGTGCATCGAACGGACGTCGTCCTGGCCCTCGAAGCCCCTGATCTGGAAGCGCCGGTACTCGCTCTTGCGGGCCAGGCCGTCCTCGAAGACGACCATGGAGGCGACCACGTCCTCGCCCTGGAGGTGGGAGATGTCGTAGCACTCGATGCGCAGCGGGACGGAGTCCAGCTCCAGCGCGTCGGCGATCTCCTGGAGGGCGCGGCTGCGGGTGGTGAGGTCGGAGGCGCGCTTGGTCTTGTGCAGCACCAGCGCCTGCTGGGCGTTGCGCTGCACGGTGGCCATCAGGTCCTTCTTGTCGCCGCGCTGCGGGATGCGCAGGTCGACCTGGCTGCCGCGCAGGCCGCTCAGCCACTCCCGCACCGGCTCGACCGGCTCCGGCAGGGCGGGGACGAGCACCTCGCGCGGGACGGACTCGCCGCCGCCGTAGAGCTGCTGGAGGGCGTGCTCGACCAGGCCGGCGGTGTCCACGTCCTCGACCTTGTCGGTGATCCAGCCGCGCTGGCCGCGCACCCGGCCGCCGCGGACGTGGAAGATCTGCACGGCGGCTTCGAGTTCGTCCTCGGCGACGGCCAGCAGGTCGGCGTCGGTGGCGTCGGCGAGCACGATGGCGTTCTTCTCCATCGCGCGCTTGAGGGCGCCGATGTCGTCCCGCAGCCGGGCCGCCTTCTCGTACTCCAGCTCGGCCGCGGCCTCCTGCATCTGCTCTTCCAGGCGGCGCAGGTAGTTGCCGGTACGCCCGGCCATGAAGTCGCAGAAGTCCTCGGCCAGCGCCAGGTGTTCGTCCGCCGAGACCTTGCCGACGCAGGGCGCGGCGCACTTGCCGATGTAGCCGAGCAGGCAGGGCCGGCCGACCTGCCGGGCGCGCTTGAAGACGCCGTTGGAGCAGGTGCGGACGGGGAAGACGCGCAGCAGCAGGTCGACCGTCTCGCGGATCGCCCAGGCGTGCCCGTACGGGCCGAAGTAGCGCACGCCCTTCTTGTGCGCCCCGCGCATCACCTGGACCCGCGGGTACTCCTCGTTGAGCGTGACGGCGAGTTCCGGATAGCTCTTGTCGTCGCGGTACTTGACGTTGAACCGCGGGTCGAACTCCTTGATCCAGGAGTACTCCAGCTGGAGCGCCTCGACCTCGGTGCCGACCACGGTCCACTCCACCGAGGCGGCGGTGGTGACCATGGTCGCGGTGCGCGGGTGCAGGCCGGCCAGGTCCTGGAAGTAGGACGACAGGCGCGGCCGCAGGCTCTTGGCCTTGCCGACGTAGATGACCCGGCCGTGGGCGTCGCGGAACTTGTAGACGCCCGGGGAGACCGGGATCGACCCGGGCGCCGGGCGGTAGGTGCTCGGGTCAGCCATGGGTCCACCGTACCGACAGGGGGCGGGGGTGCGGAGGGGAGATCGACTCGGTGGTGCTCAACTGCTTCAGCTCGGGGTCACCTTGAGGTTTCCGCCCTCGACCGTGACGGTGTAGGCGGGCAGCGGGGAGGGGGCCGGGCCGTCCTGCACGGCGCCGTCGGCGACGCCGAACCGGCTGCCGTGGCAGGGGCACTGGATCTGCTGGTTCTTCACCTGGTCCACGATGCAGCCGGCGTGGGTGCACTTGGCGCTGAACGCCTTGTACTGCCCGGCGGTCGGCTGGGTGACGACGATCTTCTGCTCGCGGAAGACCTTGCCGCCGCCCTCCGGCACGGCCGAGGCCGGGCCGAGGTCCACCGGGCCCTTGGAGGCGCTGCTCGCGCCGGAGGAGGACGAGGACGACGACGAGGAGGAGGACGAGGACGACGACGAGGAGGAGGACGACGAGGAGCCGCAGCCGGCGACCGCCACGGTGCCGCCGGCCGCCAGCACGGCCGCGGCCCCGCAGAGCAGGGTGCGGCGGGAGGCGGTGGGGCTCGTCTCGGGGGCCTCGGACATCGGTGCGCTCCTACGGTTGCTGCTGCGAGGGACCACGGAATTCTATGTCGCGCACACCCCGCCGCTCCCGCGGTTCGGCGGGCTCGGGAGCGGCGGGGCGGGGCGGGCGGGCCTACTTCTTCGCCGCGGCGGCGCGCTTGCGCGGTGCCTTCTTCGCCGGGGCGGCGACCGGAGCGGCGACCGGGGCGTCCTCGAACTCACCCGGCAGGATGTCCCGCAGGAACTTGCCGGTGTGGCTCTCCGGCACGGCCGCGATCTGCTCCGGGGTGCCCTCGGCGACCACCATGCCGCCGCCGGAACCACCCTCGGGGCCCATGTCGACGACCCAGTCCGCGGTCTTGATCACATCGAGGTTGTGCTCGATGACGATCACCGTGTTGCCCTTCTCGACCAGCCCGCTGAGCACCTTGATCAGCTTGCTGATGTCTTCGAAGTGCAGACCGGTGGTGGGCTCGTCCAGCACGTAGACCGTCCGCCCGGTGGAGCGCTTCTGCAGCTCCGAGGCGAGCTTGACGCGCTGCGCCTCGCCGCCGGACAGCGTCGGCGCGGACTGGCCGAGCCGGACGTAGCCGAGGCCGACGTCGTTGAGCGTCCTGAGGTGCCGGGCGATCGCCGGGACGGCCTCGAAGAAGGCCAGCGCCTCCTCGATCGGCATGTCCAGCACCTCGGCGATGGACTTGCCCTTGTAGTGCACCTCCAGCGTCTCCCGGTTGTACCGGGCGCCGTGGCAGACCTCGCACGGCACGTAGACGTCCGGCAGGAAGTTCATCTCGATCTTGATCGTGCCGTCGCCCGAGCAGTTCTCGCAGCGGCCGCCCTTGACGTTGAAGGAGAACCGGCCGGGCAGGTAGCCGCGGACCTTGGCCTCCTGCGTCTCCGCGAAGAGCCGGCGGACGTGGTCGAACACCCCGGTGTAGGTGGCCGGGTTGGAGCGCGGGGTGCGGCCGATCGGCGACTGGTCGACGTGCACCACCTTGTCCACCTGGTCGGTGCCGGTGATCCGGGTGTGCCGGCCGGGCACGCTGCGGGCGCCGTTCAGCTCCCGGGCGAGGTGGGTGTAGAGGATGTCGTTGACCAGCGTCGACTTGCCGGAGCCGGAGACGCCGGTGATCGCCGTGAAGGTGCCGAGCGGGAACCCGACCGTGACGTCCTTGAGGTTGTGCTCGCGGGCGCCGTGGACGGTCAGCTGGCGCTTCTTGTCCCGCTCGCGGCGGCCGGCCGGGATCGGGATGGACCGCTTGCCGGAGAGGTACTGGCCGGTCAGCGACTCCTTGTTGGTCAGCAGCTGCTTCAGCGAACCGGAGTGCACCACCTTGCCGCCGTGCTCGCCGGCGCCCGGGCCGATGTCCACCACCCAGTCCGCCGTCTTGATGGTGTCCTCGTCGTGCTCGACCACGATCAGCGTGTTGCCGATGTCGCGCAGCCGCACCAGCGTCTCGATCAGCCGGTGGTTGTCCCGCTGGTGCAGGCCGATGGACGGCTCGTCCAGCACGTACAGCACGCCGACCAGGCCGGAGCCGATCTGGGTGGCCAGCCGGATGCGCTGGGCCTCGCCGCCGGACAGGGTGCCGGCCGCGCGGTCGAGCGAGAGGTAGTCCAGGCCGACGTCGACCAGGAAGCGCAGCCGCTCGTTGACCTCCTTGAGGACCCGCTCGGCGATCTGCTCGTCCCGGGCGTTGAGCTTCATCGCGCCGAGGAACTCGGCGCAGTCGCTGATCGACATCGAGGAGACGTCGGCGATCGACCTGTCCTCGACGGTGACCGCGAGCACCACCGGCTTCAGCCGGGTGCCCTGGCACGTCGGGCAGGGCACCTCGCGCATGTAGCCCTCGAAGCGCTCGCGGCTGCTGTCGCTCTCCGCCTCGGTGTGCCGGCGCTGGATGAACGGCACCGCGCCCTCGAAGCCGGTGCTGTACGAGCGCTCGCGGCCGAAGCGGTTGCGGTAGCGGACCTCCACCTGGTGCTTGTGCCCGTACAGCAGCGCCTTCTTGGCCCGGGCGGGCAGCCCGGCCCACGGGAGGTCGGTGCGGAAGCCGAGCTCCTGGGCGAGCGCGTCGATCAGGCGCTGGAAGTACTCCTTGGCGTGCCCGGCCGACCACGGGTGGATCGCGCCCTCGTCCAGCGAGCGTTCGACGTCCGGCACGACGAGCTCCGGGTCGACCTCCATCCGGTTGCCCAGGCCCGAGCAGTCCGGGCAGGCGCCGAACGGCGAGTTGAAGGAGAACGAGCGCGGCTCCAGCTCCTCGAACGACACGTCGTCGTACGGGCAGTACAGGTGCTCGGAGTACATCCGCTCGCGCTCCGGGTCGTCCTCGGGGAGGTCGACGAAGTCGAGCACGATCATGCCGCCGGACAGCCGCAGGGCCGTCTCGACCGAGTCGGTGAGCCGCCGCTTGGCGCTCTCCTTGACGGTCAGGCGGTCGACGACCACCTCGACGGTGTGCTTCTCCTGCTTCTTGAGCTTCGGCGGCTCGGCGAGCTGGACCGTCTCGCCGTCCACCCGGGCGCGGGAGTAGCCCTTGGACTGGAGGTCGGCGAAGAGGTCGACGAACTCGCCCTTGCGCTCGCGCACCACCGGGCTGAGCACCTGGAACCGGGTGCCCTCGGCGAGCTCCAGCACCTTGTCCACGATCGCCTGCGGCGACTGCTTGGCGATCGGGCGGCCGCAGTGCGGACAGTGCGGCTTGCCGATCCGGGCGAACAGCAGGCGCAGGTAGTCGTAGACCTCGGTGATGGTGCCGACGGTCGAACGGGGGTTGCGGTTGGTGGACTTCTGGTCGATCGAGACGGCCGGGGAGAGGCCCTCGATGAAGTCCACGTCGGGCTTGTCCATCTGCCCGAGGAACTGGCGGGCGTAGGACGACAGCGACTCGACGTAGCGGCGCTGGCCCTCGGCGAAGATCGTGTCGAAGGCGAGCGAGGACTTGCCGGAGCCGGAGAGGCCCGTGAAGACGATGAGGGAGTCGCGGGGCAGGTCGAGCGAGACGTTCTTGAGGTTGTGCTCGCGAGCACCGCGGACGATGAGGCGGTCGGCCACTGCTTCTGGCGCCTTTCTCCGGGGCGAGAGGGCTTGCGGGGAGATTCGGTACTTCTTCCAGGATGCGGCAGCCAGCCTATAGCTCAGACGTTCGAATCTCGACTCTGTCCAGCCGGGACCACCCGAACGAGTGATGGCGACCGCCGGACCGTCCGTACCCGCACCGCCCGCAGCTCCCGAAACCCCCTGCTCAGGGCCGTGATTCGGCGATAGCGTCGCCTGGTCAACGAGCGAAGCCCCCGTGGGCAACGCGTCGTCTCACAGAAGGAAGATTCGATGACCGACCCGCAGTCCGCCGCCGCCTCCGCCGCCTCCTGGCTCAGCCAGGTCGAGGAGAGCACCCAGCGACTGTTGCAGACCGTCTCCGAGCTGAAGCCCGAGGCCGTCACCGAGCCCTCCGCCCTCCCCGGCTGGACCCGCGGCCACGTGCTGGCCCACCTCGCCCGCAACGCCGACTCCCTGGTCAACCTGCTCGACGGCGCCCGCACCGGCACCGACATCCCGCAGTACGCGAGCGGCGAGGTCCGCGACCAGGACATCGAGCGCGACGCGCCCCGCCCGCTCGACGTCCACCTCGCCGACCTGCGCGCCTCGCACGCCCGCTTCGCCGCGGCCGCCGTGCTGATGACCCCCGAGGCCTGGTCCGCACCGGTCAAGCACCGCACCGGCTACGTCTTCCCGGCCTCCGACATCCCGCACAAGCGCCTGCTGGAGCTGGAGTACCACCACGTCGACCTGGCCGCCGGGTACACCCCCGACCAGTGGCCGGAGGACTTCGCCGTCGCCCAGTTCCGCAAGCTCGCCGCGGACCTGGCCGACGAGGCCGGCCTGCCCGCCGCGCTGCTGGTCGCCGACGACTCCGGGGACCGCGCCGTGATCGGCTCCGGCGAGCCCACCCTGACCGTCGAGGGCCCCGTCCGGGCGCTCACCGCGTGGCTCTCCGGCCGCTCCGACGGCGCCGCCCTGCGCCGCACCCCCGACACCGCCCTCCCCCAGCTTCCCCCGATGGGCTGACCGCGCGAGGATGACCCTGAACCCTGTAGCCGGACGAGGAGCAGTGGCATGACGTACCACGGAGCGGTCAAGGTCGGCGGACCGCCGGACGTGCGCGAGCTGGCCCACCTGATCATCACCAAGGTGGCCGTCGGTCCGTACGACAACAACGCCTACCTGCTGCGCTGCCGGGCCACCGACGAGCAGCTGCTGATCGACGCGGCCGCCGACGCCCCGGTGCTGCTGGAGACCGTCGGCGACGAGCTCGCCACCGTCGTCACCACCCACCGGCACCACGACCACTGGGGCGCCCTGGCCGAGGTGGCCGCCACCACCGGCGCCCGCACCGCCGCCGGCGAGCACGACGCCGAGGGCATCGAGGTGCCCACCGAGCTGCTGCTCGCCGACGGCGACAGGCTGCGGGTGGGCCAGGTCGAACTCACCGCCCGGCACCTGGTCGGCCACACCCCGGGCGCGATCGTGCTCGTCTACGACGACCCGCAGGGCCACCCGCACGTCTTCACCGGCGACTGCCTCTTCCCGGGCGGCGTCGGCAACACCTGGGGCGACCCGGAGGCCTTCAAGACCCTCTTCCGGGACGTCAACGAGAAGATCTTCGACGTCCTCCCCGACGAGGCCTGGGTCTACCCCGGCCACGGCAACGACACCACCCTCGGCGCCGAACGCCCGCACCTCGAAGAATGGCGCGAGCGCGGCTGGTGACGAACTCCGGGCCGGTGGCTCCAGTTGGAGCCGACCGGCCCGGATCACGGCTCGCCGCCCGAGAGGTGTCGAGCACACGTACACGTCGGCTCAGCGCAGCGGCACACCAGCACAACGGCCCCGGACAGCTCCCGGATTCCGCCGGGACAGGCCCAGTGCGCATCCAACTGGCATTCGGCACTGACGTAGCGCCCCGCCCTGCCCACGTCGAAGCGGATCACGGTGCCGGTCGGCGAGGCCGACCGGCGTGCGGCGGGGGTCACGACCAGACCCCCAGGTCGATCATGTTGCAGTCCTCCAGTTCGACCCAGACGATGACTTCGCCCGTGGCATCGGTGGAGCCCCACTCGCAGCCCGACCGAAGGATGTCGAGCACCTCGGTCCACTGCGTCGACGAGGTGTCGGCCGGAGCAGTCGTCGAGAGCCGGACGCGGCCGGCTCTTCCCTTGGTGATTCGCACGGGAGCCCCAGCAGCCTGACCGAGAGAGGCCTTGAGCAGGCTCGTGCGCATGCTGATCTGCACCGACATTCCCCTTATCGAGACAGTGGAACCGTATCGATATAGTAGCTGTGCGAGCGTTACGGTGTCAGCCGCAACGCACCATTCGGAGCGAGGAGGCCGAGGCGTGAGCGACACACCCTCTTACCTGCACGTCGCGGACGCCTTGCGCGGCCACATCACCTCCCAGCGGCTTCAGCCAGGTGATCGAATGCCGTCCATCAGTGCGCTTCAGCGCGAGCACAAGGTCTCGACCGGCGTGATCCATCGGGCCTACGCCGTACTGATCGACGAAGGGCTCGTGCTGGCCCGCCCGGGCGCCGGGTACTACGTCAAGTCCCAGGAGCCTCCGGCCGTCCTGGTGCGGCGCCCGCACGCGGCACCCGGCGACGGATCGCCCACGGAGGCCGCCCTCGCCCGCCAAGGCGTGGCCGGTACTTGGCGGCACGAGTCGCAGCCTCGTGCCGCCGACGCCCGGATCGCGGCCCGGTTGGAGATCCAGCCCGGCGAGCCGGTGATGCACACCAGCTACGTCTACCTGGCCAATGGTGATCCGGCTCAACTGGCCGAGAGCTGGGAGCCCATGGCGATCACCGGCGGCAGCCTGATCGTCCTGCCGGAGGCCGGCCCACACTCCGGTATCGGCGTCGCCGACCGGATGGCTCTCATCGGCATCGAGGTCAGCGTCCCGGTCGAACGGGTCACCGCCCGCCAGGCCACCCGCTCCGAGGCCCAGGCCCTCGGCGTCGCGCCCGCCGTACCCGTCATGGCGATCGAGCGCACCTACTACGACCAGGCCACCGGCCGCCCGGTCGAGACCGCCGACATCGTGCTGCTCGGCTCGCGTTGGGTCGCCGAGTACGGTCGGCGACCATAAAGCTGAGCCCCGCCGCCGGATCACGATCCGGCGGCGGGGCTCCAACTCGATCAATCTCGGTCAGGCGTCGAGCTTCGTCTGCTCACGCTCGGCCTCGGCGGCCTTCTTGGAGGCCCGCAGGCTGGTGAAGGTCGTCACCGCCAGCACCACCACGATGAAGCCCAGCGAGAACGGGATGCCGATCTCCGGCACGTTCGCCCCGGCCTCGTGGGCGGCGTGCAGCACCAGCTTCACGCCGATGAAGCCGAGGATCACCGACAGGCCGTACGACAGGTGGACCAGCTTCTTCAGCAGGCCGCCGATCAGGAAGTACAGCTGGCGCAGGCCCATCAGGGCGAAGGCATTGGCGGTGAAGACGACGTACGGGTCCTGCGTGAGGCCGAAGATGGCCGGGATCGAGTCCAGGGCGAACAGCACGTCCGTGGTGCCGATCGCCAGCATGACGATCAGCATCGGGGTCATCAGCCGGCGGCCGTTCTCCCGGATGCTGCTCTTCTCCCTCACGAAGAGCTTCGTGCCGTGGTACTTGTCGGTGGACGGGAAGCGCTGCTCGATGGACTTGAGCAGGCGGTTCTCCTCGAACTCGTCCTCCTCCTCGCCGGCCCGGGCCTCCTTGATCAGCTTCCAGGCGGTCCAGATCAGGAAGGCGCCGAAGATGAAGAACACCCAGGAGAACTGGGCGACCAGCGCCGCGCCGCCGGCGATGAACGCCGCCCGGAGCACCAGCGCGATGATCACGCCGAACATCAGCACACGCTGCTGGTAGATCCTGGGCACCGCGAACTTGCCCATGATCAGGATGAACACGAAGAGGTTGTCGACACTGAGCGACTTCTCGGTGATGTAGCCGGCGAAGAACTCACCCGCCGGCTGCCCGCCGGAGTGCCACCAGAGGAACCCGCCGAAGAGCACCGCCAGTGCGACCCAGACGGCCGTCCAGATCCCGGCCTCCTTGATCGAGACCTCGTGCGGCTTGCGGCCACCGATGAAGAAGTCGGCCACGATCAGTGCGATCAGCACACCGATCGTGGTGACCCACATGGTTACGGAAACGTCCACTACTGCTCCTCCGGCAGGTAGGCGAGACGGTCATCGTCACTGCCGGAGGTCTCTTCCGCCCGTCGGGCCAGCGCCCCGGGGTGCCACGACGGGCACCCGTGATGACGGGGTCGGCTGTCGAGGAATACTCCCCTCCGCTGCCATCCAGAGTAACAGCGAAGGCAAGGAAAGGTAAAGAAGGTAAAGAACCGTCGGCCTCAGAGATACGGGTCGATCGCGGGCAGCAGGTCCTGGAAGGTCCGCCCCTTCGCCGGCGCGCCGATCGCCTGCATCTCCCAGCCGCCGTTGCCGTCCCGGACCACCTTGGCCATGATCTGCCCCGTGTGCGGCCCGCCGCCCGCGAGCTCGTAGCGGGCCAGCTCCTGCCCGGTCGTCTCGTCCACCAGCCGGCAGTGCGCCCGCTGCACCTCGGCGAAGGTCTGGCCGGTGTACGAGCTCACCGTGAACACCACCTGGGTGATGTGCGCCGGCACGTGCATCAGGTCGACCAGGATCGCCTCGTCGTCGCCGTCGACACCGGCACCGGCACCGGAACCGCCCTCCAGATTGTCGCCGGTGTGCCGCACCGAGCCGTCGTCGCTCTCCAGGTGCTGGAAGAACACCACGTCCGACGGGGTCTTCTCGGCGTACAGCAGCGCCGAGGCGTCCAGGTCGATCGTCCTGGTGCGGCTGCCGAACAGGCCCCGCTTGGGGGCCGCCTGCCAGCCGAGGCCCATCCGGACCACGGTCAGGGCACTGCCCGGCCCCTTCTGGAGGCTGACCCGCTGCCCCTTGGCAAGGTTCACCGACACGACGTTGTCCTCTCTGCCGACCAGGCGGTCGCGGCCGCCCGGCCCCCGGTGGAACACCCCGTCGCCGTCCCCCGGCTGAGGCCCCCTCTGCTACGGCCCGCGCCCGTCCCGTGAACACGATGCCGCAGGCCAGCCTAGGCCCTGCGGCACCCCCGTCTCCCCAGGGTTTCCCCGTTTGTGGCAAGGCTGAGACACCGCCGGGCTTGACCGGTGCCATTCCGGCCAAGCCCGGCAGCGCCCCGGTGCAGCGGTCACACCGGTGGTCAGGCCACGCCCGCCTCGCGCATCTGCCGCAGCTCCCGCTTCAGCTCCTTGACCTCGTCGCGCAACCGGGCCGCGACCTCGAACTGGAGGTCCGCCGCGGCCGTGTGCATCCGGTCGGTCATCTCCTGGATCAGCTCCGCCAGCTCGGCGGCCGGCAGGGACTTGGCGGGCTTGCGGTCCGCCCCCAGCGCCGGCACCGGGGCCTTGCCCTTGCCCGAGCCCCGGTAGCCGGTGGAGAGCAGCTCGTCGGTGTCCACGTCCTCGCGGGCGAGGGTGTCCAGGATGTCGCCGATCTTCTTCCGCAGCGGCTGCGGGTCGATCCCGTGCTTCTTGTTGTAGGCCTGCTGCACGGCCCGGCGGCGGTTGGTCTCGTCGATGGCCTTCTCCATCGAGGGCGTGATCCGGTCCGCGTACATGTGGACCTGGCCGGAGACGTTGCGGGCCGCACGGCCGATCGTCTGGATCAGCGAGGTGCCGGAGCGCAGGAAGCCCTCCTTGTCCGCGTCCAGGATCGCCACCAGCGACACCTCGGGCAGGTCCAGGCCCTCGCGCAGCAGGTTGATGCCGACCAGCACGTCGTACCGGCCCGCCCGCAGCTCGCGCAGCAGCTCCACCCGGCGCAGGGTGTCCACGTCGCTGTGCAGGTACCGGACCCGGATGTCCAGGCCGAGCATGTAGTCGGTCAGGTCCTCCGCCATCTTCTTGGTCAGCGTGGTGACCAGGACCCGCTCGTCCCGCTCCACCCGCCGGCGGACCTCGTGCACCAGGTCGTCGATCTGGCCCTCGGTCGGCTTGACGATCACCTCGGGGTCGATCAGGCCGGTCGGGCGGATGATCTGCTCGACCTGGCCGTCGCCGCGCGACAGCTCGTACGGGCCGGGCGTCGCCGACAGGTACACCGTCTGACCGGTCCGCCCCAGGAACTCCTCCCACTTCAGCGGGCGGTTGTCCATCGCCGACGGCAGCCGGAAGCCGTGCTCGACCAGCGTGCGCTTGCGCGAGGCGTCGCCCTCGTACATCGCGCCGATCTGCGGGACGGTGACGTGCGACTCGTCGATGACCAGGAGGAAGTCCTCCGGGAAGTAGTCGAGCAGGGTGTTCGGCGGGGAGCCGGGCTCGCGGTCGTCAAAGTGCATGGAGTAGTTCTCGACGCCCGAGCAGGTGCCGATCTGGCGCAGCATCTCGATGTCGTAGGTGGTGCGCATCCGCAGCCGCTGGGCCTCCAGCAGCTTGCCCTGCTTCTCCAGCCGCGCGAGCGTCCCCTCCAGCTCCTTCTCGATGCCGGCGACCGCCCGCTCCATGCGCTCCGGGCCGGCCACGTAGTGCGAGGCGGGGAAGACGTAGACCGAGTCGTCCCGGCTGATGATCTCGCCGGTGAGCGGGTGCAGGGTGTACAGCGCCTCGATCTCGTCGCCGAACATCTCGATCCGGACGGCGAGTTCCTCGTAGACCGGGAAGATCTCGATGGTGTCGCCGCGCACCCGGAAGGTGCCGCGGGTGAAGGCGACGTCGTTGCGGGCGTACTGGATGTCCACGAAGCGGCGCAGCAGCTCGTCCCGGTCGACCTCCTGGCCGATCTTGAGCTGCACCATCCGGTCCACGTACTCCTGCGGGGTGCCGAGGCCGTAGATGCAGGAGACGGACGCGACCACGATCACGTCCCGGCGGGTGAGCAGCGAGTTGGTCGCCGAGTGCCGCAGCCGCTCGACCTCCTCGTTGATCGAGGAGTCCTTCTCGATGTAGGTGTCCGTCTGCGGGACGTACGCCTCGGGCTGGTAGTAGTCGTAGTACGAGACGAAGTACTCGACCGCGTTGTTCGGCAGGAGCTCGCGGAACTCGTTCGCCAGCTGCGCGGCCAGCGTCTTGTTCGGCGCCATCACCAGGGTGGGCCGCTGCAGCTTCTCGATCATCCAGGCTGTGGTGGCCGACTTGCCGGTGCCGGTGGCACCGAGCAGCACGACGTCCTTCTCCCCTCCCCTGATCCGCCGTTCCAGCTCGGCGATCGCCGCCGGCTGGTCACCGTTGGGCTGGAAGGGGCTGACGACCTCGAAAGGCGCCACGGACCGCTCAATACTCGTGATGGGACGCACTAGTCCACCGTACGACCACCGACTGACAACCGGAGCCGCTTCGATCAGGCCGCGGGGGCCTCGAACCCTTTGCCCGGCAGTCGGAACGACTGCCGGGCAAAGGGGAGGTCACGGCTCAGGCCTTGGCGCTGTCGCGGGCGAGGGCGACCAGGCGGGAGACGGCGCGGAGGTACTTCTTGCGGTAGCCGCCGCGGAGCATGTCCTCGGGGAAGACCTGGTCGAAGGGGATCCCGGAGGCGGTGATGGGGAGCTCGCGGTCGTACATGCGGTCGGCCAGGACGACCAGGCGCAGGGCGGTGGACTGGTCGTCGACCTGGTGCACGCCGCGCAGGCAGACCGCGGTGACGTCGTCCAGCAGGGCGCCGTAGCGGCTGGGGTGGACGGCGGAGAGGTGGCCGAGCAGGGCGTCGAAGCCGTCGAGCGAGGCGCCGGGGGTGCGGGTGGCGACGGCCTCGACGGCCTCGTCGGAGTACGGCGGCGGGGCGTCGGGCAGGCCGCGGTGGCGGTAGTCCTGGCCGTCGATCCGCAGCGGGCGGAAGTGCGCGGACAGGCCCTGGATCTCGCGGAGGAAGTCGGCGGCGGCGAATCGGCCCTCGCCGAGCTTCTCGGGGAGCGTGTTGGAGGTGGCGCACAGCTTGACGCCGGCCTCGACCAGGCGGCCGAGCAGGGTGGAGACCAGCACGGTGTCGCCCGGATCGTCCAGTTCGAACTCGTCGATGCAGAGCAGCGTGTGCCCGGAGAGGGTCCGGACGGCCTGCTGGAAGCCGAGCGCGCCGACCAGGTTGGTCAGCTCGACGAAGGTGCCGAAGGCCTTGGGGCCGGGGGCGGCGTGCCAGAGCGAGGCGAGCAGGTGGGTCTTGCCGACGCCGTAGCCGCCGTCGAGGTAGACCCCGGCCGGGCCGGCGGGCACGGGGGCGGAGCGGCGGAACCAGCTGCGCTTGGGTGCCGAACCGTTTCCTCCCGCGAGGGTGGCCGCGAACTCCTCCAGGACCTGCACGGCCTCGTACTGGCTGGGCTGGCTCGGGTCCGGGATGTACGACCCGAAGCTCACGCCGGCGAACCGGGGCGGCGGGACCATCTCGGCGACCAGCCGCTCGGCGGGGACGACGGGGCGGCGGTCGGTGAGCGCGATCGGGGAGCCGGCCGTACTCGCGGCGGCTATGGACTCGATCGCGGTGTCGGGGCGGGAGGGTGCTGGCACATCAAGAGAGGGTACGCCTGCCCCCGGGCCCGCTCCGAACCGGCCGAGGACCGCCTCAGGACGGCCTCAGGACGGCGCCCGGCCCGCATCCGGCCCGCCTTCGGGCCGCACTCCGAGGGCCCGCGGTGGAACACTGAGGGCATGCATCAGTTGATCAGCCCGCTGGGTGCGCCGGTCGCCGATCCGGCCGCACTGGAGTCGCTCGCCGCCGCGTACGCCTACCCCGAACAGGTGAATCAGGGCCGCCCCTGGTTGCGCGCCAACATGGTGGCCGGCCTGGACGGCGCGGCGCGGCTCGACGGGCTGTCCGAGGGGCTGTCCGGCGACGGCGACAAGCGGATCTTCGGGGTGCTGCGCGCGCTGGCGGACGTGGTGCTGGTGGGCGCGGAGACGGTCCGCGCGGAGGGCTACCGGCCGGCCCGGGCCCGCAAGGACTTCGCCGCGGCCCGGACGGCGGCGGGCCAGGCGCCGGCCCCCGCGATCGCGATCGTGACCCGCTCGCTGCAGCTGGACCTGACCGCGCCGCTGTTCACGGAACCGCTGGTCAGGACGGTGGTGATCACCACCGAGGACGCCTCCGAGGAGCGCCGTCGGGCGGTCGCCGAGGTGGCCGACGTGGTGACGGCCGGCGTCGGCGCGGTGGACCTGCGGGCGGGCGTGGCGGCGCTGGCCGAGCGGGGCTGGACGCGGCTGCTGACCGAGGGCGGCCCGCGCCTGCTGGGGCAGCTCGCGGCCGCGGACCTGGTGGACGAGCTGTGCCTGTCGCTGGCCCCGCTGCTCGTCGGCGGCGACGCGCCGCGCATCCTCCGCGATGCGGAAATGCCTGACGTGCAGCGGATGCGACTGGTCTCATTGATCGAGCAGAAAGGATTCCTCTTCACCCGCTACCTGCGTCACCTGGGTTCGGAATGACCCCGTGACCCCCCGGTCGTGATCCCGTTATGCGATGCCGGGGCCCGGGGGCCGGCCACTGGAAGGGACTCACGTGTTCAAGACGGTACTGATGATCGAAAAGGCTCTCTCCGACGCGGACGTGGAGCTCGTCACCACGCTCCACGGCGACGAGGAGGTCTCCTTCGTCGTCCTGATGCAGCCGCGCGGCAAACAGGACGAGCTGCTGCGGGCGCTGGACGACGTCGCCCTCGGCCACCTCGACAAGGTGGTGCACGAGCACGACGAGTCCGAGAGCGGGCCGACCGTGGCCACCGAGTCGCTGGAGCACACCCTGCGGCACCTGCGCTCGGCCGGGGCCGAGGCGGTGGGCGAGCTGGTCGAGGAGAAGCCGCTGGAACGCCTGCGCGCGGCGGTGGAGGAGCACCGGGCGGACGAAGTGGTGGTGCTCACCTCACCGCACTTCGTCGAGGAGTTCTTCCACCGCGACTGGGCCTCCCAGGCCCGGCACAAGGTCGGAGTCCCGGTGCTGCGCCTGTTCGCCAGCGACTCCTAGGACCGAAGACCGGCCCTGGCTCCGCGCGCCGGTGGTGCAGAATCGTCCTTGCGGTCCGTCCGCGAGGACGGTTCCCCCCGTCGACACGCGACCCCCGTGTCGACACGCCACGGAAACCGTCCGCCCGCCCTGTCTGCCCCCGCCCGTACGGAGCCACGCCTTGAACGACGCCGCGCACGACCTGCACGCCCCGCACTTCATCGGCATCGGCGGCGCCGGGATGTCCGGCCTGGCGAAGATCCTCGCAGTGCGCGGTGCCAGCGTCTCCGGCAGCGACTCCAAGGAGTCCGAGACCGTCCTCGCGCTGCGCGCCCTCGGCGCCACCGTGCACGTCGGCCACGCCGCCGAGCACGTGCCGGACGGCACCAGCAGCGTGGTCGTGTCCAGCGCGATCCGCCCCGACAACCCGGAGCTGGCCGCGGCCCGCGAGCGCGGCATCCCGGTGGTGCACCGCTCCGACGCGCTGGCCGCGCTGATGGGCGGCCGCCGGGCCCTCGCGGTGGCCGGCACCCACGGCAAGACCACCACCACCAGCATGCTCGCAGTCGCCCTCGGCGAGCTGGGCCTGGACCCGTCCTACGCCATCGGCGGGGACCTGGACGCGCCCGGCTCCAACGCCCACCACGGCACCGGCGAGATTTTCGTCGCCGAGGCCGACGAGAGCGACCGCAGCTTCCACAAGTACGCGCCCGAGGTGGCGATCGTGCTCAACGTGGAGCTGGACCACCACGCCAACTACGCCTCGATCGACGAGATCCACGAGTCCTTCGAGACCTTCGTCGGCCGGATCGTGCCCGGCGGCACCCTGGTGGTCTCGGCCGACCACGACGGCGCCCGCGAGCTGACCTCCCGGGTGGCCGGCCGCGAGGACCTGAACGTGGTGACCGTCGGCGCCGCCGAGGACGCCGACGTCCGGGTGCTCTCGGTGGTCGCCCGCGGCATGACCAGCGAGGTCACCGTCGTCCTGGACGGCACCGAACTGACCTTCACCGTCTCGGTGCCCGGCCGGCACTACGCCCACAACGCGGTCTCCGCGCTCGCCGCCGGCGTCGCGCTGGGCGTCCCGGCCGAGGACCTGGCCAAGGCGCTCGGCGCCTACACCGGCGTGCGCCGCCGGCTGCAGCTCAAGGGCGAGGCCGCCGGCGTCCAGGTGATCGACTCCTACGCCCACCACCCCACCGAGATGACCGCCGACCTGGAGGCGATCCGGGAGGGCCTGGAGGGCGAGGGCCGGGTGCTGGTGGTCTTCCAGCCGCACCTGTTCAGCCGCACCCAGCAGCTCGCCGAGGAGATGGGCCAGGCCCTCGCGCTGGCCGACGCCTCGGTGGTGCTGGACATCTACCCGGCCCGCGAGGACCCGATCCCCGGCGTGACCAGCGAGCTGATCATCGACGCCGCCCGCCGGGCCGGCGCCGAGGTGACCGCCGAGCACTCCTTCGCCGCCGCCCCCGCCGTGCTCGCCGGCCTCGCCCGCCCGGGCGACCTGCTGCTCACCATGGGCGCGGGCGACGTCACCAACCTCGGGCCAGAAATTCTGGAGCACCTCGCGAACGTTGCTTCCAACGTCTGACGTACGTCCACCGCGACCGGGAGCCCGTGATGAGCTACGACATCGAGAAGTCCGAGGCCGAGTGGCGCGCCGAGCTCAGCCCCGAGGAGTACCACGTGCTCCGCGAGGCGGGCACCGAGCGCCCCTTCACCGGTGAGTACACCGACACCAAGACGGTCGGCGTCTACGGGTGCCGGGCCTGCGGCGCGGAGCTGTTCAGCTCCGAGACCAAGTTCGACAGCCACTGCGGCTGGCCGTCGTACTACGCTCCGCTGGCGGAGGACCGGGTCCAGTACATCGAGGACACCTCCCTCGGCATGCGCCGGGTCGAGGTGCGGTGCGCGCGCTGCGGCGGGCACCTGGGGCACGTCTTCGACGGCGAGGGCTACGGCACGCCGACCGACCAGCGGTTCTGCATCAACAGCGTCTCGCTGACGCTCAGGCCCGCCGAGTAGGACGCGTGGCACCGGAGGCCCGGACACCGTACGGCGGTGTCCGGGCCTCCGTGCTGTCGGGGCCTCCGTGCTGTCCGGGAGCTAGCCGGCGACCGGCTGGAAGCGGACCGGGAGGTGCACCAGGGCGCGGTGGAACGGGCCCGGGCGCCAGAGCAACTCCTCGGCGGGGGTGGCCAGTTCGAGGTCGCTGAGCCGGCTGCCCAGCTGCTCGATGGCGGTGATCGCGATCAGCAGGGCCGGGTCGCGGGCCGGGCAGGCGTGCGGGCCGGCCGCCCAGGCCAGGTGCGCGCTCTCGCCGCTGCGCAGCCCGCTGTCGTCCGTGGGCGGCGCGGCCTGGGAGTTGGCGGCCGCGTAGGAGACCAGCAGGAGGGTGCCGGCCTGGATCTCGCGGCCGTGGAAGGTGATGTCGTAGCGCGGGTAGTGGGCGGACAGGTTGGCCATCGGCGGCTCGTGCCAGAGCACCTCGTCGATCGCCTGGTGGGCGGTCATCGCGCCGCCGAACAGCGAGCCGGCGTAGCGGGCATCGGTGAGCAGGCGCAGCAGGGCGTTGCCGATCAGGTTGGTGGTCGGCTCGTGCCCGGCGATCATGGTCAGGGTGATCTGCCGGATCACCTCGTCGTCGTCCAGCCCGACCGGGTGGGTGACGAACCAGGAGGCGAGGTCGTGCCGGGGGCGCTCGCGGCGCTCGGCGACCATGGCGGTGACCACCGCGACGAGGTCCCCGTACGCGGCGCCGGCCTTCGCGGTGGACTCGATCAGCCCGGTGATCCCGGCGACCACCCGCTCGCGGTGCTCCTCGGGCACACCGAACCAGGTGGTGAGCACGAAGGCGGGCAGCCGGCGGGCGTACTCGGCGATCAGGTCGGCGTGGCCGACCGCCGCGAAGCGGTCGATCAGCCGGTGGGCGGTCTCGGCGACCTGGCGCTGCAGCCGGTGCGGTTCGAACAGCGCGAGGGCGTCGGTGATCACCGCGCGGTAGCGCGCGTGCGTCTCGCCGTCGCTGAACAGCGCCGTCGGGCGATAGCCGAGCACCGGCAGCAGCGGGGAGTCCGGCGGGACGGTCCGCTGCCAGGCGCGGGAGTCCTTGGAGAAGGTGTCGCTGTCGCGCAGCAGGTCCAGCGCGGCCTGGTAGTCGGTGACCAGCAGCGCCTCCACGCCGGGCGCGATCTCCACCGGGGCGATCGGGCCGTGACGGCGCAGCCGCTCGTACACCAGTCGGGGGTCGGCGGCGAAGACCGGGCCGTGGATCGGGGTCGGGCGGGTCTCGACGGTCACGGGCGCTCCTCGGTGGCGGTGGAAGAGGCGGTGGAGGCGGCGGTGTCCGCCGTGGAGGCCGCGGTAGCAGCGGTGGAGGCGACGGGCAGGGCCTCCAGGACGTGCTCGGCCAGCGCGATCAGCGCGTCCAGGCTGCTGTCGCGCTCGCGGGCGTCGCAGAGCAGCAGCGGGGTGGCGGTGTGCAGGTCCAGGTGGGCCCGCAGCACCCCGGCCGGGTGGACCGGCGCGTCCGGGAAGCGGTTGACGGCGACGGCGTACGGCAGGCCCTGCTCCTCGACCATGTCCATGATCTCGAAGGAGTCGGCCAGCCGGCGGGTGTCGGCGAGCACCAGGGCGCCCAGCGCGCCGCGGGCGATGTCCTGCCAGAGCGGGAAGAAGCGGCGCTGACCGGGGGTGCCGAACAGGTAGAGCACGACGCCGCCGGGCAGGGTGAGCCGGCCGAAGTCCACGGCGACGGTCGTGGTGGCCTTCTCGGGCAGGCCGGCCAGGTCGTCCACGGGGCGTCCGGTCTCCGTCATCGCCTCCTCGGTGTGCAGGGTGGCGATCTCCGAGAGGGTGCGGATGAACGTGGTCTTGCCGACGCCGAACGGGCCGGCGATGACCAGCTTCATCAGCGTCTGGTCCCGGTCGGGCAGGTAGCCCACCCGGCTCGGCTCCCCGCCGGGGTGGCCGTCCGGACGGCTGTCCAGGTGGCTGTCCGGGTGGCCGCCTTGGTCACCGGAGTGCACGGAGTCCAACGAGGAGCCTCTCGACGATGGAGCGGTCGGTCTGCTGGGCGCGCGGGATCGGCGCGCGGGCGTGCAGGCAGCCCGCCTCGACCAGGTCGGCCGCGAGGAAGACGGTGGCGCTGACCGGCAGGCGCAGGTGCGCGGCGGCCTCCACCACGGTCAGCGCGCCGGGGCGCAGCAGGTCCCAGAGCCGGCGGTGTTCGGGTTCGAGCCCGGCCGGCGGTTCGGCGCGGTCGGCGAACAGCACGGTCAGCCGCTCGAAGCCCTGGGCGCCGGGGCGACTGCGGCCGCCGGTGGCCAGGTAGGCGGGCACCATCCGCCTGCGGGGGGCGGCGGTCATGACCGGGCGGCGGTGTCCTGCTGCCGGGACGGGCTCGCGAGGGCGCGGCCCAGGGCGGCGACCTGCACCTGCATCTGGTAGGACACGTTGCCGAGTTGGGCGTCCGGGGCGGTGAACACGGCGAGCGAGGTGTTCTCCCCGGCGGGGACGACGATGGCGTAGCCGAGGTCGGACTCCACCACGGTCTGGGCCAGTCGGGGCCGCTCGGCGTCGGTGAACGCGCCGGTGAAGGCCCGGGCGGCGGCGTGCACGGTGGCGGTCATCGCGGCGACCCGCTCGGCGGAGGCGCGCCCCAGGCCCGCCGAGGCACCCTCGACCAGTCCGTCTCCGGTGGCGACGACCGCGTGCAGCACCCCCGGCAGCTCCAGCAGCGGGGTCAGCACCCACGAGATGTCGTTGGTGGCGGTCGGGCTCGGCGTGCTGCTGCTCACTGCGCGGCTCCTGCTGAGGTCGTCGGGCCGGTGGTGTGGTCACCGGAGGGGCCGGTGGGGCCGGTCCTGCCGGTCGTGCCGGTCGTGCCGGTCGTGTTTCCGCTGGTCTCGTGTGCGGCGTCCTCTCGTACGGCGTCCTCGCGTAGAGCCTCCGCGCGTACGGCGTCCGCGCGGGTCGCCTGCGCCACGGCGGCCCGGCCGGAGTCGGTGCCCTGCTGCAGTGCCTGCCAGTGGGCGGCGGCCTGCTCGGGGGTCCGCCCGGGGGCGACGGCGGGCGCGCCCGCCTCCTCGGCGGCGAGCGGCCGGCGGCGGCGCCGGGTGGGCAGGCCGGTGCCGTCGTCCGCCGGGGAGTCCCCGACACCGGAGTCCCCGACACCGGCGTCCCCCGCCGCGGAGCCCGCCGCGGATCCCGCCTCCGGAGCGTCCGCCGCCGGGCCGTCCGCGCCCCGGGCGGGCACCACGTGGATGGCCGGCGCCGGGTGCGGGCCCGGCTGGTGGTGGCGGTCGGCGAGCTGGGGGCCGTCCTGCTCGTCGGCGTCGCGCATCGGCGGGACGGCGGCGACGGTGGGCGCGGGGGCGGGCCCGGAGCCGGCCCGCAGGGGCAGCGGGGTGAGCACCGACAGCGGCTGTTCGTCGTCCACGACGGTCACCAGCGCGGCCGGGATGCGCAGGATGGTCCGCATGCCGCCGTACGGTGACGGCTCGATGTGGCAGGAGAAGCCGTACTGCCGGGCCAGCTTGCCGATCACGGCGAAGCCGGTCTTGGGCGGGTTGCCGAGTTCGGTGAGCAGGACGTCCGGCGGGCCGGCCAGGAGTCGGCGGGCGCGGCGCAGTTGGTCCTCGTCCATGCCGATGCCGCTGTCGTCGATGATCACCAGCGCGCCGCGGCCGCCCTGTTGCACGGTCACCGGGACGTCGGTCTCCGGGTGGGAGTACGCGGTGGCGTTGGCGAGCAGTTCGGCGATGGTGACGGCGATCGGCTCGGCGGCCCGGGCGACCACGGCGAGCCGGTGCTCCCGCAGGTGGTTGGCGACCTTGATCCGGGCGTAGCCGGGCACCCGGGAGAGCGCGCCGACGACCACCTCGGCGAGCGGCGAGTCGGTGCGGGCCAGGCCCGGCCAGGCCTCGCAGAGCACGGCGACGGTCTGGATCCGGCGCAGCGCGACCTCGTTGCGGAAGTCGACCTCCAGCAGCCGGGGGTCGTCGTTGTCGTGCTGGAGCTGCTGGACGAGGCTCTGGATCTGGTAGAGCAGGGTCTGGATCCGGGAGGTGGCGCCGCGCATGGCGGCGCGGGCGGCGGCGTCCACCCGCTCGCGTTCGTCGGCGAGGGCGGCGGTGGTGGCGTCCAGGACGGACTGCAGGGCCCGGACGGCCTCCGGGCCGACGGCCTGCTGGTCCAGCGGGCCGACCAGCGGCGCGTTGGTGTGGGTGAGCCGGACGGCGGTGGCCGCGACCCGTTCCTGGGCGAGGTGGCCGATCTCGGCGAGCAGCGCGGTGGCGCGCGCCTCGGCGGCGGCGAGGGCGCGGTCGGCCTCCTCGGCGCGGGTGGTCGCGTCGGTGCCGTGCCGGACGGCGTCCCGGGCGGCCTCCTGCGCGTCCCGGGCCGCGTCCTGTGCGTCCCGGACGGCGTCCTCGGCGGCGCGGGTGCGGCCCTCGGCCCGCCGGGCGTCCTCGGCGGCGCGCCGGGCGGCCTCCTGCGCGTCGCGCAGTTGCTGCTCGGCGCGGGCGAGTCGGCTCTCGGCGGCGCGGGTGCGTTCCTCGCCCCGGGCGAGCGCGGTCTCGGCGACCGCCGCCCGGGCGACGGCTCCGGCCCGGCCCCGGGCGAGCACGGCCGCGGCCACGGCGGCGACCAGCACCAGGGCGGTCAGCGCGATCTGCGTCATCGAAGTCCTCGGGGGTGCTCGCGGGTCGGGCAGGTCGGCCGGGCCGACCGGGTCTCGCAGGTCGGGACGGGCGCCTCGGGGCGGGCTCGGGTCAGGGCGGGTCAGCCCTGGGCGGCGCGCGGGCGCGGGATCCGGCCGGCGTCTCCGGCCAGTTCCCGGGCGACCAGGGCGACCTGCCCCATGGCGTCCAGGACGCCCGGCGCCGCCGAGCCGTCCAGGTGCCGGTACTCGGCCGCGACGGTGAGCACCAGCCGCTCCGGCAGGCCGAGTTCGGGGTGGCGCTGTTCGGCGATCACCCGCCGAGCGGCGTCCAGCGCGGGGATCCCGGCAGCGTGCAGGGCGTGGGCGCGCTCGCGGACGTACGCGAGGTAGCCGATGTGGTCGTGGACGCCTTCGCGGTCGAGCACCGGTCCGTGGCCGGGTACGAAGATCTCGGCGCCGGTGGCCAGGGCCTGTTCGCAGGCGCCGATGATGTTCTCCAGCGGGCCGGCCCAGTGCGAGGGGTGGTCGCCGGGCTGCTCGGGGGTGGAGGAGAAGATCACGTCTCCGGTGAACACCGCGCGCTGGTGCGGGAGGTGGACGATCAGGTCGCCGCCGGTGTGGGCGGCGGGGAGGCTGGTGATCTGGACGGGGTGGCGTCCGACCCGCAGTTCCAGCTCGCCGGTGAAGACGGTGTCCGGGCGCACCGGGTCGGTGGTGGACCAGTCGAAGCGCCCGAAGTGCTCCTTGAGGTAGCCGCCGAGCGGGGAGTCCGGGTCGCTGCCGTTGACCAGGGCGTGCTGCTGCTGCGGGGTGGGCTCCCAGTGGATGTGCTCCAGTGCCTCCCGGGTGGCTATCACCTCGGCGTCCGGCAGCACTCCGGCGCCCCACAGGTGGTCGCCGTTGGCGTGGGTGACGACCACCCGGTCGATCTCGACCCCGGTCGGCAGCAGCCGGCGGCTCGCGGCGAGGAACTCCTCGGCCATCGACGAGTCGTAGGGGGTGTCGATCCAGAGTGCGGTCGCCTCGGAGGCCAGCAGTCCGCAGTTGGCCAGGCCCCAGCCCCGGTTCGGGGGGAGCCACACGTACAGGTCCTCGGCAATCGCGCTCACGTTCGCGCGGTTGATCGTCATGGGCGCGATTATGCCCATGATGTGTCGAGAGCGGGGCAAAACCTGTACGAACGCCCGGAGTTCATGGCCCGGTCTCTCCCGGGCTGTCCGGATTCGCACCACGTGGTCGAGACCAATCGTCTCACTGGTCGGGACGACTCACGGACATTTCTCCCCGGAAGCCCGCCGGGACGTCGGATCGCGGTGCGGGCAGGACGCGGCAGACCTCGACCGTGACGTCCACGGTGTCCAGGCCGATCACCCGGCCCTCGACGGCGGCGAATCCTTTCTCCCCCGAGCGGAAGAGCGCCGCCAGCGGCGAGGTGCGGCCCGCCGCCGTCAGCGCCTCCACCGCCATCGCGGAGCCGAAGGCGAACACCCCGCAGAGCACGATGCAGGGCGCCTGCCGCGGCGTGCGGGTCACGAAGACGAAGCCGTGGTCGCGGATCAGCTCCCCGGCGGGGTTGTACAGCGCCTCGAAGGTCATGCCGCCCCACCGGGCGCGGGCCTCGTCCGGGTACTCGATGGTGAAGTCCGGGAACACCGCGTCGAGCACGCCGGCGGAGTAGGAGTTGACGCTCGGGCCGCCGATCGAGAAGGTCGGCATCCGCGGGTCCTGCGCGCCCGCCACCACCAGCTCGATCGTCGCCTTCCGGTTGACCTTCCGCAGCAGGTCGGTGAGTTCCGCTATCGCCCTGGCCTCGGCCATCGGCATGAAGAGCACGTTCTTCGGCCCGCGGCCGGCCAGTCGGCAGCCGTCCGTGGTGAAGGCGAACTCCGCCATCTCGACGCTCGGTGTGATGATCTGCACGCGGCTGTACGGCGCCAGCAGCGCCCGCAGGAAGCCGTAGCGCAGCAGCAGCCTGGTCCGGGCGAGGGAACGGGCCGCGAGGAAGCCGATCACGGCCGGCCCAGATGCGATCAGCACCTGGAGCAGGATGTCCATATCATCCCCCCGGAAGAAGACTCGACCACGAACCGTACGCCCTGGTTAAGTCCCCGCCCGTGACCGGAAATACCCCCCTTGCGGCAATTCTCCGGGGCGGAATTCCTGGCGGCAGCGCTACTTCAGCCGCTTGATTCCCTTGCGCTCCCCGGCGCAGCGCTCGTACCCCAGCCACGCGTTGATCGCCAGCATCGGCGCGTTGGTCTCGTCGTTGGAGGTGTACGCGCTCCGGTAGCCCGCCGCGGCCGCCAGGCGCAGCGACTCCAGCTTGGCCAGCTTGCTCAGGCCGCGGCCGCGGAACTCCCGGCGGCAGGCGGTGAACGCGGACCAGTAGCGGTCCACCCCGTCGGTCTTCGCCAGGGTGAACGCGGCCGGCTCGCCGTCCACCACGGCGACCACGGTCAGCCCGAGGTCCAAGTCCGGCCGGGCCCACTCGGACCGCAGCCAGTGCTCGTACTCCAGGGCGTCCATCGGCACCTCACCGGGCTCGTCCCGGATGGCGTCCGCGTCGATCAGGAACAGCGGACGCGGATCGGCCGCCCAGTCGGTGGCCGGGCGCAGCTCGACGCCGGCCGGCCGTACGGGCGCCGGCGGCAGCGGCCGGGTCAGGTCCCGGCCGCCGAACTGGGCGGCGCGGCCGATCCGGTAGCCCCGGGCGGTGCCGAAGGCCAGCGAGGCGGGCTCGTCGTCCAGCCAGGAGTGCAGCTCCGTCGCACCGTGCTCGGCCAGGTGCCGTTCGGCGGCGGCCAGCAGGGCGGTGGCCGCGCCGCGCCGCCGGAACTCCGGCAGCACGCTGCCGTTGGCGTGGCCGACGCCCGTGGTCGTCGAGCCGACCACCAGTGCGCAGCGCACCGCGCCGACCACCCGGCCGTCCGCCTCGGCGACGAAGGTACGGAAGTGCTCGTCGGGATTCTGCAGTTCGTTCAACCAGAGCAGGGCCGCGGCGGTCGTCACCAGGTGCTCGCGCCCGGCCTGGTGGGCCGCCACCACGGCCTCGGCGTCCTGGGGGCGGAATTCACGAATGGTCAAAGAAGTGAAAAAAGTCATGGATTCCACGCTAGCCGCTCCCGCCCGCGCGGCGCCCCCGAATTTCCCGCCGACAGGGCACCCCGCCTGGGGAGACGGTCCAGGGCGGGGTCTAAAGTTCCTCATCACCA
The DNA here is from genome assembly GCF_055664045.1 of Kitasatospora sp. NPDC023385. Classification (NCBI taxonomy): domain Bacteria; kingdom Bacillati; phylum Actinomycetota; class Actinomycetes; order Kitasatosporales; family Streptomycetaceae; genus Kitasatospora; species Kitasatospora sp. NPDC023385. Next base: position 130,152 of record NZ_JBVOOL010000007.1, on the reverse strand, counting down.
GGACGACAAGCTCAAATAATGCTCTGAGAAGACCGGGTGAGGCTTGGCAGCCACCCCGCCCGGGGACATCCTCAGCAACACGGCCGCGCGGTCCTGGCGACGACGCCCGCACTGTCCGACGGCCCTTCCCATTCCGGCCCTCCGAAGGGGGCGAACCCATGACTTCCCCTGCCCTGGACCTGCCCGTACGGGCCACCGGCGGCCTCACCGCCCCTGCCCGGCTCGGCGTCGGCCTCGGCTGGCGCAGCGAGATCGACACCGTGGTCGAACGCCAGCCCGGCCTGGACTGGGTCGAGGTGGTCGCCGAGAACGTCTGCGCCGGCCACCTGCCCCGCTCCCTGACCGTGCTGCGCGAACGCGGCGTCACCGTCGTCCCGCACGGCGTCGGCCTCGGCCTCGGCGGCGCCGACCTGCCCGACCCCGGGCGCCTCGCCCGGCTCGCCGACACCGCTCTGGCACTCGGCTCGCCGCTGGTCACCGAGCACCTGGCGTTCGTCCGGGCCGGCGGCCTGGAGGCTGGCCACCTGCTGCCCGTCCCCCGCACCCGGGACTCGCTGCGGGTGATCGCCGAGAACATCCGGATCTCCCAGGACCAGCTCCCGGTGCCACTCGCCGTGGAGAACATCGCGGCCCAACTCTCCTGGCCCGACGACGAGTTCACTGAGGGCCAGTTCCTCGCCGAGCTGGTCGCGCGCACCGGCGTCCGCCTCCTGATCGACGTCGCCAACCTGCACACCAACCGGGTCAACCTCGGCATCGACCCGGCCGCCGAACTCGACTGCCTGCCGCTGGAGGCGCTCGCCTACGTCCACGTCGCGGGCGGCACCCTGGTCGACGGGATCTGGCACGACACCCACGCCCACCCCGTCACCGCACCGGTGCTGGAGGTGCTCGCCGAGCTCTGCGCGCGGGTCGCGCCGCCCGGCGTCCTGCTGGAGCGCGACGCCAACTTCCCGCGGCCCAGTGAGCTGGCCGGTGAACTGGACGCCATCCGCCGGGTGCTGGAGGGGAGCACCCGGTGATGAGCGCCCCGACCCCGACCCCGACCACGGCCCGGCCCCCGGGCGGCGACCGGGACCTCCCGGCCGCCCGGGAGCGCCTGGCCCGGCGCCAGGAGGAGCTGCTGGCCGCGCTGGTGGCCGGCGGGCCCGTCCCGCCCGGCTTCGACCCGGCCCAGGTCCGCGCCCAGTCCACCGGCCTCGCCGCCAAGCGGCGCGACACCACCGCGAAGGCGGCCCCGGACCTGCCCCGCCTGCTGGGGACGCGGTACGGGCCGCTCTTCCTCGACTACGCCCGCACCCACCCGCAGACCGGCGGCTACCGCGCCGACGCCCGGTCCTTCGCCGCGTGGGCGCTCACCGACGGCGGCCCGCTCGCCGCCGACCACCGCCGGGCCCTGGAGCAGTGGCTCGACCCGGCACCCGTACGACCGCCCGGCCCGCTCGCGCGTCTGCGCCGGGCCCTGCGCGGCTAGCGAACCATCGTCACCTCGGGGGAACCGTCCATGTGGCACAACAGCTACTTCCTCGTCCCGGCCGTCCTGCTGGCGGCCGCCATCCTGTACGCCTGCCTGACCCGGCAGCGCATCGGCCACGTCCCGTCCGCCAAGGGGCTGCCCGGCCGCGGTCTGCCGCTGCTCGACGCCGCCTTCCTGTCCGGCGGGCCGGGCCGGGTGTTCGACACCGCCCTGGTCCGGATGCACCTGGGCGAGCAGGCCGTGATCAGCCGGTCCGGCCTGGTCACGCTCACCGGCTCCAAGCCGTACGACACGGTCGACCAGGCGGTCCACGACGCCGTCGGCCCCACCGGGAGCCGTGAGATCGCCCCGCTCCGCCGGATGGTGATGCGCTCCGCCGCCGTCCAGGAGATCGGCGACCGGCTCGCCGACCGCGGCCTGCTGCGCCGCCCCGAGCGGCTGCGGAAGGCCCGGACCGCCCGCCGGCTGCTCTGGCTCGCGATGCCCGTCGTGGTGGTCTTCGCCGTGGCCTCCGAACTGCTCGACGACGGCGCCCGCGGCCATGACCGCCCCAACCTCGTGATCCCGTTCTTCCTGCTGGCCCTGGGCTTCGTCGCGCTGCTCGCCACGAGGCCGGTCAAGGGCCGGATCACCCCGGCCGGCAAGCGCCAGCTCTCCCTGATGGGCGGCTCGCCGTGGACGCCCCACTCCGGTGTGTCGCCCCTGCTGGCCGGCGGCACGCTGCTGGGCGCGCTCGCGCTCGGCGGGCTGGCCGCCGCCGGGCTGGACGACCAGGAGCTGGCGGCCGCGATGCTGGCCGCGACGGCCGAGGAGGAGGCGGTGCGGCAGGCCGCCGCCGGCTCGTCCTCGTTCGCCTCCTCGTCCTCGTCCTCGTCGTCGTCCTCCTCGTGCTCGTCCAGCTCCTCCTGCGGCAACTCGGCCTCCTGGTGCGGGTCCACCGACTCCGGGTCCTCCGACTCCGGGTCCTCCGGCTGCGGCGGGAGCAGCGGGTGCGGATCGTCCAGCTGCGGGTCCAGCTCCAGCAGTTGCGGCTCGTCCTCCTCCAGCTGCGGGTCCAGCTCCAGCAGTTGCGGCTCGTCCTCCTCCAGCTGCAGCTCCTCGTCGTCCAGCTGCAGTTCCTCGTCCAGCTGCGGATCGAGCTGCGGCAGCAGCTGCGGATCGTGACCGCCGCCCCGGGGACGGCCGAGGGCCGTCCCCGCCCGGCGGCGGTTCGTCCCGGAACGGCGGTTCGTCCCCCGTCTGACGTCACAGTTCGGTATCGCGGACCGGGAAGACATTCCCCGCGCCCTCCGGCCAGGCATACAACAAGCCCATGTGGTTGCTGTTCCTGATACCGGCCTGTGTCGCGGCAGTGCTCTCCTGCCTCCGGCTGGTCCGGATGACCGCCACCGCCGACGCCCTGGCCGACCAGGACGGGCTGCGCCCCCCGGAGGCCGTCGGCATCGGGCTGTACGAGACCGCCTACCTGGCCGGCGGCCCGGACCGGGTGGTCGAACTGGCCCTCGTCCTGATGGCCGGCCGGGGCCGGCTGCACCTGGCCCACACCGGCTGGACGACCGTGGTCGACCCCAGGGGCCGCAGCCGCCTGGAACGGGCGGTCCTCGCCACCGTCGGCCCCGAGGGCCAGTGCCGCACGGACGAGCTGCGCCGGGCGATGGCCGAGCACCCCACGGTGCGGGAGATCGGCGCCCGGCTCGCGCTGGCCGGCCTGGCCACCCCGGCCCTGGTGCAGCGCAACACCCTCGTGGTGGTCCGGCAGGTCCGGCATGCCCTGCTGCTGTCCCTGCTCCTGCTGGCCGCCTCGCTGGCCGTCAGCGGCTTCACCGGCGGCGACACCCTCGCCCCGCTCGCCTGGTTCTCGCTGCCGCTGGTCCTCACCTCGGGCACCCTGCTGATGGCCCGGGTCGACGTCTACCCCTACACCCGCTGGGCCTCTCCGGTCGGCCAGGAGGTGCTGCGCGAGGTGCGCCCGGCCCGCCAGCGCGGCCTCGCCGACGACGAGGAGCGCGAACTGCTCACCGCCGTCGCCATGAACGGCGCGGCCGTCCTCCCCGACGCCCGCCTGCGCGCCGCCCTGCGCCCGCACCGCACCTGAGAGGCCGGCTCCCCCGATGCGGGGAAGCCGGCCTCCGGAGGGCGTGCGGCGTCGGTCAGACCAGGCCGTTGAGCAGTTCGCCGACCGGCTTGCGGCGGCCGGTGAAGAACGGCACCTCCTCGCGGACGTGCAGCCGGGCCCGGGACGGCCGCAGGTCGCGCATCAGGTCGACGATCCGGTGCAGTTCGTCCGCCTCGAAGGCGAGCAGCCACTCGTAGTCGCCGAGCGCGAACGAGGCCACCGTGTTGGCCCGCACGTCAGGGTAGCCGCGGGCCATCTGGCCGTGCTCGGCGAGCATCGCGCGCCGCTCGGCGTCCGGCAGCAGGTACCACTCGTAGGAGCGCACGAACGGGTACACGCAGACGTAGTCGCGCGCGCGCTCGTCGGCGAGGAAGGCCGGGATGTGCGACTTGTTGAACTCGGCCGGCCGGTGCAGCGCCATGTTCGACCAGACCGGCTCCAGCCGGCGGCCGAGGCCGGTACGGCGGAAGCGGTTGTACGCCTCCTGCAGGTCGTCCGAGTCGGCGGCGTGCCACCAGACCAGGATGTCGGCGTCCGCGCGCAGGCCGGAGACGTCGTACGTGCCGCGCACGGTCACGTCCTTCGCGGCCAGCTGCTCGAACAGCTCGTCCACCTCGGCGGCCAGGGCGGTGCGGTCCTCGGGCAGGGCGTCCTTGAGCTTGAACACCGACCACATGGTGTAGCGGATGACCTGGTTCAGGTCGCGCGCCTTCTTCTTCTCGGGCTGCTGCTCCGGCTCCCGCTCAACGCTCTCAGTCATGCGCCCATTGTCCTCTCCGTGGAACCCGCCCCGGTCTCCGGGGTCAGCAGTCCGTCGATGGCGGCCACCGCGGCGGCGGCCGAGCCGATGCACGCCGGAATGCCCACGCCGTCGTACGCGGCGCCGCACAGCGCCAGCGCGCCCACCCTCCCGACCGCCGCCCGCACCCGGGCCACCCGGTCCAGGTGGCCCACCGGGTACTGCGGCAGGCCGGCGTCGAAGCGCGACACGAAGGTGTCGTACGGCCGGGCGGTCAGCCCGATCGCCTCCTCCAGGTCCGCCAGCGAGCGGGCCACCAGCTCCTCGTCCGGCAGGCCGAGCGCCTCCTCCTCGCGGTGCCGGCCGAGCGAGGTGCGCAGCAGGAACGCGTCCGGCGCGGAGCGCTCCAGCCAGCCCCACTTGTTGGAGGAGAAGGTCGACGCCTTGATCCGCCGCCCGTCCACCGGCGGCACCAGGAACCCGCTGCCGGCCGGGAGTTCGGCCAGGTCGGAGCGCCGGAACGCCAGCGTCACCAGCGCCATGCCGGCGTACTCGACGGTGTCCAGCTCGGTGGCGGCCGCCGGGGCGTCCGCGCGCAGCAGCCGGGCCGCGGCCGGGGCCGGGACGGCCAGCACGACGGCGTCCGCGTGCAGCGCCTCGCCGCCGGTCTCCACCCGCCAGCCGTCGGGGGTGCGGCGCAGCCCGTCGACCGGGGCGTCCGTGCGCAGGTCCACGCCCGCCTTGACGCAGGCCGCGGCGGCCGCCTCCGGCAGCGTGCCGAGGCCGCCGCGCAGGCCGTTGAACACCGGGGTGCCCACCACCTGCGGCCGCGACGCCAGCTCGTGCACCCCCTCGACCAGCGAGCCGCCGCCGCGCGCGATCGACAGCAGTTGGGGGACGGCGGCGCGCAGCGAGATCTCGTCGGCACGCCCGGCGTAGACGCCGCCCAGCAGCGGCTCGACCAGCCGGTCCACCACTTCCCGGCCCAGCCGGTCGGCGACGTAGCGGCCGATCGCGACGTCCTCACCGACCTCGGTGGGCTCCTCGTGCCGGGCCCGCTCCAGCCCCTCGGCGGTGAGCACCCCGGAGGCTTCCAGCGCCGCCAGGTCGCCCGGCACGCCCATCACCTGACCGCCCGGCAGCGGCCGCAGCGCGCCGCGGGTCCAGATCGCCGCCTTCGCGGTGGTCGGCGGCTCCAGTTCCGCCGCCAGGCCGACCGCCCGCGCCAGCTCGACCGCCTCCGGCCGCCGGGCCAGCACCGACTCGGCCCCGAGGTCCACCCGGACCCCGCCGACCTCCCCGCCCCACAGCTTCCCGCCGACCCGCCCCGACGCCTCCAGCACCGTGACCCGGGCCCGCGCCGGCCCCCCGGCCGCCCCGCTCAGGAAGGCGGCCGCAGCCAGCCCCGAGATCCCACCACCGACGACGACGACCCGTGCATCCGACATGCCTCGCAGTCTCGCAGGTCTTTACACCGGACTCTCGATCCGCTGTGCGCGGTCGTGGTGCGTGCCCCGCCGAACACGGCGGTGGCGGGCCCTCCGCAGCCGGAGGGCCCGCCACCGCCGTGCCTCGGGGTGTCAGCGCGCGCTGGCCTCGTGGACGAACGCGACGAGCCGGCTGAGCGCGTCCGGGTCCATGGACGGCAGCACGCCGTGGCCGAGGTTGAAGATGTGGCCGCTGGGGCCGAGCGCCCGGGCGGCGTCCAGGACCTCGCGGGCCTTGGTCTCCACGACCTCGGTGGGCGCGAACAGCACCGCCGGGTCGAGGTTGCCCTGCAGGCCCTTGCCCGGGCCGACCCGCTCGGCGGCGACGTTCAGCGGCACCCGCCAGTCGACGCCGACGACGTCCGCGCCGGCCTGGCTCATCAGGCCGAGCAGTTCGCCGGTGCCGACGCCGAAGTGGATCCGCGGCACGCCGTAGCCGGCGACGGCGTCGAAGACCTTGGTGCTGGCCGGCATCACGGAGCGGCGGTAGTCGTCCGGCGCGAGCGAGCCCACCCAGGAGTCGAACAGCTGGACCGCCGAGGCGCCGGCCTCGATCTGGACCTTCAGGAAGGCCGTGGTGATGTCGGCGAGCCGGTCCACCAGGGCGGCCCACAGCTCGGGCTGCCCGTACATCATGGCCTTGGTGTTCTCGTGGTTCTTGGACGGCCCGCCCTCGACCAGGTAGCTGGCCAGCGTGTACGGCGCGCCGGCGAAGCCGATCAGCGGGGTTGCGCCGAGCTCGTCCACCAGCAGGCCGATGGCCTCGGTGATGTAGGGGACGTCGTCCGGCTCCAGCGGGCGCAGCCGCTGGAGGTCCTCGAAGGTGCGGATCGGGTCGGCGATGACGGGGCCGACGCCGGCCTTGATGTCGACGTCGATGCCGACGGCCTTGAGCGGCACGACGATGTCGCTGAAGAAGACCGCCGCGTCCACCTTGTGCCGGCGCACCGGCTGCAGGGTGATCTCCTTGACCAGCTCGGGCCGCATGCAGGACTCCAGCATGGGGATGCCCTCGCGGACCTTCAGGTACTCGGGCAGCGAGCGGCCCGCCTGGCGCATGAACCACACGGGGGTGTGCGGTACCGGCTCGTTCCGGCAGGCGCGCAGGAACGCGGAGTCGTACGCGGCGCCGCGGCGCGCGGGGGTGGTCCGGCCGTCGTGGGTGGCCGCCGTCGTGTCTGCCGTTGTCTCGCTCACGCGTCAAATCTTCGCACGCGCCCCGGGGCCCCCTTCCCGGCCGGTCTCGTCGGTTCCTCCAAGATCTGCCCGGGTTTGCCGTTCCGGCACGCCGCTGGGAGAGAAGTTGCGGCGATAACCCAAGCTTTCGACCTAGTCTTCGGGGCATGGCAGCGGTCGGAGGGCACCCCTCGCAGGGTGGCGGAGCAGGTGGCGGGACGGGTGGTCACGAGGGGGCGCCGAGCGAGTTCCGGGCTGCGGTGGCGGCCTTGGACGGGGCCCGGCTGCGGCCCGAGGTCCAGCTCTCCCCCGCGCCGGCGCCGCGCCGGCTCGCCCCGTACGCGTTCGCGGTGACCGCCGCGGTGGAGGTGGACGGCGAGGAGCTGGCGGACGGCCGGCTGGTGCTGCTGCACGACCCGGCCGGGCAGGAGGCCTGGAACGGGGAGTTCCGGGTGGTCACGATGACCCGGGCCGAACTGGAGCCGGAGATGGCCGGCGACCCGCTGCTCTGCGAGGTCGGCTGGGCCTGGCTGCTGGACTCGCTGCAGGCGCACGGCGCCGGGTACGCGGAGCCGTCCGGCACGGTAACCAGGTGCGCGTCGCAGTACTTCGGCGGCCTGGCCGAGCGCCAGTCGTCGACCGAGATCGAGATCCGGGCCTCCTGGACGCCGGCCGACGGCCGCTTCGAGCGGCACCTGTCGGCCTGGGCGGACCTGCTCTGCATCGGCGCCGGCCTGCCGCCGGCCGCCCCGGCCGGGCAGGGCCCCGCCGAGGTTCCGTCACTCGGTGGAGTGGTCCCGATGCCGGCCCGGCGACGCCCCCGGTCGCACTGACGAGTGGCGTCCGGGCCCGACGGCACCGGACGGCCGGTCCGCCACCCCCAGGACTGACGGAGTGTGACTTCGGACCCGCTCTCTGTCAATTAGCCGCTCGATACTGACCGATCCAGGCCGATCTTGATCGATTTTGTACGAATACCAGGCATGTCACGTCAATCGTTTGCGCGATTTGTCCGTATTGTTACTCACTAGATCGTGATCTTTCGCTAAAGCCGGGCACGGTTGCTGCCGAAGCAGACTGTGACCCTTTCCGAACGCGGAACACTCCGACCGCCCCCATCGGGGTTCCGTCCGCCACTCCCCGCAGGAGGCCTGGTGTCGGTCCTTCTTGAGCACCCCGCAAACGTGGTCGCCTACCGGCCGACCAAGCCCACCGCCATGGTGGTCATCGCCGATCCCCGCGTCCGAAACACCGTCACCCGTCATCTGTGGGCGCTCGGCGTCCGGGACGTGATCGAGGTGTCCTCGATCGCCGAGGCCCGCCCACGGGTCTCCACCCCGCGCGACATCTGCGTCGCCGACGTCCACCTCCCGGACGGCTCCGGACTCACGATCCTCGCCGAGACCCGCGCCGCGGGCTGGCCCAACGGCCTGGCCCTGTCCGCCGCCGACGACATCGGCGCGGTCCGCAGCGCGCTGGCCGGCGGTGTCAAGGGCTACGTGGTCACCGGCACCCGGACGAACGTCGCGATGCCCGGCCGCCCCGGCCTGCCGCTCGGCGCCGCCGGGCTGGCCGGGCGGATGCGCCGCCCCGGAATGCCGGGCATGCCGGGTGCCACCGGAGCGCCGGGCGCCCCCGGAGCCCCCGGTGCCCCCGGTGCGCCGGGCCCGCAGCAGGCCGCCTACCGCGAACTGTCCGGCCGCGAGGTCGAGGTGCTGCGGCTGGTCGCCGAGGGCCAGTCGAACAAGGCGATCGGCGTGGCCATGGGCCTGTCCGCGCTCACCGTGAAGAGCCACCTCGCCCGGATCGCCCGCAAGCTGGGCACCGGCGACCGCGCCGGGATGGTCGCCGTCGCACTGCGAACCGGCATCATCCACTGAGCCGAGCGCTCCGGACCGCCGCGGCGGCCGAGGAGGAACGTTTCCTCCTCGGCCGCCGCGGCGTCGTTCGGAGCCCTGCGGCATATTCGCGAAGCCAGTCTGACCAGTCCGACAACACTCCCGGCCGCGAGGACCGTCGTACCCTTGGGGGGTGACCGACGCCGTAGCAGCCATCCCAGAAGAAGCAGCCCCGGTCCCGCTCCTCGAACCGAAGGAGGGGATCCCGCCCGTCGTGGCGGACGAGCAGGCGCTGGCCGCCACGATCGCCGCCTTCGCCGCGGGTACCGGGCCGGTCGCCGTCGACGCCGAGCGGGCCTCCGGCTACCGCTACGGGCAGCGCGCCTACCTCATCCAGCTGCGGCGCGCCGGCTCCGGCTCCGCCCTGATCGACCCGATCGCCTGCCCCGACCTCAGCGCGCTCGACGCCGCCCTCGCGGACGCCGAATGGGTGGTGCACGCGGCCACCCAGGACCTGCCCTGCCTGGCCGAGGTCGGCATGAGACCCCGGCGCCTCTTCGACACCGAGCTGGCCGGGCGGATCGCCGGCTTCGCCCGGGTCGGCCTCGGGCCGATGACCGAGAACGTGCTCGGGCTGAGCCTGGCCAAGGAGCACTCGGCGGTCGACTGGTCCACCCGCCCGCTGCCCGAGCCCTGGCTGCGCTACGCCGCCCTGGACGTCGAGGTGCTGCTCGAGCTGCGCGACGCACTCGAACAGGAGCTGGACGCCCAGAGCAAGCTCGGCTGGGCGCTGGAGGAGTTCGCCGCGATCGCGGCCGCGCCCCGCCCGGCCCCGCGCACCGACCCGTGGCGGCGCACCTCGCAGCTGCACAAGGTCCGCCGGCGCCGTCAGCTGGCCGTGGTGCGCGAGCTGTGGCTGGCCCGCGACCGGATGGCACAGGAGCGCGACGTCTCCCCCGGCCGGGTGCTCTCGGACGCCGCGATCGTCAACGCCGCACTGGCCATGCCGCTGAACATCGCCTCGCTGCAGGCCCTCCAGGGCTTCGGGCCCCGGGTGCACCGGCGCCAGCTGGAGCAGTGGCTGGCGGCCGTCCAGCGCGGCCGGGAGGTCCCGGAGGCCCAGCTGCCGCCGGCGGCCGCACCGCACGACGGACCGCCGCCGCCGCGGGCCTGGGCCGAGAAGGACCCGGTGGCCGCCGCCCGGCTCTCCGGCGCGCGCAGCGCGGTCAGCGAGCTGGCCGAGCGGTACCGTCTGCCGGCCGAGAACCTGATCACCCCGGACCTGGTCCGCCGGGTGTCCTGGGAACCGCCGGTCGACCGGGGCCCCGAGGGCGTGGCCGCCGCGCTGCGCCGGCTCGGCGCCCGGCAGTGGCAGGTGGAGCTGGTGGCGCCGGCGATGGCCGCCGCGTTCGCCGCGGTCGCAGCCGCCCCCGCGGCCGAGGACTGAGCCGACCGAGGCTTCCGGAGGGGGTGTCGTCCGTGCGGACGGCACCCCCTCCGGCATGCCCAGGGCAGCTCTCCTGGTCGGACGTGTCGCGGGACACACCGGGAGAACCCTCCGAGGGGCCTGGGCAGGTTGGTTACCGACGGGTAGCATGACGGTGAAGCGGCGCCGCTCGGGACTTCTCCGGCGGCAGCCTGCCCACCTCAAATGTTGGTCCCTGGGAGGAGAGCCCCCGTGCCTCGTACCGCGAGGGACGTCGTCTTCGTCGATGGCGTCCGCACCCCGTTCGGCAAGGCCGGCCCGAAGGGCATCTACCACGAGACGCGCGCCGACGACCTCGTCGTCAAGTGCATCCGGGAGCTCGTGCGCCGTAACCCCAACCTGCCCGTCGAGCGCATCGACGAGGTCGCCGTCGCGGCCACCACCCAGATCGGCGACCAGGGTCTGACCATCGGGCGCACCGCCGCCCTGCTGGCCGGCCTGCCGAAGTCCGTGCCCGGCTACGCGATCGACCGGATGTGCGCCGGCGCGCTGACCGCCGTGACCACCACCGCCGGCGGCATCGCCTTCGGCGCGTACGACGTGGTCGTGGCCGGCGGCGTCGAGCACATGGGCCGCCACCCGATGGGCGAGGGCGTCGACCCGAACCCGCGCTTCGTCTCCGAGAAGCTGGTCGACGAGTCCGCCCTGTTCATGGGCATGACCGCGGAGAACCTGCACGACCGGTTCCCGCACCTGACCAAGGAGCGCTGCGACGCCTACGCCGTGCGCTCGCAGGAGAAGGCCGCCAAGGCGTACGCCAACGGCGACATCCAGCCCGACCTGGTGCCGATCTCGATCCGCAACACCAACCCCGAGGTCGGCGAGACCGGCTGGGGCCTGGCCACCGTGGACGAGCCGCTGCGCCCGGGCACCACGATGGAGAGCCTGGCCGGTCTGAAGACCCCCTTCCGCCCGCACGGCAACATCACCGCGGGCAACTCGGCCGGTCTGAACGACGGCGCCACCGCCTCGCTGCTCGCCGCGGAGGACGTCGCCGAGGAGCTCGGCCTCCCGGTCAAGATGCGCCTGGTCTCCTTCGCCTTCGCCGGCGTGGAGCCCGAGGTCATGGGCATCGGCCCGGTGCCGGCCACCGAGAAGGCGCTGGCCAAGGCCGGCCTGACCATCGACGACATCGGTGCGTTCGAGGTCAACGAGGCCTTCGCCGTCCAGGTGCTGGCCTTCCTGGACCACTACGGCATCGCGGACGACGACGAGCGGGTCAACCCGTACGGCGGCGCGATCGCCTACGGCCACCCGCTGGCCTCCTCGGGCGTGCGCCTGATGAACCAGCTGGCCCGCCGCTTCGAGCAGCGCCCGGACGTCCGCTACGGCCTCACCACGATGTGCATCGGCTTCGGCATGGGCGGCACCATCGTCTGGGAGAACCCGCACTTCGAGGGTGGTAAGTGACCATGAGCAACACCACTGAGCTGCTCCAGCACGGCGCCGAGCTGTTCCCGGGCGAGGTCGTCACGACCGCGCACGTGCGCCACCTGGACCTGCCGCTGCAGGCCGGCAAGCTGGCCCTGATCACCCTGGACAACGGCTTCGACCACACCAAGCCGACCACCTTCGGCCCGGGCTCGCTGCTCAAGCTGTCCGAGGCGCTGGACCAGGTCGAGGCCGAGGCCGCCGAGGGCCGCATCGTCGGCGCCGCCATCACCGGCAAGCCGTTCATCTTCGCGGTCGGCGCCGACCTCAAGGGCGTCGAGCTGCTCAAGGAGCACGCGGACGCGCTGGCCATCGGCAAGGGCGGCCACGAGGTCTTCAAGCGGATCGCCGCGCTGCCCGTCCCCACCTTCGCCTTCTACAACGGCGCGGCGATGGGCGGCGGCGTCGAGGTCGGCCTGCACGCCACCTACCGCACGGTCAGCGCGGGCGTCCCGGCGTTCTCGCTGCCGGAGGTCTTTCTGGGCCTGGTCCCGGGCTGGGGCGGCTGCACCCTCCTGCCGAACCTGATCGGCCCCTCGAAGGCGATCAAGGTCATCATCGAGAACTCGATGAACCAGAACAAGCAGCTCAAGGGCAAGGACGTGTTCGAGCTGGGGATCGCCGACGCGATCTTCGAGCCGGCCGACTTCCTGGAGCAGTCGCTGCTGTGGGCCGCCAAGGTCCTCAAGGGCGAGGTCGTCGTCACCCGCGAGGAGATCGACCGCGGCAAGGCCTGGGACGACGCCGTCGCCTGGGGCCGCCTGGTCGCCGACTCCAAGGTCCACGGCGCCGCGCCGGCCGCCTACAAGGCGCTGGACATCATCGCCCAGGTCAAGGACGCCGGTCTGACGGACGCGGCCGGCCTGCAGGCCGGCTTCGACGCCGAGGACGCGGCCCTGGCCGACCTCATCATGAGCGGCGAGCTGCGCAGCGGCATCTACGCCTTCAACCTGGTGCAGCGCCGGGCCAAGCGCCCGGTCGGTGCGCCGGACAAGTCGCTGGCCCGCCCGGTCTCCAAGGTCGGCGTCGTCGGCGCCGGCCTGATGGCCTCGCAGCTCGCGCTGCTGTTCGCCCGCCGTCTGGAGGTGCCGGTGGTCCTCACCGACATCGACCAGGAGCGCGTCGACAAGGGCGTCGGCTACGTCCACGCCGAGATCGACAAGCTGCTCGCCAAGAGCCGGATCGGCAAGGACAAGGCCAACCGCCTCAAGGGCCTGGTCTCGGGCTCGCTCGACAAGGCCGCCGCCTTCGGCGACGCGGACTTCGTCATCGAGGCCGTGTTCGAGGAGATGGGCGTCAAGCAGACCGTCTTCGCGGACCTGGAGGACGTCGTCTCGCCGACCTGCGTGCTGGCGACCAACACCTCCTCGCTGTCGGTCACCGAGATGGGCTCGAAGCTGAAGCACCCCGAGCGGGTCGTCGGCTTCCACTTCTTCAACCCGGTCGCGATCCTCCCGCTGCTGGAGATCGTCCGCGGCGAGCAGACCGACGACGCGTCGCTGGCCACCGCCTTCGCCGTGTCGAAGAAGCTGAAGAAGACCTCGGTGCTGGTCAAGGACGCCCCGGCGTTCGTGGTGAACCGGATCCTGACCCGCTTCATGGGCGAGATCCAGAGCATCATCGACGAGGGCACCCCGATCGCCGACGTCGAGAAGGCCGTCGAGCCGCTCGGCCTGCCGATGTCCCCGATCGTGCTCCTGGAGCTGGTCGGCCCGGCCATCGCGCTGCACGTCTCGGAGACCCTGCGCGGCGCCTTCCCGGAGCGGTTCACCGTCTCCGAGAACCTCGCCGAGGTCGTCAAGGCCGGCAAGCGCGGCTTCTACACCTGGGTGGACGGCCAGCAGGTCCTCGACCCCGAGGTGCTGGAGCTGCTGACCTTCGGCGACTCGGTGCTCACCGAGGAGCAGGTCCGCGCCCGCGCCCTGGAGGCGGTCGCGCAGGAGATCGGCCTGATGCTGGCGGAGGGTGTCGTCGCCGAGGCGCAGGACATCGACCTCTGCATGATCACCGGCGCCGGCTGGCCCTTCCACCTGGGCGGGATCACCCCGTACCTGGACCGTGAGGGCGTCTCGGAGCGGGTGAACGGCAAGCCGTTCCTCGCCCCGGGTGTCGCCTCGGTGCCCGCGTAAGCGTAGCGGTACGCAGGAGCCCCCGGTGACCGGTCACCGGGGGCTCCTGCGTGTGTGCGGACGGCTCAGTGCTTGAGGCGGTAGACCACGGTGTCGGCGAAGACGCCGACCATCTCGTAGTGGGTGTCCAGCAGGTTCTCGATCCGGGGCACCAGGACCGGCTGGTACGGGGCGATGCCGGAGTCGTCGACGACGACCTCGGGCAGGCCGTTGGCCAGCTCCTTGTCGAAGGTCTGCCAGGCGTTGGAGACGCTGAACTGCTCGCCCACGTTCTGGCCGCCGTCCTTGCCGCCGCTGTAGTTGGTGAGGAAGCCGGCGGTCAGGTAGCGGCTGGCGGGCTTGCGGTCGGCCAGCCAGTACAGCTCGGGGTGCATGCCCCAGACCAGCACGGTGTCCTTGGGGGTGGTCTGCGCGGCGACGGCGGTGGCGACCTCGGTGGTGCGGTCGAGCCGCTCCCCCGGCCAGGCCAGCGCCAGGCCCCAGAACACCGTGGCGGCGGCCGTGGTGTACACCAGGACGGGCTTCCAGCGGATCGCCGAGGTGGCGACCGCCCCGGTGCCCAGCAGCACCAGCGGCGGGATCAGCTGCAGGTAGTAGTGGCCGAAGAAGTGGAAGCCGACGCTGACCGCGACGACCGAGGAGAGCAGCCAGACCCACAGGTCGGTGGTCGAGCCGTGCTCCTCGCCGGCCACCGGTAGCGGGCGGTGGCGGTACTTGAGCCAGAGCCGGCGCCCGACCGGGAACAGGAAGCCGAGGCCGGCGGCGACCAGGATGGCCGAGTTGCCGAACGCGCGGCCGAGCATCTGCAGCCAGGCGCCGCCGAAGGTGGCGTAGTCGCCGCTGCCGGTGACGACCCAGAAGAGGAAGCCCTTGGGCTTGGTGAGGATCACCGCGACCAGCGCTATCGGCAGGATGAAGCCGAAGCCGATCTTGAACAGGGCGGGCGGCCAGCGCACCCCGCGCCGGCGGGCGTCCTGGAACAGCATCCAGAGCACCGGCAGCAGCACCGCGCCGCCGGTCTGCTTGGTCAGCGAGCAGAGCGCCACGGCGATGCCGGCCGCCAGCCAGCGGCGCCGCTCGGCGTACCGGAAGGCGGCCACCATGGCGGGCAGCATGAAGACCTCGAAGGTCGCCGCCTGGGTGTCCTCCGGGGAGAGCCCGATGGAGACCAGGAGGTAGAGCAGTCCGGCGCCGGCCCCGGCCCGGTTGCCCCAGCGGCCGCGGGCGATCGAGGCCAGCAGGATCGCGGTGGCCAGGTGGGCCACCACGGCGAGGGTGCGCAGCGGCCAGAGCGAGGCGGAGCCGAAGACCGCGAAACAGGCCTGGTAGAGCCAGGGCAGCAGGGGGGGCTTGCGGTCCACCACGGTGTCGTACAGCACCCCGCCGTCCGCCAGCATCCGGGCCTGGGTGGCGAGGAAGCCCTCGTCCGGGCTCCAGACGGGCCGGGCGAAGGAGGGGATGTGGGTGAGCAGTGCGACCAGTGCGAGCACCGGCACCAGCCTCGTCCAGTACCCGGCTCGGACGTGGGTACGGACGCGCTCGGACAGGCGCTCGGCCGGTCCGGCGGGGCGGGGGCGGGTGGGGGTCGGCACGGTTGACAACCTACCGGGCGGGATCGGCGCCGGTAGCGCCGGTCCCGCCATTCAGTACGATTATCAGCTTGTTCTGTGACGAACTGTTACAGAGTTACGACGAACAGTCGTCGGCGGAACGGGTGACCCGGCTTT
This sequence comes from Kitasatospora sp. NPDC023385, assembly GCF_055664045.1. Lineage (NCBI taxonomy): Bacteria > Bacillati > Actinomycetota > Actinomycetes > Kitasatosporales > Streptomycetaceae > Kitasatospora > Kitasatospora sp. NPDC023385. The sequence continues at coordinate 114,546 of NZ_JBVOOL010000007.1, read as the reverse complement.
CGTCAGGCCTCGACCCGCGCCCCGGCCAGCCCGGCGACCAGGGCCGTCACCTTCCGGGCGATGTCCGGGGCGTTCAGGCCGATTTCGGCCAGGATCTGGTTCCGGCTCGCGTGGTCCAGGAACTCCTGCGGAATGCCGAAGTCGCGCACCGGCAGGTCCACGTCCGCATCCCGCAGCGCCTGCGCCACGGCCGCGCCGACGCCGCCGGTACGGCCGTTGTCCTCGATCGTGACGACCACCCGGTGCTCGGCGGCCAGGCCCGGCAGGGCCGGGTCCACCGGCTTGACCCAGCGCGGGTCGACCACGGTGGCGGTGATGCCCTGGGCGGCCAGCAGGTCGGCGACCTCCAGGCTGGTCCCGGCCATCGCCCCCACCGAGACGACGAGCACGTCGGCGCGGTGGGCCCCGGAGTGCTCCTCGGCGGCGCGCAGCACGTCCATGCCGCCGACCCGGCCGACCGCGGGGACGGGCGCTCCGACCGTGCCCTTGGAGTAGCGCACCACGGTCGGGGCGTCCTTGACCTCGACGGCCTCGCGCAGCTGGGCCCGGAGCTGGTCGGCGTCGCGCGGGGCGGCCAGCCGCAGGGTCGGCACGATCTGCAGCATCGACATGTCCCACATGCCGTTGTGCGAGGCGCCGTCGTCGCCGGTGACACCGGCCCGGTCCAGCACGAAGGTGACGCCCAGCTTGTGCAGGGCCACGTCCATCAGGACCTGGTCGAAGGCGCGGTTCAGGAAGGTCGCGTAGACCGCGAACACCGGGTGCAGGCCGCCGGTGGCCATGCCCGCGGCGCTGGTGACGGCGTGCTGCTCGGCGATGCCGACGTCGAAGGTGCGGTCCGGGAAGGCCTCGGCGAACGGGGCCAGGCCCACCGGGTGGAGCATCGCCGCGGTGATGCCGACGATGTCCTCGCGCTCGTGGCCGAGCGCGACGATCTCCTCCGCGAAGACCGAGGTCCAGCTCCGGCCGGCGCTCTTGATCGGCAGGCCGGTCTCCGGGTGGATCACGCCGACCGCGTGGAACCGGTCCTCGTCGTTGTTCTCGGCGGCGTGGTAGCCGCGGCCCTTCTCGGTGAGGCAGTGCACGATCACCGGGCCGCCGAAGCCGCGCGCCTTGGTCAGCGCGGACTCCAGGGCGGTCAGGTCGTGGCCGTCGATCGGGCCGATGTACTTGAGGCCGAGGTCCTCGAACATGCCCTGCGGGGCGATGAAGTCCTTGAGGCCCTTCTTGGCACCGTGCAGCGTCTCGAACAGCTGCTGGCCGACGACCGGGGTGCGCTGCAGCGCGTCCTTGCCCCAGGAGAGGAAGCGCTCGTAGCCCTGGGTGGTGCGCAGGGTGGCGAGGTGGTTGGCCAGGCCGCCGATGGTCGGGGAGTACGAGCGCTCGTTGTCGTTGACGACGATGACGACCGGGCGGTCCTTGGCGTCGGCGATGTTGTTGAGCGCCTCCCAGGCCATGCCGCCGGTCAGCGCGCCGTCGCCGATGACGGCGACGACCGGGTCGTTCTTGCCCTGGAGCTGGTTGGCCTTGGCCAGGCCGTCGGCGTACGAGAGCACGGTGGAGGCGTGCGAGTTCTCGATCACGTCGTGCTCGGACTCGGCGCGGGACGGGTAGCCGGACAGGCCGCCCTTGGTGCGCAGCTGCGAGAAGTCCTGGCGGCCGGTGAGCAGCTTGTGGACGTAGCTCTGGTGGCCGGTGTCGAAGAGGATGCGGTCGCGCGGCGAGTCGAAGACCCGGTGCAGGGCGACGGTGAGCTCCACCACGCCGAGGTTGGGGCCGAGGTGGCCGCCCGTCTTGGAGACCTCGGTCACCAGGAAGGTCCGGATCTCCTGGGCCAGTGCGGCCAGCTGTCCGGGCGTGAGCCGGTCGAGATCGCGCGGTCCCCGAATGCGGGTCAGCAGGGCCACCCGTTCCTCCTCGTTCAGTGTTCGCGGACCGCGGGCGGTCCGACGGGCGTCGCTGCCCGGTCCGGCGGCGGGCCGGCGGTCGTGGCCGGTACCGACCGGTCGAGTCTAATGTCCGCCTGCCGGGCACCGAGCGGCGCGCCCGGTGCCGTCGTTCGGTTACCGCCATTCCCGGAGGTCGGCCGGGGGATGCGCGTCACGACGGGTTGACGGGCAGGTGTTCGACCGCCTTTACATCCGTCGTCCCGCCCGCCCCCGCGGCGCCGGGCCGACGCTAGCCGCGGCCGAGCGCGCCCGACTCGCCCATCTCGCTCATCACCAGGGCCAGCGCTCCGAGCACCTCGGCCCGGCCGCCGAGGGTGCCGGGGACGACCGAGAGCTGACGGGCGGCACTGGGGATCGCGTACCGGGCCACCGAGTCCCGGATCGGGGCGAGCACCAGCTCACCGGCCTCGGCGAGGTCCCCGCCGAGGATCACCCGGCGCGGGTTGAGCAGGTTGCACAGGGTGGCGACGCCGGTGCCGATCTGCCGGCCGGCGTCGGCGATCACCCGGCGGCAGCCGAGGTCACCCTGGTGCGCCAGCTCGACCACCCGGGGCAGCGTGAGGCCCGGGCCGAGGGTCGTGGCGAGCAGGGAGAGCAGGTAGCGCGAGCCGACGAAGGTCTCCAGGCAGCCGCGGTTGCCGCAGCGGCAGACCGGCCCGGCCTCGTCCAGCGTGATGTGCCCGATCTCACCCGCCGTGCCGCCCGGGCCGCGGTAGATCTGGCCGTTGACCACCAGTCCGGCACCGACCCCGCTGGCGACCTTGATGTACGCGAGGTCGCTCAGTCCGCGGCCGGCGCCCCACACCAGCTCGCCGAGTGCACCGAGGTTGGCGTCGTTGTCCACGTGCACCGGCATGTCCAGCCGCTCCGCCAGCTCGCGGCCCGGGGCGATGCCCGTCCAGCCGGGCAGGATCGCGGTGGAGCCGAGCGCGCCGGTCTCCACGTCGATCGGGCCCGGCACGCCGAGGCCGACGCCGATCACCTTCTCCGGACGGAAGCCCGCCTGTGCCAGCAGCCGCTCGACCATCGCCTCGGCGCGGTCGAAGCCCTGCTGGGCGGAGACGTCCACGTCGATCGGGGCGCTCTCCTCGGCCAGCACCCGGTGGGCCAGGTTGCCGACCGCGACCCGGAGGTGGGTGTGACCGAAGTCGATGCCGACCACGATGCCGGCGTCCCCGCTGAGCGAGACGCTGCGGGCGCGGCGGCCGCCGGAGGAGGTGTCGGCGACCACGACGGTGCCGCTCTCCTTCAGTTCCCGCACGATGTTGGACACGGTGGCCGCGGAGAGGCCGGTGCCGCGGGCGATCTCGGCCTGGGTCAGCGAGCCGGCCATCCGCACCGCGCGCAGCACCCGCTCCAGGTTCGCCCGGTGCAGGGACGACTGCGAGCCCGGTGTGTCCGTCGACATGATCCACCCTCCCAGGGCGGGGATCCCTCCGCCGGGCGTCCCCTTCAACTCCTGAAGGGTACGGTCCGGGGGCGCGCGCGGAAGTGCCGACGGGGGCGGGCGGAGGCGGGCCGGGGCCGGCGGGGACGGACGGTGGTGCGCCGGGGGTGGACGCGACGGGCGGCCTAGGGGCGGGCGCGGGGCGGCGGCGGGGCGGGACGCGGGGGTCACGCGGAGGTGTCGGCGGTGCGAGCCGGGTGATCGGCGGGTGAAGGTGTTGCACGGCCTGGACCTGCGGGGACGGGGTTCGGCCGTCCCGGCAGCGGCCGAAAACGCCGCACCACTACCATGGTGCCCAATTCTCACTCGTCCCCCCGGAACCGTGGACGGTACCGGCAAGGGGACGCATCCAGATATGACGGGGACTCAGATGGCAGGGGATCACCCTACGCCGGGGGCAGGCGAAACGCCCGGCAACGGTCCGCAGGACAACCGGGGCGTCTCGTTCGGACGCCCGCCAGGCGGCGGTGTCGATCCGGCCGCCGTCGCGGACCAGATGACGCAGCTCGACGGCTCGGCCGTCCCGGGTCAGGCCGCGCCCGCCGGACCGCCGCCGGCACCGCCCGCGCAGCCGCCCGCACAGCCGCCCGCACAGCCGCCCGTCGGCGGTGCCGACTACGCGGCGTACGCGCCGACCGCGACCGGGTTCCCCAGCCAGGCCCCGCCGCCGGCCGGTGCACCGATGGGCCCGTACGACCCGGTGCCCACCGGCGGGTACCCCGCCCCGGACGCCGCGCAGGGCTACAACACCGGTGGCTACGCCTACCCGCCGCAGCAGCAGCCCGGGTACAGCTACCCCGGCGCCCCCGTCCCGCCCAAGCAGCGCAACCCCGTGCTGCTGTGGGGCGGGATCATCGGCGGTGTGCTGGCGATCGCGATCGTGATCGCCCTGGTCGTCCTGCTCAAGGACCCCGACCCCACCCCGGGCCCCGGCCCCGTCTCCAGCGGCAGCACCGATCCGGACAACAACAGCCCCGCTCCCGGCCCCGGCCCCAAGGGCAGCAGCACCTACAACGTCGCCTGGAACGCCCCCAAGGGCCCCAACACGGACGGCTCGAACCAGATGCTCGGCGTCTGGGGCACCGACAAGCTCGCCATCCGCGCCGACAGCGCCGGCATCAAGGCCTACAGCCTGGCCGACGGCAAGGAGGCCTGGACGATCCCCGTCCCGGCCGGCAGCAAGGAGATCTGCACCGCCTCGTACGGCGCCAACTCCAAGAACATCGCCGCCGTCTCCTTCAACACCGGTGACAGCGACTGCTCCACGGTCGGCGCCATCGACCTGGCCCAGGGCAAGCTGCTCTGGAGCGTGAAGGTCTCGGCCGACCGGATGTCCTCGCCGACGCTGAGCGTCACCGAGAACGTCGTCGCCGTCGGCGGCAACGCGGTCGGCGCCCTGAACATCGCCAACGGCCAGCCCGCCTGGCAGTACCAGCCGCGCGACAAGGACTGCAGCGTGCGCGGCCGCACGGCCGGCAACCAGATCGCGGTCAGCGACCGCTGCTACGGCGGCAGCGGTCCCAAGTCGCAGCTGGTCATCGTCAACGCCGACACCGGCAAGGCCGCCAGCACGCCGATCACCCTGACCGGCAGCATCGAGCAGGTCGACCAGATCGTCCAGGACAAGCCGCTGGTCCTGCTGATGTCCAGCGGCCCGCAGGGCGACTACGTCCTGCCGTTCGACAAGGACAACAAGCCGGGCACCCAGATGTCCGTCAAGGAGCCCGGCTCGGACAGCCTGCGCCTCTCCGGCCAGGACGAGGCCTTCACCCGGAACGTGGTCAGCGGCACCACCCTGTACGTCCAGGTCAGCGGCACCAAGCCGGGCATCAACGCCTACGACCTGAACACCGGCAAGCGCCTGTGGGCGGCCACCACCAGCTCCGCCAGCAACGACATGCGCCTGGTGGCCGGCACGGACAAGGACGGCAAGATCCGCGCCATCGTCGAGCAGGGCTACGACAAGCCGGCCCGCCTGGTGACGCTCTCGCCGACCGACGGCTCGATGACCGACATCGGCACCATCGCCATGCCCAACGGCCTGGACATCGGCAGCAGCACCTCCGAGTACCTCGTCTCGGACGACGGCAGCGCGGTGTACGCCTTCCGTCGCTACAGCTCCACCGACGGTCCGCTGACCAAGTGGAAGAAGTGATGCCGGGGGCATGACCCCTCGTCGCGGCTGATGCGGGCGGGGCGGGTACGGGCGTTCGGCCCGGGCCCGCCCCGCCTGCGATTTTCCGGCGGGCCCGTCCGTTGAACGTGCGAGGATTCGCACCATCAGTCTGACAAAGGAGTGCAGCCAGTGCCCGGCACAAACCTGACCCGCGAGGAGGCCCGCGCCAGGGCCGACCTCCTCCACGTGGACGCCTACGACATCGAGCTCGACCTCGGCTCGGCCCGCGCGGGCGGCACCTTCCGGTCCACCACGGTGGTCCGGTTCACCGCCACCACGCCCGGCGCGGACACCTTCATCGACCTCGTCGCCCCGAGCGTCGAGGAGATCACCCTCAACGGCGAGCCGCTCGACCCGGCGAGCTTCGCCGACAGCCGCATCCCGCTGCCGAACCTGGCCGCCGAGAACGAGCTGCGGGTCGTCGCGGACTGCGCGTACACCAACACCGGTGAGGGCCTGCACCGGTTCGTCGACCCGGTCGACGGCGAGACCTACCTGTACACCCAGTTCGAGGTGCCGGACGCCCGCCGCGTCTTCGCCACCTTCGAACAGCCCGACCTGAAGGCCACGTTCGCGTTCACCGTGACCGCCCCCAAGGGCTGGGTCGTGGTCTCCAACTCGCCCACCCCCACCCCGGTCGGCGACGGCGACACCCCGGTCGGCGACGGCGACACCCAGGTCTGGACGTTCGAGCCCACCGGCCGGATCTCCAGCTACATCACCGCGCTGATCGCCGGCCCGTACGTCGGCGTCTTCGACAGCTACGAGAACGGCGAGCAGAAGGTGCCGCTGGGCGTCTACTGCCGGCCCTCGCTGCGCGAGTTCCTGGACCCGGAAGCCATCTTCGAGGTCACCAAGCAGGGCTTCGACTACTTCCAGGAGAAGTTCGACTACCCGTACCCGTTCGCGAAGTACGACCAGCTGTTCGTACCGGAGTTCAACGCCGGCGCGATGGAGAACGCGGGCGCCGTCACCCTGCGCGACCAGTACGTGTTCCGCTCCAAGGTCACCGACGCCGCGTACGAGGCCCGCGCCGCCACGATCCTGCACGAGCTCGCCCACATGTGGTTCGGCGACCTCGTCACCATGGAGTGGTGGAACGACCTCTGGCTGAACGAGTCGTTCGCGACCTTCGCCGAGGCCGTCTGCCAGGCCGAGGCCCCCGGCTCCAAGTGGCCCCACTCCTGGACCACCTTCGCCAACCAGATGAAGACCTGGGCCTACCGGCAGGACCAACTGCCGTCCACCCACCCCATCATGGCCGACATCAACGACCTCGAAGACGTCCAGGTCAACTTCGACGGCATCACCTACGCCAAGGGCGCCTCGGTGCTCAAGCAGCTGGTGGCCTACGTCGGCCAGGACGCCTTCTTCCAGGGCGTGCAGGCCTACTTCAAGCGGCACGCCTGGGGCAACACCCGGCTGAGTGACCTGCTCGGTGCCCTGGAGGAAGCCAGCGGCCGCGACCTCAAGGCCTGGTCCAAGGCCTGGCTGGAGACCGCCGGCATCAACGTGCTGCGGCCCGCCATCACGCTCAACACGGACGGCGAGATCGAGACCTTCGCCGTCCTGCAGGAAGCCCCCGCGCTGCCCGCCGGCGCCAAGGGCCAGGCCGTGCTGCGGCCGCACCGCATCGCGATCGGCCTGTACGAGCTCGACGGCGACACCCTGGTGCGCACCGACCGGATCGAACTGGACGTCGACGGCCCGCGCACCGAGGTGCCGGAGCTGGTCGGACGTCACCGCCCCGCCGTCGTCCTGCTCAACGACGACGACCTCTCGTACGCCAAGATCCGGCTCGACGAGGACTCGCTCGCCGTCGTCACCGAGAACCTCGGCGGCTTCACCGACTCGCTCCCCCGCGCGCTCTGCTGGGCCTCCGCCTGGGACATGACCCGCGACGGCGAACTCGCCGCCCGCGACTACCTGGCGCTCGCGCTGTCCGGCATCGGCCGCGAGAGCGACATCGGCGTCGTGCAGTCCGTCCAGCGCCAGGTCAAGCTCGCCCTCGACGCCTACACCGACCCGGACTGGCGCGAGCAGGGCCTCGCCCGCTGGGCCGCCGCCGCCGAGGAGCACCTGCGCGCCGCCGAACCCGGCAGCGACCACCAGCTGGCGTGGGCCCGCACCCTCGCCTCGGTCGCCCGCACGGACGGTCAGCTCGGGCTGCTCGCCGGACTGCTGGACGGCTCCGTCGAGATCAAGGGCCTCGCGGTCGACACCGAGCTGCGCTGGACGCTGCTGGTGCGGCTCGCCGCCACCGGTCGGGCGGACGAGGCCCTCATCGCCGCCGAGCTCGAGCGGGACAACACCGCGGCCGGCCAGGAGCACGCGGCCACCTGCCGCGCCGCCCGGCCGACCGCCGAGGCCAAGGCGGAAGCCTGGGCGTCGGTCGTGGAATCGGACCAGCTGACGAACTATGTGCAGGAGGCCGTCATCGCCGGCTTCCAGCAGTCCGACCAGCGCGAACTGCTCGCCCCGTACGCGGCCAAGTACTTCGCCGCCGTCAAGGACGTCTGGGAAACCCGCAGCCACGAGATCTCGCAGCAGATCATCGTCGGGCTGTACCCGGCGCTGCAGGTGACCGCCGCGACCCTCGACGCCACGGACGCCTGGCTCGCCGCGGCCGAACCGGCGCCGGCGCTGCGGCGCCAGGTCATCGAGTCGCGGGCCGGCATCGAGCGCGCGCTCAAGGCCCAGGCGGCCGACCGGGCGGCGGGGAGCCGCTGACGGGTCTCCGTAACGGCCGGCTGTACCGGCTGGTAGCGGCTTGGTAGCGGACAGCCGGAAGGGGCGTCGGACGGGATCGTCCGGCGCCCCTTCGGGTCTGTGCGGGTCCTGATCGGACGCCGTACGGCTCCGCGTACGGGTCCACGTACGGGCCCGCGTACGGGTCCGCTTGGACGCGACGGCTACTTCTTCTTGCCCTTGCCGTACGGCAGACCGGCCAGCCCGGCGATGACCGCGAAGGCGACCAGCGGGAGGAACACGTACAGGCCGAGGGTCTGGCCGACACTCAGGCCGGAACCGGGGTCGTCACCGTCGTCCCTGGTGAAGGCCATGGCGGGCGACGACAGCAGCATCATCAGCGTGACCGTTGCGGAGACCGCACCGGCTCGCAAAGCGTTCCTCTTGTCCACGTTTCCAACTTACCCGCCGCTTATGGGAGGGCGCGCGTCGGGGTCGGCCTGGTGGGGTGGGGGCGGTGAGGGCGCCTGCGGCGGGCCGGGGCGGTGACGTGACGGGAAGGGCGGACGGGGAGGGCGCGCGTCGGCGTCGGCCTGGTGGGGTGGGCCTGGTGGGGGCGCGGGTGGGACCTCCGGGGTCACAGGGACGGGTTGTGGGGGCTGGGCGGGGCGAGGAGGTGGGCCAGGAGGCGGGCGGCGGGGGTGGTGGCGAGGCGGTCGAGGGTGACCGGGGCGCCGGTGCCGTCGGCGATCGGGAGGCGCCAGTTCGGGTACTGGTCCCAGGTGCCGGGCAGGTTCTGTGGGCGCGGGTCGCCGACCAGGTCCGGCAGCCAGACGCCGACCAGCTCCGCCGGCGTCGACCGCAGGAAGCGGTACAGCGCCGGCATCGACAGCGGCTCTCCCGGCTGGAGCAGGCCCAGCCCGGTCAGCTCGGCCCGCCAGTCCGCCAGCTCCGCGGCCGCCTCCTCCTGCTCCTCCCCGAGGGGACGGGCCAGCAGGCCGAGCCGGTGCCGCAGCTCGACGTGCTCCCCGGAGAGCCGGGCGGCCGTGCTCGGCAGGTCGTGGGTGGTGAGGGTGGCCAGGCAGCCCGGCCGCCAGTGGTCGGCGGCCAGGATGCCGCCGTCCGCCTGCCAGTCCCGTTCGAACCAGAGGACCGACGTACCGAGCACGCCGCGCGCCGCCAGCTCCTCCCGTACGCCCGGCTCGACCGTGCCGAGGTCCTCGCCGATCACCGCCGTCCCGGCCCGGTGCGCCTCCAGGGCCAGCACGCCGAGCATCGCCTCCGCGTCGTAGCGGACGTACGCGCCCTCGGTGGGCGGGTGGCCGACCGGCACCCACCAGAGGCGGAACAGGCCCATCACGTGGTCGATGCGGAGGGCGCCGGCATGCCGGGTCGCCGCCCGCAGCAGCTCGGCGTACGGGGCGTACCCGGCCTCGGCGAGGGCGTCCGGGCGCCAGGGCGGCAGGCCCCAGTCCTGGCCGTGCGCGTTGAAGGCGTCCGGCGGGGCGCCGACCGAGATGCCGCCCGCCAGGACGTCCTGCAGCGCCCAGGCGTCGGCGCCGTCCGGGTGGGCGCCGACGGCGAGGTCGTGGATCAGGCCGACCGGCATGCCGGACTCCCGGGCCGCCCGCTGGGCGTGGGCGAGCTGCTGGTCGACCTGCCAGGCGAGCCAGCGGTGGAACTCCACCTGCTCCTTGAGCTCCTTCTCCGCCTGCTCGACCTGTGGGCCGTCCGGGTGACGCAGACCCTTCGGCCACTGGTGCCAGTCGGCGCCGTGCACCTCGGCCAGCGCGTTCCACAGGGCGTGCCGGCGCAGCCACTCCCCCTCGCGGCGCCGGAACGCCTCGTACGCGGCCTCGCGACCGGGCCCGCGCGGCACCTCGTGCAGCAGCTCCAGGGCCTCGCGCTTGAGCGCCCAGACGGCGTCGCGGTCGATCAGGCCGTCATGCCCGAGGACCTCCTCGCGCAGCCGGGCGGCGCGGCGGGCCAGGTCGTCGGCCTGCGCTCGCTGTTCCCTGTTCAGGTACGCGAACTCGGGGACGGCCTCGATCCGCAGGTGCACCGGGTCGGCGAAGCGGCGGGACGACGGGCGGTACGGGGACGGGTCGGAGGGGACGGCGGGCGGCGCCTGATGCAGCGGGTTGATCTGCACGAAGCCCGCGCCGAGACCGGCCCCCGCCCACTGCGCCAGCTCGGCGAGGTCGCCGAGGTCGCCCATGCCCCAGGAGCGGTCGGACAGGACCGAGTACAACTGGGCCAGGAACCCCCAACTGCGGCCCGGAAGTTGGGGAAGCCGCTGCGGGGCGACGATGAGCGCCGCCGTCGCCTTCACGCCGTTGGACTCCACCGTGAGCGCGTGCCGGCCGAGGGGCAGGTCGGCGGGCAGCCAGTGCGAGTGCCCGCACGGCAGCTCCCAACTCTCGCCGCCCTCCAGCTCCACGTGCAGTCGCGCGTCCGCCGGCACGTCCAGCGCGGTGCGCCGCCCCTGCCGGACCACCACGCACGGCGGCAGCAACCGGGCGTGCTGCTCCGCCCGGTGACGCCCCAACGCCTCCCGCACCTCCTCCGGCGTCCCCGCCGCCACCCCCAGCGCCCCCAGCACCGCGACCAGCGTCCGCGCCCCCACCGCCTGCCCGCCCGGCCCCGGGTGCCGGGTGTCCACCCCGTACGCCTGCGCCAGCGCCAGCAGTTCGGCGGGCGGCGGCGGAGCATCCTGCGCCGGCACCTGCTCGGCTCCGTCACTGTCGTGGTAAGCGGCCACTCGCGGCTCCTGCGATGTCTCGGCAACGCCCGGTCAGGACTCCCAAGTCCTACCCGGGTAACCGCCCGACGACGCTGCGCGACACGACGGCGCGGGGTGGATCAGCCGGGGTGGATCAGTGCGAAGGGCCGTCACCGACGGACCGCGGACCGACGAAGCCGGTCGGGGGCGGCGGGACGGAAGAGGCCTGCCGGGAGGAGGACATGGCCACGACCCGTTCGAAGGACTCGCACGCTCCCCCGTCGCGGGCGGCATCGGGGCCGGTGAACGGCGCCGCTGATTGGGCAAATCGGGGCAAGGGGGGCATAGCAGGCGGCGGCGTTGACACCGGGTTGGGGAGCTGGTGGGGTTGCGGCGATGCGGTTTTGGCCTGGCGAGGAGGCTCCTGTGCAAGCCCGAGTGTCCGTTGTGGCCGGGCGGCGGCTGCGGTCGCAGTTGGAGCAGAGTGCGGCGTTGCGGGATGTGTTGCAGCACCCGGCGGCGTTGGTGGCGCGGCGGGCCACGGCGCGGACGTGCCGTCAGTTGGCGCCGCGTACGGCGGATCGGCTGATCGCGGACCTCAAGGGGACGGAGCCGCTGCTGGCGTCCGTACGGGAGGAGCGGGACGGGCGGGCTGCGGGGCGGCCGGGGCGGCGGGCGATGCAGATCGCGGCCGGGGTCGCGGCCGCGGCGGTGGTCGGCGGGCTGTTGGCCGGGTCGATGCCGTCGGCGGCGTACGCGGCCGCGCCGGGGCCGGAGGTGGCGAGCACCGCGCCGCAGACGCCGCTGGGCAGCGTGACGGACCCTCAGGTGTTCCCGCGCCCGCAGGAGCGGACGGTGGCGGGCAGGCCGGTGGCGGTGCCGGCGGCGGTGACGCTGGTGACGGCGCCCACGGCGGACCTCGGGGCGGTGCTGGCCGTCCGGGAGGTGCTGAAGGTCGCCGGGACGACCGAGGTGGCGACGCGGACGGACGGCGGGACGCCGGCCGCCGGTGCGCTGGTGGTGTACGTGGGCGGCCCCGCGGAGGGCGCCGGCGGCGAGGTGGACCGGGTGCTGCGGCAGTTGTCCGCCGCGGCGGGCGGCACGGACGGCACCGGGCCCTCGACGTCGGGCATGCCGGCCGGCGGGTACGTGCTGTCGGCGGGTCAGCTGCCGGCCCAGGGCGGCGGGACGTACGGCGCCGTGGTGCTGTCGGGCGTGGACGCGGCGGGCACGTTCTACGCCGCGCAGAGCCTGCGTCAGCTGTTGGCGGCGGTGCCGGCCGGGCAGGGGCAGGCGCCGGGGGCGGCCGGGCTCGGCCTGCCCGGGATCACGCTGCGGGACTGGTCGACGGGCGCGCCGGTGCGCGGCACCGCGGAGGCGTTCTACGGCACCCCGTGGACCGCCCAGCAGCGGCTGGAGCAGCTCGACTTCCTCGGCCGGTCCAAGCAGAACTTCTTCCTGTACGCGCCCGGTGACGACCCGTTCCGGCTGTCCCGCTGGCGCAGCGCCTACCCGGCGGCCCAGGAGGACGAGCTGCGCGCGCTGGGCGACCGGGCGCGGCGCAACCACGTGACGCTCGGCTACGCGATCGATCCGGGGCAGTCCCTCTGCTTCAGTTCGGGCAAGGACGTGGACGCGCTGGTGGCCAAGCTGGACCGGCTGCGGGGGCTCGGCTTCACCGCCTTCCAGCTGCAGTTCCTGGACGTCAGCTACGACGAGTGGCACTGCGGCGACGACCGCGACGAGTACGGCACCGGGCCGGCCGCGGCCGCCAAGGCGCAGGCCGAGCTGGTGAAGAAGGTGCAGGACCGGCTGATCGCACGGAACCCGGGCCTGGCGCCGCTGTCCGTGGTGCCCACCGAGTACCACCAGCAGGGCGCCTCCCCGTACCGCAAGGCGCTGGCCGCGGCGTTGCCGGAGGGCGTGCAGGTGGCGTGGAGCGGTGTCGGGGTGATCCCGGAGAAGATCACCGCCGCGCAGGCCTCGGACACCGCCGACCTGTACGGCCATCCGCTGCTCACGATGGACAACTACCCGGTCAACGACGCCAGTCCGGACCGGCTCTTCCTCGGCGCCTACGGCGGGCGCGATCCGGGCGTGGCGACCCGCTCGGCGGTGATGCTGACCGGCGCCATGCAGCAGCCGGTGGCCTCCCGGATCGCCGTCGCCACGGCCGGCGACTTCGCCTGGAACCCGACCGGGTACAAGGCGGACGACTCCTGGCAGGCCGCCGTGCGCTCGCTCGCCGGGCCGACCGGCGCCGCCGCGACACCCGCCGGGAGCGCGCTGCCCGCGGTCACCGCGCTGGCCGGCAACAGCACCTCCTCGCCGCTGTCCAAGCAGGAGTCCGGCTACCTGACGCCACTGCTCGACCGCTTCTGGGCCGCCGCCGAACCCACCTCGGGCGTGGCCCCCGACCTGGCGAGGCTGATAGCGGCCGCCGCGCCGCTGCGGGACTCCTTCGCCGCGATGGCCACCGCCCAGCAGACCCTGGCCGGCACCCCGGCCACCGCCCAGCTGGCCGGCGAGGCCGCGCCCTGGCTGGGCCCGCTGCGGGACTACGGGCTCGCCGGGCAGGCCGCCCTGGACATGCTGCTGGCCCAGCACGGCGGCGACGGCGCGGCGGCATGGAAGGCCCGGGTCGAGCTCAACCGGCTGCGCGAGCAGCTCGACCGGGCGCCGGCCACCATCGGCGCCGGCGTGCTCGGCCCGTTCCTGGAGCGGGCCGTCCGCGCCGCCGACAACTGGGCGGGCGTGGTCGGCGGCGGCGTCACCCCGACCACCACCATGGGCACCGCGCACGACCACCTGCCCGCGCTGATGGCCGATGGCGTGGCCGACACCTTCTACTGGAGCTCCGCTCCCCCGCAGCCCGGCGACGCCGTCGGACTGGACCTCGGCGCGGGCCGCCCCGTCAGCGGCGTCACCGTGCTGATGGGCGGCTGGGGCGACGGCTCGGACGCCCGGAGCGCCGTCGACGACTACCTCCACGACGGCGTGCTGGAGTACTCCACCGGCGAGGGCGGCTGGAAGCAGCTCGCCGTGGTCAGGAGCCAGAAGTCGGTCAGCGCCCAGCTCCCGCCCGGCACCGTGGTGCGGGCGGTGCGGCTGCGCGCCACGGCCGCGCAGAAGACCGCCGTCGCGGTGCGCGAGTTCACCGTCACCGCGCCCGACGAGTCCCCGGCGAGCGTCACCGGCGGCCCCGACGCGCTGCCCGGCTCCTCGGCCGCGGCGGTCCTGGACGGCAACCCCGACACCGCGTACCGGGCCGCCAAGGCGCCGACCGCGCAGGACGACCCGCTGACGGTCGAACTCGGCGCCGCCCGGCCCCTGGACCGGCTCACCGTGCTGACCGACCCGGCGGTGCACGCCACCGCCACCCTCGCGGTGCGCCGGGCCGACGGCACCTGGGCGGACCTCGGCACCGTGCAGCCCGGCTACAACGAGCTGTCGGCCGGCGGCCAGGTGTCCGACGCGTTCCGGCTGACCTGGAAGCCGGGCGGCGACCCGCCGGTGGTCAACCAGGTGATCCCCTGGTACGCGGACGCCCCGGCGGCCCGGCTCAGCCTGTCCGACCCCGCCCTGGACGTGGTCACCGGCGCGGCCGCGCCCGCCCAGACCCGCGCCACCGTCGAGGCCGGCCGGCCCGAAGGCACCACCGGCGACCTGCGCGCCGAGGTGCCGGCCGCCGCCAAGGGCCTGACCGTGACCCCGGCCGGCCCGGTGGCCGTGCCGCGCGGCGGCCGGGTGGGCGTGCCGCTGCTGGTCGCCGCCGCCCCGGAGACGCCGTCGGGGACGTACCAGGTGCCGGTGCAGTTCGTGGCCGGGACGACCACCGTCCGGCAGGTCCTCCAGGTGCACGTCGTACCGCCGACCGGCGGGCCGGACCTGGCACTCGGCGCGAAGGCCACCTCCTCGGGCGACGAGACGGCGAACTTCCCGGCGTCCGCCGTCACCGACGGCGACCCGAAGACCCGCTGGTCCTCGCCCGCCAAGGACGACGCCTGGGTGCGGCTGGAGCTGCCGCAGGCGGCCCGGCTGGGCGCCGCGGTACTGCACTGGCAGGCCGCGTACGCCTCCTCGTACAAGATCCAGGTCTCGGCGGACGGGACCACCTGGACCGACGCGGCGACCGTCGACAACGGCAGGGGCGGCGACGAGACGGTGCGCTTCGACGCGCCCGGCGTCCGGTACGTCCGGGTCCAGGGCGTGGCGCGGGCGACCAAGTACGGCTACTCGCTGTGGGGGGTCGAGCTGTACGCGGTGACCCCGCCGGCCCCGCCGCAGCCGCCGGCCGGCCAGCCCGCGCAGCCCGCGCAGCCCGCCCAGCAGCCGGGCGGTGCGCCGGGCCCGACTGCGACGCCCGCCAAGCCGTAGCGCCGGGCAGGACGGTGTCGCGCCGGTTGCCGTGGGCCCCCGCGCGGAAACGCGGCGGGCCGCCGTGCTCCCCGATGCGGGGGGCGCGGCGGCCCATGAGGCGCGTACCGACGGTGTGACGGGCGAGCCCTTGTGACGCGGATCAGGCGGAGAGCGGTTCGGGCTGCTCACCGCGGCGGACGGGGGCGGGGTGGGCGACGTGCGCCCGGCCGAGCGGGACCGTGTGGTTGGCCTCGGTATGGTCGTGGTGCTCGTACTCGCCCCACTGCGGGGCGCGCAGCTGGTCGCTGCCGCCGTACGGCTCCAGGTAGGGGCGCCAGCGCGGATCCTTGATGCCGGTGCCGATGATCCGCCAGGCGAGTCCGCTGGGCGGTGCGGGCGGGCGCTTCATCCGCCACCCCAGTTCGGTGAGGTGGCGGTCGGCCTTGGTGTGGTTGCAGCGGCGGCAGGCTGCCACCACGTTGTCCCACCGGTGCTGGCCGCCCCGGCTGCGCGGGATGACGTGGTCGACGCTGGTGGCGGCGGCCCCGCAGTAGACGCAGCGGCCGTGGTCGCGGGCGAACAGCGCCCGGCGGGTGAGCGGGACGGGCCCGCAGAACGGGACTCGCACGAAGCGGGTCAGTCGGACGACGGACGGCGCCGGAAGGGCGCTGGTGGCGCTGTGCAGAGTGACTTCCGAGTCCTCCAGGCTGACCGCCTTGTGGTTGAGGACCAGGATGAGTGCGCGGCGCATCGATACGACGCCGAGTGGCTCGTAGGACGCGTTGAGGACCAGGACGTGCGGCACGGATGCCTCCTTGGACGCCTGCGGCGCGTGGCTCGCGCCGGGACGAGCGGTTGGATCGCACAACGAGTGGGCGATCTCCCCCAGTGTCGCCTTACGCCTTTGTACGGCGCCACCACTCCTGTGTAACGGAGCTGACGGAACTCCGGGTGTGGTCCCTGTCGTAACCGGTATGCCCGGGGAAGGTCGAGTTTCACCCGGGTGCCCCGCGGACCCGACGGGGTGGCCCTCCCGGGGGACGGCTCGGCCGGTCGGAGCAGTGCCCGGCTCCGGGTCGGGGGGAGCGCACCGGGGCGTTGACGGGGCGTCCGGGGGGTTCCGTACGCCCTTCGGCGCCCTCCCGCGAGGTCGCGGGCGCTTCGCGGCGTGTCCGGGCGGCGGCTCGGCGTGTCCCGGCGGCGGCTCGGCGTGTCCGGGCGGCGGCGCGGCGCCCGATAGGCTAAGGAGCACGGTCCGCGGGCCGCTTGCCGGCGGTGCGGGCCCGCCACACCCGCTTGCAAGGAAGGTCCGCCCGTGTTCCGCTCCGGCGCCACCGGTCTCTCCGACGCGTCCCCGACGCCCTCCGCCCCGACGCCGGCCCCCAGCCCCACCGCCCAGCTTCCGCAGCTGGACCTGCGCATCCCGACCAGCGCGCAGGAGGTCTCGGACACCACCAAGCAGGCCGCCAGCTGGTTCGACACGCACTGGCAGGGCTGGTTGGCCTCCGGCCTGCGGATCGTCTTCATCGTGGTGCTGGCGCTGGTGCTGCGGGCCATGGTGCGCAAGCTGATCACCCAGCTGATAGGGCGGATGGCGCGCATCCCGGAGCACCAGGAGGAGAGCCGGCTGGGCGGCCTGCTGGCCAACACCGGGGTGGTGAACCCGGAGCGGCGCCAGCAGCGCTCGGAGGCGATCGGCTCGGTGCTGCGCAGCGTGGCCTCGTTCAGCATCCTGGGCACGGCGGCGCTGATGGTGCTCTCCGCGCTGGGGGTGAACCTGGCGCCGCTGCTGGCGAGCGCCGGTGTGGCCGGTGTGGCGATCGGTTTCGGCGCCCGCAACCTGGTCACCGACTTCCTCTCCGGAGTCTTCATGATCATGGAGGACCAGTACGGCGTCGGCGACGAGATCGACACCGGGGTGGCCACCGGCACGGTGCTGGAGGTCGGCCTGCGGGTGACCAAGCTGCGCGGCGCGAACGGCGAGATCTGGTACATCCGCAACGGCGAGGTGAAGCGGATCGCCAACATGAGCCAGGGCTGGGCGACCGCCTCGGTGGACGTCCAGATCGGGTACAAGGAGGACCTGCTGCGGGTCGAGGACCTGATCCTGCAGACCGCCGAGGAACTCGCCATGGAGGCGCCGTACGACGAGCTGGTCTGGGCGCCGGTGTCGATCCTCGGCGTGGAGTCGGTCGCGGCGGACTCGGTGCTGGTGCGGGTGGAGGCCCGTACCGCCCCCGGCAAGGCGCCGACCGTCTCCCGGGCGCTGCGCCAGCGGCTGAAGGTGGCCTTCGACCGGGCCGGGATCAAGGTCAAGGAGGAGGCCCCGACGGCAGCCGGCGCGGCGGCGGCGAGCGCGGCTGGGGCGGCGACCGGAGTGGTGATCGCGCCGGCGCCGGCGCCGGCGGCCGAGCAGACGGCGCCGTCCGCGCTCAGCGACCCCAACTCGGCTCGCTTCAAGGCCAGCGAGCCGATCCCGGCCCCGAAGCCGGAGCCGTAGGGACACCCTCCCCTCGTAGAACCGACTGCTCCCGCCTTCCCTAACGAGGGACCGGCGGAAGGTTCGTAAGCGTGCGCAGAGCCTGATCACGCGCGCGGAAGCCGAAGCTGACGAGGGTGACGCTCTCTCCGGCACTGAGGGGCGTCCGGCCGTGCGGCGTGAGCGCGCCGTCGAAGACGACACAGTCACCCGGGGCCAGGTCGCATTCGAGGGGGCCGTCGGCGTTGATGAAGACGGTGGTACTGGCCCGGGGCGCCCTGGCAGGGCGCTCGTGCTTGAGGCAGAGGATCAGGTTGGCCTCGCCGAAGCCGGACTCGTCCACGTGGAAGTCGAGGAACTGCCCTTCCTCCAGGTACGCGATGTAGACGGCGGTGTGCGGCTGCTCGACGTCCAGGCCGGTGGACCGCGCTACGACTGCGGCCAGATCGACTTGTGCGGCGAAGCGGTTCGCGGTCTCGCCGACTGCCGCGTTCCACTTGCCGTTGTGGAGGTATCCGTCAGCGGCTACGGCCTTCTCGGCCTCCTCCGCCATGGCGGCGACCAGCTCGGCGGGGAACGGCTGACCAGGCAGGTGGCGCGGGTGAACGCGCTGGTGTGCAGTGAGGCCGCGCACGGCGTCCCGGAGAGCGGGGAAGTCCTCTGCCCACCGGGCCGGCGTCCGGGCCGTGGTGCGGGATTGGAGCCATGAGGTCCACTGACCGCTCCACCGGCGCGGCACCGCGTCGTCGGCCGCCGATGCTTCGGCCTGGCCGATCAGCAGCTCCACCCGGGCGAGCGCGGCCTGGGTGGACTCGATCAGCTCGGCGTCCCCCTTGTCGATCCGTAGCCGCAGCGCTTGTTGCAGATGGTCCCGGGCACCCGCGAGGTCGCCGCGCTCCATGAGGTGCTTGCCGGTGTGCTGGAGCGCGAAGTCGACGAGTTCCGGGTGCCGGCTTCGCGCAGTGTTCAGCGCGCTGCGGTAGAGCGCGTCCGCGGTCTGCACGTCACCGGCATAGCGGTGCGCGTCGGCGAGATTGAGCCCGGTGGCTACGACGGCTCGGGTGTTGCCGATCGCTGCGGCCAAGTCGAGCGACTGCCGGAGGAACACACGGGCCTCCTCGTGGTCGCCCAGGCACATCTGGCCGATGCCGATCCATCTCGTCAGGACCCGAGTACGCGCGGGATCGGTGCCCTCGTACAAGCCCTGCAGTTCCTGGTGGAGTCGGCCGACCGCAGTGGTCAGCTCGTTCCGGTCGGTGGGGACCATCCGCAGGTTGTCGTCGTGGGTGATGAGGTGCTCAAGCACTCGACCCCTCCGTCGTTCGATTCCATTCAGCGTGGCGCACTACAGCTGGTCGGTCTGATGGCGCAGGTCGGCCAACAGCTCCACCCCGTGGGGGGAGAAGTGCTCACGCAGGAGTTCGAGTTCGCGCATGAGGTAGCGGACGGCCGGCAGCCCCTCGTAGTAGGCGCTCTGGAAGCTGGCGCGCTCGTTGGGCGACAGGTCGTCGCGGCGCAGTTCGGTCTGGCGGAAGCGCAGCAGCTCGTTGTACACGCAGGTCGCGTGGAAGGCCCTGTCGATCTCCCAGTACTGGTTGCGGTCCTCTCCCTGCCCGGCCCGCCACCTGACCTCGATCCTGGGGGATGTCCTGGAGGAGTACCCGTCGGCGAAGACCTGGTTCTGGAGGACGTGGAAGCTGATCGACTGATGGGTGCCCTCGTGCAGGATGTTCTCCGCCAGGAAGAGGTGGGACGACTCCTCGCTGACGGTGTTCGGCGGGATGTGGCGCCGGGCCTTCTCGGAGAACACGATGACGTACGGGAGTGCCGGGTCGCTGGAGCTGGTCAGCGAGGACGAGTGGACGCCCGGCTTGAGGCCCACCCACAGCAGCCCCCGAACGAATTCGCGCACGCGGGCGAACCCCTCAGGGTGGATCAGCGACAGGCGGTCCAGGGCCTGCGTCAGCGCCACGCGGCGCTCTTCGGTGTGCTGGACGATCTCGTAGTCCGTCAGGTTGATCTCGTCGGCGATCTCACCGGGAAGCTCGGCGTCGAACCAGCCGAAGGCGGCCCCGGCTACGGTCACGGGTTCACTGCGAAGAGAACGGGCGTGCTCCGCGTAGGGGGTGCCCGACTTCACCAGGCGCTCCATCAGGGCGAACGGGAGAGCCAGCTCGGCTCCTTCCTCGCGGAGCCGGGTCAGCACCGGGTCTTTCCGGTCAAGGTCGAAGAAGGAGCCGACGGGGACGCGGGTGGCGATGGCGGTCTTCAATGCGGACTCTCCTTGGTGGAGGTGTGTGCTACGCCGAGCGGCGGGTCGGCTCGGATGATCACCGGACCGACCCGCTCATGCCGCCAACCAAGCGGCATCAGTTCGGAACTGCGGTCAGGCCTCCGTGCCCGTGGGGGCGAAGTCCCCGTCGGGGACCGAGTGGTCCAGACGACGGGTCAGGGACTCGACGGACGTCTCCGGGGCGAAGTCGCCGTCCGGGACCTTGTGGTCCAGGCGGCGGGTCAGGTTGGTGACCTCCGGGTCCGGCTCAATGGTGACGGTGCTCATGTACCTCTCCAATCGGGTTGACCTCTGCTCGCCCGCACCCGGGCGAGCACTGGTGACGTTTGGAGACGGTAGGGGGCAGCGGGATGCGCAGTCGACGAACTTGCTTAAGCTTGCTCGCATTCACCCGAGCGCGTTGATGGCTCCAGTGATGAGCGATCTTGCCTCAGCACCGTAGACAGCGATGCTGGCCAGCTCGGAGAATGCCTGGCCGTACTCGGAAATCTCGGCCGGCTGAGTGATGGTGAGATGGGCGGAGACGAGCTCGACGTTCACCTGCGCATCGTCGTAGACGGTGAAGGACTCAACCGGCCAGCCAGCGCCTCTGGTCGAACCGAGGGGAATCACCCCAAGACTCACCGACGGGAGGGAGCCGACGGTGATGAGATGGCCGAGCTGGCCGACCAGGATGTCCGGAGTGCCGATGACGGTGTGCAGCACCCACTCCTCGATCAGGATGGCGAACCGGTGATCTCCCGTATGCAGCACCTTCTGCCGCTCCATTCGCACGGCGACAGCGTCGTCAACATCGTCGGGAATGCTGCGCAAGGAAACGATCGTGCGCAGTACTTCGCGTGTGTAGGCCGCTGTCTGGAGCAGGCCGGGGATGACCCACGACTGGTACATCCGGAATCGCCGCGTGCGCTCGAACAGGGGGCGCACGGACTCCTGGGCCCGTTTGAGGCCGGCGCGCTCAAGGCGCCGCCACTCAACGTACATTCCCTCGATGTTCCGGGCCGTCGCGATGAGGTCTGCTGCCTGATCCGGGACCCCGCAGATGGCCGTCCAGGCACGTAGGTCAGCCTCCGAGGGCATCATCCGGCCGCTCTGAATCTTGGAGCACTTCGATTCATGCCACCCAGCAGCCTCGGCCAGCGCCCGCGCGCTGAGTCCGGAGTCTCGCCGGATATCGCGCAGACGCTGGCCGAGGGCCTGCTTGGCTTGCTGAACGCTGGACGACGCGGACACGGTCAGCGCAGCCGGAAGTCCTCGTGCGGGACCGCCCGTTCCCAGACGGCCTCGAAGGCGGAGGTGCAGAGCTTCACGGTCCGCGGATCGGTGATGACCTCGTCATCGACGAAGTCGCCGTCACCGCTGAAGTGATGGACCAGTAGAAGCTGTCCGTCGATCAGCCAGAAGTCGTTGCCCGGGAGCGCCAGGCCAGTTGCCTGCCGACGGGGAAGCCACCTCACCTGCTCACCGGAGGCGACGTTCCGGAACGTGATCTCGTGCTCGAACCGGATGTACTCGCTCACCGGTTCCGAGACGACCCGTGCGCGCCGCACCTCGACGCCGCGGCTCGTGGTCTCCTCGATGAGCTGCAACCAGGGGCTCCACCACGACGGGCGGTCGGCAGGGTCGTCGCGCTGTCCGCTGAGCCAACGGAGGAACAGCGGGTCGTCCCGCATGTATCCGTCGCGCATCTCCAGGTGGAGAGCCGAGCGGGCGCAGGTCCGCAGCAGATCCTCAAGCGATGGGACTGCTGCCACCGTTCACCTCCGGGAAGAACTGCATCATGCGCTTGGGGAATTCGATCACGGTCTCGTGTCCGGGGATGTCCATCTGCGCGAGACGTTCCGGGTCGAGCACCTTCCAGCCCTGGAGGATGTAGTTGCCCGTCGCGTCGTCGAAGTAGACCGTCGGGGACTTGCCTTCGGGGCTGTTGGGGTCTTGTCCGAGCTTGTGCAGTGCCATGGTGGGCCTCCTGAGCGGGTCGGAGTCGATCGCCTTGAACGATCGTGCCGTACAAGTCGCCACTCGCACCATGAACTTGCTCGACTGGCCCAGTGGATCATCGTGTGGGATCGTTGCGGCAGGGCTTCGTAGTCGCGGGCCAGGCGGCGATGCTGCATGAGCCCAGCAAAAGGTCCGCTCGATCACCCGGCGGTTCGGCAGAACCTGGAATCCTCGGGCATCGTCCCTCTCGCACCGACAGCCCTGGTGACCCCGATCATTCGGCTGGTCAATTGACCTGATGATGCTTTTGTTGCGGTGCCCCTTGGCACGCCAAGGGGCACCGCTGTCGACCGGCACTTCTACTCCGGCCTCCTTGTCAAAGGAGGCCTTCGCCACTTCTTTTGTTTCTCTCTCCCGGAAATGTTCACTCGCTCCGGAGCGAGTTTGGCGATCGACAAATTTCATGCTTGCTACTTGCGCGCCTTTGGCTGTCGCTCCCTGGCCCCGAGGAGCGACAGTCAAGCTCCTATTGCCCTGATCGGGGCAGGTGAACTGTTGCTAACCAGCCTATCTGCCGTTTTCTGGCGGCGGCCTCCTTGCTGGAGGAGGCCGCCGCCATTCCTCTCTGTCTTTACTTCTCTCTCGCGATCGCCCCACGCCTCCCTGCATGGACCTCGGGTTATTCAATCGATTTTTATGCGATTCCCTCTCGATCCGCGAGGGGGGAATCGAAAGCATGTCAAGGGAAACCCTCAATGGTCCAGCGGGCACCTATGAGGCGCCTTGCCCTCATTTCGCTTCTCTGGTCGCTTCTATTGATGTCACCCCTCGGCTCACCGAGGGGTGACATCACAAGTCCTGTCTTCTTTAATAACTTCGTCAAATAAGTGTGCCGCCCCTCCTTGGTTAAGGAGGGGCGGCACACTTATTTTGAGCTTATTTTTTGAAGGCTGGGCGAGTGCGAGCGCCGCTCCCGCTGCTGTGGGGGCGGGGCCCCGTGGTGTCCGGTAACGCTTCGGCATCCTCCGCTTCACCGGCCATTGACACTCCGCTGACACGGCGCCTACGGTCCTTCCCAAGCGACTGGAAAGTTTCCTAACAGTTCACGCAGGGCGGGCGGAAGGAGAGGATCCCGGCATGACCAAGAGCACTGCCAAGGCCCCCCTCGCCGGCACGCCGAGCCTCCTGCGGGCCATCAACGACCGTGCCGCCCTCGAGCTGCTGCTGGCGAACGGGCCGCTCTCCCGCACCCAGATCGGCACGCTGACCGGACTGTCCAAGCCGACCGCCTCCCAGTTGCTGGCCCGGCTGGAGGCGGCCGGGCTGGTGCTGCCGGTCGGTACGACGGCGGGCGGGCCGGGGCCCAACGCGCAGCTCTACCAGGTGAATCCGGCTGCCGGGTACGTCGCCGGGCTGGACGTCACCAACAGCGGGATCCGGGTCGCGGTCGCCGACATCACCGGCACCACGCTGGCCGAGCACACCGTGAGCACCAAGGGGGTGCCGGCCGCCGGGACCGTCCCGGCAGTCGCCGCCGCGGTCTCGGCGGCGGTCCGGGCCGCCGGGCTCGCCGAGGGCAGTCTGCGCACGGTCGCGATCGGCGTCGGCGGCGCCCCGGACCCGGTCACCGGCAAGCTGCGCTACGCCTCCCACCTGCCCGGATGGCACTCGCCGCGGCTGGTGGAGGAGTTGTCCGAGGCGATCGGCGCGCCGGTGTCGTTGGAGAACGACGTGAACCTGGCCGCCGTCGCCGAACAGGCTTCCGGCGCGGCGGCGGGCTTCGAGGACTTCGTCCTGCTCTGGGCGGAGGCGGGTGTCGGCGCCGCGATCGTGATCGCCGGCCGGCTGCACCGCGGCTTCACCGGCGGCGCCGGGGAGGTCGGCTACATGCCGGTGCCCGACTCACCCGTCGAGTGGGACTCCCGGCGCCGCAACTTCGGTGGTTTCCAGGCCCTGGTCGGTGCGCCCGCCGTCCGGGCGCTGGCCCGCGAGCACGGGCTCGGCGCGCCCACCGCCCAGGAGTCGATCGCCAGGGCGCTGGCGACGCCGGGCGCCGGGGACGGCTTCCTCGCCGAACTGGCCGGGCGGCTGGCCGTGGGGCTCGCCGTGATCGTCTCCGTCGTCGACCCCGAGCTGGTGGTCCTGTCCGGCGCCGTGCCGAGCGCGGGTGGCGAACGCCTCCGGGCGCTCGTCGAGGACGACTTGGCCCGGATCTCGATCGCCCGGCCGGAGGTCCGCAGCAGTGCCCTGCCGGGCTCGCCGGTCCTGATCGGTGCCCTGCAACGCGCCCTGTCCGACGCCCGCGAGGCGGTTTTCTCCACCCACTGACGCTCCCTGTCACCTCGTCCACCGCACCCACCTCTCCCCGACCCCCGAACGCGGGACCTGAGGCGACGACGCCTGCCCGCGCACCCCCAGGAGGACCTCGAAGTGCACGCCACCACCTCCCGCAGAGGCCGCCGCACGATCGTCGCCGTCGCCGGCAGCGCCGTCCTGGCCCTGCTCGCCTCCGCCTGCACCGGTTCCAGCGACTCGGGCGGCACCGACGACTCGGCCGGCGGCAAGGACGTCACCATCGCCTTCTGGCACGGCTGGAGCCAGGACAACGAGACCAAGGCGATCAACGACCGCATCGCCGCCTTCGAGAAGGCCCACCCCACCATCCACGTCAAGGCCGTGGACAACGTCCAGGACGACAAGGTCAACCAGGCCCTGCGGGCCGGTGGTGCCGACGCGCCCGACGTGGTGTCCTCCTTCACCACCAACAACGTCGGCATGTTCTGTTCCACCAAGGCCTTCCTCGACCTCAAGCCGTTGCTGCAGAAGAGCGGCATCGACCCGGTCAAGACCTTCCCGGCCGCGATGCTCAACTACACGCAGTTCCAGGGCAACCAGTGCTCGCTGCCGCTGCTGGGCGACGCGTACGGCCTCTACTACAACAAGAAGGCGTTCGCCGCCGCCGGCATCGCGAACCCGCCCAGGACGTTCAGCGAGTTCGCCGCGGACGCCGCCGCGCTGACCGTCGCCGACGGCGACTCGTACAAGCAGCTCGGCTTCATGCCGCTCTACCACGGCTACGAGTCCACCACCGAGCACTTCCTCGGCCAGTACGGCCCCGGCTACTTCGGCTCCGACGGCAAGTCGAGCATCGCCACCGACCCGAAGGTCGCCGCGATGCTCAAGTGGCAGAAGGGCATGGTCGACCAGCTCGGCGGCTACGCCAAGCTGGACCGGTTCCGCTCGACCTTCGGCGAGGAGTTCAGCGCCAAGAACCCCTTCAACACCGGCCAGGTCGCGATGGCCATCGACGGGGAGTGGCGCACCGCCCTGCTGACCGCCGACAAGCCCGACTTCGACTGGGCCACCGCCGCGTTCCCCGTCCCGGACGACCAGGCCGACACCTACGGCCGCGGCTACCAGACCGGCACCATCATCGGCATCGCCGGCACCAGCAAGAAGCAGGCCGCAGCCTGGGAGTTCGTCAAGTACCTGACCACGGACACAGATTCGGTCGTCAGCTTCGCCAACGCGATCCACAACGTGCCGAGCACCTTCGAAGCGCTCGACTCGCCGAAGCTGGTGAGCGACGACAACTTCAGGACCTTCCTGGACGTCGCCAAGAACGCCCACTCCGGCACCACCCCGGCGGCCGTCAACGGCAGCGGCTACATCGTCTCCCTGCAGAACCTGGGCTACGACTACGAGTCCGGCAAGCAGGCCGACCTGCAGGCCGGGCTGGCCGGCACGGCCAAGCAGATCGACACCGACATCGCCCAGGCCAAGTAAGCGCCGGGATCGGCCCACGGAGCTCCCATGTCACTCGCGTTCGGCACCCGCAGGGGGAACGACGGGCCGGCGGACGCCGGACCGACCGGCCCGGCGGCGCCCGGCACGCAGCACCTGCTGCGCCGCAAGCACCGCCGGGAGGCGGCCCGCACCCTCGCCTTCCTGTCGCCCTGGCTGGTCGGGTTCGGCGTCTTCTTCGTCTACCCGCTGGTCTCCACCGCCTACTTCTCCTTCACCCAGTACAACGGCTTCGGCGCGCCGGCCTTCAACGGCCTGAAGAACTGGGACTACGTCTTCAACCAGCTGCCGACGTTCTGGCAGGGCCTGCGCAACACCCTGTGGCTGGTCGTCGTCATGGTCACCCTGCGGGTCGCGTTCGGCCTCGGCATCGGGATGCTCATCACGAAGGTGAAGACCGGCGCCGGCTTCTTCCGCACCGTCTTCTACCTGCCGTACCTGGCCCCGCCGGTGGCCGCGACCGTCGCCTTCGCCTTCCTGTTCAACCCGGGCACCGGCCCGGTCAACCACCTGCTCGGCGATCTCGGCCTGCCGCAGCCCGGCTGGTTCGCCTCCCCCGACTGGTCCAAGCCGGCGCTCACCCTGCTCGCCATGTGGGGCATCGGCGACCTGATGGTCATCTTCATGGCCTCGCTGCTGGACGTCCCCAGGGAGCAGTACGAGGCGGCCGAACTGGACGGCGCCGGCCCGTTCCAGCGGTTCCGGTACGTCACGCTGCCGAACATCTCGCCGATCATCATGTTCGCGGTGGTCACCGGGGTCATCCAGACCATGCAGTACTACACGCAGGCGCTGGTCGCCGGGAAGGTCGCCAGCGGCATCGCGGGCAACTCCGGCCAGCAGTTCGAGCCGGGCTACCCGAGCGGCTCCACCTGGACCCTGCCGCAGATGGTCTACAACCTCGGCTTCCAGCGCTTCAACTACGGCGCGGCCTGCGTCGTCGCCCTCGTGCTGTTCGCCATCTCGATGGCCGTCACCTCGATCCTGCTCCGCCGCCGGTCCGGCTTCATGGCGAGCGACGACTAGCGGGCCAGTGAGGACCTGATCATGACTCTCAGCAACACGCTCAGCGAGGCGCCGGCGCCGTCCGGCCCCGCCCGTCCCACCCGCACCGGCGGGCCCGCCGCCCGGGCCGCCCGGCGCCGGGAACTGCTCCACTGGGTGGCCGTGCACTCCCTGGCCATCGCCGCCGCGCTGTTCTTCCTGCTGCCGTTCGTCTTCGTCTTCCTCACCTCGGTGATGTCGGACCGGCAGGCGCTCACCACCGACTACTGGCCCACCGACTGGCACTGGGGCAACTACGGCAAGGTCTGGAACACGCCCGGCTTCCTCACCTGGTGGCGCAACACGCTGCTCTACGCCGGCCTCGGCACCCTGCTGACCGTCGTCTCCAGCCTGCCCGTCGCCTACGCGCTCGCCAAGTTCCGCTTCCGCGGCCGCAACCTGGCACTGATGGCCGTCATCGCGATGATGATGCTGCCGCCGCAGGTCACCGTCATCCCGATGTACCTGTTCTGGGCCAAGCAGATGGGCCTGGGCGGCTCGCTCTGGCCGCTGATCATCCCGATGGCCTTCGGCGACGCGTTCACCATCTTCCTGCTGCGCCAGTTCCTGCTGACCATCCCCAACGAGTACCTCGAGGCCGCCCGGATCGACGGCTGCGGCGACCTGCGGACCCTGCTGCGGGTGGTCCTGCCGATGGCCAAACCGGCCATCGCGGCGGTCGCCCTGTTCCAGTTCTTCTACTGCTGGAACGACTACTTCGGCCCGCAGATCTACGCCAGCAACAACCACGACGCCTGGACGCTCTCGTACGGGCTGGAGTCGTTCAAGGCCGCCCACCACACCAACTGGAACCTCACCATGGCCGCCACCCTGCTGGTGATGGCGCCGGTGATCGTCCTCTTCTTCTTCGCTCAGAAGGCCTTCATCGAAGGCGTGACACTGACAGGGGTCAAGGGCTGATGTCCGCACCGAAGACGTCCGGAGCTTCCTCCCTCAAGCTGGCCATCGTCGGCGGCGGTTCGACGTACACGCCGGAGCTGGTCGACGGCTTCGCCCGGCTGCGCGACAGCCTGCCGATCGGCGAGCTGGTGCTGATCGACCCGGCCGCCGACCGGCTGGAGCTGATCGGCGGGCTCGCCCGGCGGATCTTCGCCAAGCAGGGGCACGGCGCGGCGGTCACCGTCACGACGGACCTGGCGGCGGGCGTCGCGGACGCCGACGCCGTCCTGCTGCAGCTGCGCGTCGGCGGGCAGGCGGCGCGCGACCAGGACGAGACCTGGCCGCTGGAGTGCGGCTGCGTCGGGCAGGAGACCACCGGCGCCGGCGGTCTCGCCAAGGCGCTGCGCACCGTCCCGGTGGTCCTCGACATCGCCGAGCAGGTGCGCCGGACCAACCCGGACGCCTGGATCGTGGACTTCACCAACCCGGTCGGCATCGTCACCCGGGCCCTGCAGACGGCCGGCCACAAGGCCGTCGGGCTGTGCAACGTCGCCATCGGCTTCCAGCGCAAGTTCGCCGGGCACCTCGGGGTGGACCCGGAGCTGGTCCGGCTCGACCACGTCGGGCTGAACCACCTGACCTGGGAGCGCGGGGTGACGCTGCTGGACGCCCCGGGCGCCGCGGCCGGACGGGAGGTGCTGCCCGAGCTGCTGGCCTCGTACGGCAAGGAGATCGCGGCGGACCTGCACCTGCCGCAGCCCGTCATCGAGCGGCTCGGCGTCGTGCCGTCCTACTACCTGCGGTACTTCTACCAGCACGACGCGGTGGTCGCCGAGCTGAAGGAGCAGGGCTCGCGCGCCGCGCAGGTCGCCGAGATCGAGCGGCAGCTGCTGGAGCTGTACGCCGACCCGGCCCTGGACACCAAGCCGGAACTCCTCGGCAAGCGCGGCGGCGCCTTCTACTCCGAAGCCGCCGTCCAGCTGATCGCCGCCCTGCTCGGGACCGGCGGCGGCACCTCCGTGCAGGTGGTCAACACCCGCAACGACGGGGTCCTGCCGTTCCTCCCGGACGACGCCGTCATCGAGGTGCCGGCCGAGGTCGACGCGGCAGGCGTCCGCCCGCTGCCGCAGCGCCCGCTGGAGCCGCTGTACGCCGGACTCGTCGCCGCCGTCACCGCGTACGAGCACCTCGCCCTCGACGCCGCCCTGCACGGCGGCCGCGACCGGGTCTTCGACGCCCTGCTCGCCCACCCGCTGGTCGGCCAGATCGAGCTCGCCGACCAGCTCACCGACCGGCTGCTCGCCCACAACCGCGGGCACCTCGCCTGGGCCTGACCCGGCCCGCGAGGAGACCGCCCACCCCCGGCCGCCGCAGCGCGGCCGGGCACCCCGGCCGAGACCGACGGCCGGGCCACGTACGAGCCGCGGGGACCTGATGACCCACCAGCCCGACCCACTCCTGCCCGGCGTCCTCGCCATCGACGCGGGAAACTCCAAGACCGACGTCGCCCTGATCGGCGCCGACGGCACCGTCCTCGGCACCGCCCGCGGCGGCGGCTTCGAACCCCAGAAGATCGGCGGCGCCGCAGCCGTCGCCGGCCTCGCCCCGCTGGTCGCCCACGCCGCCGCCGAGGCCGGCCACCCGGCCTGGCACGGCGTGCTCACCAGCCACGTCAGCGCCTGCCTCGCCAACGCCGACCTGCCGGTCGAGGAGGAGGGGCTGCGCGCCGCCCTCGAAGCCCATCCGTGGGGCGTCAGCAACACCGTCGTCAACGACACCTTCGGCCTGCTCCGGGCCGGCACCGACGGCCCGCGCGGCGTGGCCGTCGTCTGCGGCGCCGGCATCAACTGCGTCGGCCTCCTCCCGGACGGCCGCACCGCCCGCTTCCCCGCCCTCGGCGAGCTCACCGGCGACTGGGGCGGCGGTTCGGGCCTGGCCATCACCAGCATGTGGCACGCCGTCCGGTCCGAGGACGGCCGCGGCGGGCCCACCGCCCTCGCCCGGGCCATCGCCGAGCACTACGGCCTGCCCAGCGCCGGCGCCGTCGCCGAGGCCGTCCACCTCGGGCACCTGCCGGGCACCCGGCTGCACGAGATCGTCCGGGTGCTGTTCGCGGTCGCCCGGGACGGGGACCGCGTCGCGCTGGAGCTGATCGACCGCCAGGCCGACGAGATCGTCCGGCTGGCCGTCGTCGCCCTGGGCCGCCTCGAACTGCTGGACTCCCCGGCCCCGGTGGTCCTCGGCGGCGGTGTCCTCGCCGCCGGACAGCCCCTGCTCCTCGACAACCTGAAGGCCCGCCTCGCGAAGGCCGCCCCGCTGGCCGAACCCCGCGTCGTCGTCGCACCGCCCGTCCTCGGCGCGGCCCTGCTCGGGCTCGACCACCTGGACGTCGGCGAGGAGGCCCAGACGCGGCTGCGCGAAGCGTACGAGGGGCCGCGGCCGGTGGCGGCCTGACGCCGCCGCACCGTCTTCCCTCCCCCGCCGGACCCGCACGTCCTGGCGGGGGAGGGAACCGCTTCCCGGGCGTCCGTCGTGATCACGAGTACCGACTTCCACCGCCGCCCGGGGAGACTGTGCGTCATGGCCGTGTCCCGCACCCTCCTCGCCGCCGCCCTGCTGGCCGGCGCCACCGCAGTCGCCCTCTCCGGCTGCACCCCCGCCGACTCCCGCCCCACCGTGGCGGCCGCCTCCGCCGCCGCGGTCGCCGCCGAGAACGCCGACGACGTCCTCGACGACCAGGACGAGGAGGACGGCCAGGACGACCAGGGCTACCAGGGCTACCAGGACGACCAGGGCTACCTCCCGGAGGACGGCACCGAGAGCGAGGCGGCCTACGCCCCCGCCACCGGTCAGGCTCCCGCCACGCCGACGACCGGCCCGGGCTCGGCCTCGGCCCCCGGCTGTACGGCCCCCGCCGGCACCCCCGGCCACGAGATCCTCGTCGTCGTCTCCGCCGGCCCCGCCGAAATCACCGCCCAGCCCGCCCGTTACACCTGCGACCCCGCCCGCTACGCCCCCACCGGCACCCCCGTCCACTACGGCTTCGCCGCGGCGGGCGTCACGGCGACCCTGGTCGACCGTCCGCACGACGACCCGGCCAAGCCCGTCGCGCTGGCGGAGCTGATCACCCACCTCAACGACTGCCTGGCGGAGCGCGACGCGGCCGACCCCTTCGGCTGCCACGGGAACGCGTACGACGTGGTGCTGGACTCGCACGGGCGGATCGTGCGGATCGGTGAGGTCGCGGGACCGTGACCGCACCGGTCGCGGCGAACGGTGAACGGCGAACCGTAAAGCGGCTGACGGCTGACGGCGCCTGGAAGGGCACCGGCGGTGTCGGCGGCGCGCAGAACGTGGCCTTCGCGACCGGCTCGTTCGCCATGCAGGGCACCTGGGCGAACGACTACGACGGCGGTGCGGGCGGCTGCGGGATCGCGCACGCGACCGTGCACTGACGCCCGGTCGGGGACGAGGCGCCGGGGTGGCCGTGCGGGCCCGCCCCGGCGCCTTCCGTCATGGGCCGACCAGCCCGAACTCGTAGGCCTGGATGACCAGGTGGACCCGGTCGCGGGCGTCGAGCTTGGTGAACAGCCGGGCGACGTGGGCCTTGACGGTGGCCACGCTGATGGTGAGCTCCACGGCGATCTCGGCGTTGGACAGGCCCCGGCCGACCAGGGTCAGCACCTCTCGCTCGCGCTCGGTGACGGCCTCGGCGACGGGCCTGCGCGGCTGCCGGGCCGCCTCCTGCGGGCGGGCCGCGAACTCGCCGATCAGCCGGCGGGTGATGCCGGGGGCCAGCAGGGCGTCCCCGGCGGCGACGACTCGGATGCCGTCCAGGATGGTCTCCAGCGCGAGGTCCTTGACGAGGAAGCCGCTCGCGCCGGCCCGCAGCGCGCCGTACACGTAGTCGTCGTCGTCGAAGGTGGTGAGGACGAGGACGTGGGTGGGCAGGTCCGGGTCGGCGGTGATCCGGCGGGTGGCCTCGATGCCGTCCATGCCGGGCATCCGGATGTCCATCACCGCGACGTCGGGGCGCAGCCGGCCGGCCAGCTCGACGGCCTCGGCGCCGTGGCCGGCCTCGCCGACCACCTCCAGGTCGGGCGCGTCGGCGATGAGCACGCGCAGGCCGGTGCGGATGAGCGGCTGGTCGTCGACCAGGACGACGCGGATCACGACGCCACCTCCAGGGGGATCGGCAGTCGGGCGGCGACCCGGAAGCCGCCTTGGGGGCGCGGGCCGGCGCTGAACTCGCCGTGCAGCAGGGCGACGCGTTCGCGCATGCCGGCGATGCCGTAGCCGGTGCCGGGGGTGGCCGTCGCCGGGCCGGCGCCCAGGTCCACGACGGTGACGGCCACGTCGTCCGGCCGGTAGTCGACGGTGACGTGGCAGTCGCGGGTGCCGGAGTGCTTGACGACGTTGGTCACCGCCTCCTGGACGATCCGGAAGGCGGCGAGGTCGAGGTCGGCGGGCAGCGCGCGGGGCTCGCCGGCCCGGGTCACCGCGACCCGGACGCCGGCGCCCGCGTTCTTCTCCACGAGCCGGTCCAACGCGGCGAGGCCCGGGGCGACGTCGAGCGGCGCGGCCTCGTGCGCGCCGGCCCGCAGCGCGCCGAGCATCCGGCGCAGTCCGGCCAGGGTCTCCCGGCTGGTGGCCTCGATCGCCTCCAGGGCGCCCCGGGTCTCGGCGGGCTGGGTGTCCATGACCCGGCTGCCCATGCCGGCCTGGATCGCGATGATGCCGATGCTGTGGGCGACCATGTCGTGCAACTCGCGGGCGATGCGCAGCCGTTCGGCGGTGATGGCCTGCTCGGAGGCCCGGTCGCGCAGTGCCTCGGCGTGGGCGCGGCTCTGGTGCACGGTGTTGCCGACCAGCCAGGCCATCAGGACGGTGGCGGCGTAACCGATGTAGGCGAGCGGGTTGACGGGATAGTCGCGGACGGCGCCCCAGGCGAAGAGCGCGCCGAGCGTGGCGAGCGGCAGCCCGAGGGCGCTCAGCGAGACGGGGCGCGGGCGGGTGGCGGCGCAGTAGCCGACCACGCCGTCGGCGATCAGGAACTGCAGCCCCGACGCCTCCGGGACCTCCCGCATCCCGAGCGTGAAGATGCTGCCGGCGAGGGCCACCGCGATGGCGGCCAGCGGCAGGCGGACCAGCAGCAGCGCGACCAGGGTGGTGACCAGGGCCGTGACGAGGAGCGCCATGTCCTCGGGGTTGCCGTGGTAGCGGAACAGGTTCCGCAGCTCGTTGTCCCGGGTGAACACCCGGAACACGATCAGTGCCGTCCAGACCGCTCCCACCCACAGGCCCGCGGGCAGGCGCCTGAGCAGCGGCGGGCGGGATTCGGTGATCATGACGCGATGGTAGCGGCGGCCCGCGCGGCGGCGCATCGGCCCGCGGGCGTAAGCCCCGGGGCCAGTGCCGCGCCGCCCGGTTGTGGCCCGCGGCCCGATGCCCGACGGGGCCCGGGACCGGCAGCGTTGTCCCCGTGATCGAGATCGAGCGACTGACCAAGCGGTACGGCGCCACCACGGCCGTCGACCAGTTGACCTTCACCGTCCGGCCCGGAGCCGTCACCGGCTTCCTCGGCCCCAACGGCGCCGGGAAGTCCACCACGCTGCGGATGATCCTGGGCCTCAACACCCCGACCGGGGGCACCGTCACCGTCGACGGGGCGCCCTTCGCCCACCGGCCGCGCGGCCTGCGGCACGTCGGCGCCCTGCTCGACGCGGGCGACGTCCACGGCGGGCGCAGCGCCCGGGCCCACCTGTCGGCGCTGGCCCGCAGCAACCGCATCCCGCTGGGGCGGGTGGACGAGGTGCTGGCGGAGGTCGGGCTCGGCAAGGCCGCCGGGCGCCGCATCGGCGGCTACTCGCTGGGCATGAAGCAGCGCCTGGGCATCGCGGGCGCGCTGCTCGGCGACCCGCCGGTGCTGCTCTTCGACGAGCCGCTGAACGGCCTGGACCCGGAGGGCGTGCTGTGGGTGCGCGGGCTGTTCCGCCGCCTCGCCGACGAGGGCCGGACGGTGTTCGTCTCCAGCCACATGATGGCCGAGATGGAGCACACCGCGGACCGGCTGGTGGTGATCGGGCGCGGACGGCTGATCGCCGACGAGAGCCTCGCCGAGTTCTCGGCCCGCAACGCGGTGTCGTCGGTGGCCGTACGGACCCCGGAACTCGCCTCGCTGGCCGGGGTGTTGCGGGCCGAAGGCGCCGACGTGCAGCAGGTGGAGCCGCAGCTGGGGATCGTCACCGGGCTGACCGTCGAACGGATCGGCGAACTCGCCCTGCGGCACGGCGTGGTGCTGCACGAGCTCGCCGCCCGGACGTCCTCCCTGGAGTCCGCGTTCATGTCCCTGACCGCTGACAGCGTCGAGTACCTGGCTGGAGAGGCCCGATGAGCACCGTGACCGTTCACCGCGCGGACCGCCCCGCGGCAGCCGCCCGCCCCGCCGACCCGGCGCCCCGCTTCACCGACCTGCTCGCCGCCGAGTGGATCAAACTGCGCTCGCTGCGGTCGACGTACTGGGTGCTGGTGCTCGCCTCGCTGGTGGCGATCGCGGTCAACCTGAACGCCGTCCACACCGACCTGACGTACATCGACCACCCGCCCGCGCCGATGCCCGGCCTGCCGCCGTACCGGTACGACCCGCTGTTCCACGGCCTCGGCAGCATCGCCGCCGACCTGATGGCGATCGCGGCCGGCAGTCTCGGCGCGATCACCGTGTTCGGCGAGTACACCACCGGCATGATCCGCACCACCTTCGCCGCCGTGCCGGACCGGCGCGGCGTGATCGCGGCCAAGGTGCTGCTGATCGGCGGGATCACCGCGCTCGCCGGGATCGCGGTGTCGGCGGCGTCCTTCTTCGCCACCAACGCGATGCTGGCCTCCCGGCACGTCGGGCTCTCCATCACCGACGAGGGCTGCCTGCGGGCCGTCCTCGGCTACGCGGCGATCGTGCCCGCCTGCGCGCTGATCGGCATGGCGCTCGGCGCGCTGCTGCGGCACGCCACCGCCTCGATCGTGTCCCTGGTGATGCTGATGTTCATCATGCCGATGATGTTCGGCGGGGACCGCTACCGGTGGCTGAAGGAGATCGGTACCCATCTCCCGCTGGCCACCGTCCAGCGGCTCACCCTCAACCCCCACTCCGCGAGCACGATGGGGAAGTACGCGCCGAGCGTGCTGGACTCCTGGATCACGATGGGGGTGTGGGCGGGCGCCGCGGTCGCCGTGACGGCGGTCGTGGTGCGGCGGCGGGACGTCTGAGGGCCCGCGCGGCCGACGGCCACCGGATGGCGGCCGTCGGCCGTCGGCCGGGTCAGGCCGCGGCCGCCGCCCCCGCCTTCGCGCGGAAGGCGCCCAGGGTGGCCGCCGGGATGCCGCAGGCGGGGAGGAACGCGGCGGCGCCGCCGTGGTGGGTGCGGACGCGGTCGAGGAAGACGGACATCGCCTCGGCCGGGGCCTCCAGGAGCGGGGCGGGGATGGTGAGGTGGCGGCCCTGGCCGTCGCTGACGCGGGCGGCGGTGGTGGGGTCGTTGAGGGCGGTGCGGTGGCGCTCCGACAGGCCCGCGAAGATCTGCGGGAGGGCGTCGGTGGTGCGGGCGTAGTCGGCGACGATGCGGTCCGCGGGGACGTCGAGCAGGTCCAGGAGGAGAGCGGTCAGCAGGCCGGTGCGGTCCTTGCCCGCCGCGCAGTGCAACAGGACGGCGCCCGGGCGGACGGTGGCCTCGACGGCGGCGGCGAGCGCCTCGGGGGCGGACTCGGCGAGCAGGACGTAGAAGTCGCCGAGGTCGGCGGCCGTGGTCATGGTGCTCATCCGCGCGGTGAGGGCGTCGGTGGCCGGGTTCACGGGGGCGGCGACGACGGCTATCCCGGCGGCCTCGGCGGCGGCCCAGTCGGCGGGGTGGGTCTCGCGCGGGTCGCGCAGGTCCACGATGGTGCGGATGTCGCAGGCGCGCAGCTGGGCGACGGTGGCCTCGTCGGCGGCCGGGAAGGGCTGGGCGGAGCGGTACAGCACGCCGGAGCGGACCCGCAGGCCTTCGGGGTCGCCGAGGACGGCGGGGTCGCGGAAGTTGACCAGGGACATGCGGGAGGCCTTTCGGTGGAGCCGCGCGGGAGCGAGCACATCTAGACGTCTAGATGTCTAATGCCTCCCGGGGTCGCCGGGCAAGCCGCCGCCGGCCGGCGCTCCCTCCATCCCACTCCCGTCGGTCCGCGGCGGCGAGCGGGAAGGGGACGGCGACGGAAGCGGAAGGCGGGCTTCGTAGGATCGAGCCCGTGGCGACCAACCCCGCGAACACGCCGAACACCGCGAACACCCCGGGCACCCCGAACCCGCCGAGCACCCCGCTGTACCGCCGGCTGGCCCGTCGGCTCCAGGAGCGCATCGACACCGGCGCGTACCCGGCCGGCGCCCGGCTGCCGAGCGAACCGGAGCTGAGCACCGAGTTCGGCGTGAACCGGCTGACCGTACGGCAGGCGGTGGCGGAGCTGGAACGGGCGGCCGTGGTGGAGATCCGCCGGGGCGTCGGCACCTTCGTCCGCCCGCCCGCCGTCCGGGTGTCCATCGCCGTGGACCCGCGCAGTCAGCGCTTCGACCTGGGCAGCGTGCACGCCGCACTGCCCGACGGCGGTCTGGAGGGCGGCCTGGCGGGCGAGCCGGGGGACGGCGAGTTCGTGGTGGCCGCGCCGCCCGTGACCGGCTCGGCGCAGGACGTGGAGGCGGCCCACCGGCTGGGCCGCACGCCGCAGGAGCTGTCCCGGGTGGACTCGGTGATCCGCCTGGGCGGGCGGGCCCGGGCGGTCAGCAGCTACTGGGTGCCGTTCGGCCCGCTGCCCGCCGACCTGGTGCGGCCGGGCCGCCCCGGGAACCTGGTGCTGGACCTGGCGCGGGCCGCCGGGGTGCAGCTGGAGTACGACTGGCGGGCTTTCGGGGCGGTCGGCGCGGACCTCGCGGACGCCGAGCTGCTGGGCGTCCCGCCTGGCACCGCCCTGCTGGTCCGCGAGGGAGTGAGCTGCACCCCGGACGGCACGGCGGCCCTGTACGTGCGGCGGCGGATCGACGGCAGCAGCGCGCGTTTCGTGCTGAACTTCCGCGAACGGTAGGCCCCCGGGCTCCCGCGAGCTGCGGTACCGAGGCGCCCCCGTCGCACTCTCGGGGCGTATCGATCCTGCTAGTCTTCAGCGCCGAATCGGCAGGTCGTACGGGGGATGGCAGGACACGGTGACCGAGGGAAGCGAGGGGACCGACTACGACATACCCGCCGAGCTGGCCGAGGCCTACCTCGTCCTGCTCGCCGAGGTCTCGCGCACCGGCAGGCTGCTGCGGCGCGACGAGCTGGAGGGTCTGCGCAAGCTCGGCGAGCACTGCGCGGAGGCCGGGTTCGGGCTGCGCGAGGTGGTGTCGCACTGCTTGGCGGCGGCCCGGCGGGCCTGGCAGACGCTGCCCGGGACGACCGCCGCGACCAGCGTCGGCGAGCTGCGCCGGACGGGCGACGCGGTACTGGCCGCCGCCGATGCCGCGCTGGCCGCGCTGGGCGAGGGCCACGAGCGGGCGCAGCGCCTGGCGGTCCGTCAGGAGGAGGCAGCCAGGCGGGAGTTCATCGACGACCTGCTGTTCGGCCGCAGTGACCTCGGGCTGCTCGCCGAGCGCGCGGAGCGGTTCGGGCTGCGGCTGGCGGGCGCGTACACGGTGGCGGTCGCGGTGGGTGACGAGCCGTTCGCGGACGTCCATCCGCTGGTGCACCGGCTGGAGCGGGAGCTGGCCGGGCGCTTCGGCGAGCGGGACGTGCTGCTGGCGAGCAAGGACGGCCGGCTGGTCTGCATCGCCCCGGACTCCGAGCGGGCCGTCCTGGAGGCGTTCGCCGATCTGACGCTGCGCCCGGGCCCCGGCTACCGCCCGGTGCTACGGGTGGCCACCGGCCGCCGGCATTCGGGGCCGAGCGGGGTGCCGCGCAGTTACGAGGAGGCGTTGGACGCGCTGGACTACGCGCGGCGCCTGGGCCTGCCGGCGCGACAGCTGAAGGCCGAGGAGCTGCTGGTCTTCCCGGTGCTGATGCGCGACCGGGCGGCCATGGCGGACCTGGTGCGCAGCGTGCTCGGCCCGCTGACCGAGGCCCGCGGCGGCGCCCGCCCGCTGCTGGACACCATCGCGGTGCAGGCGGAGGCCGCGTACGTGAACGCGGAGGCGGCGCGCCGGCTGGGGTTGAGCGTGCGCACGCTGGGCTACCGGCTGGAGCGGATCAAGGCGCTCACGGGGTACGACCCGTCGGACGCGCTGCAGCGCTTCACCCTGGAGACGGCGGCGATGGGCGCCCGGCTGCTGGGCTGGCCGGAGCAGCCCCTGTAACCCGTCACCTCGAACCTGCGCGCGGCCGCTGCGACAGCCCGGCGACCGTCCTGTTGCCGGGCTGTCGCAGTGTCACGCGGGCCGCGTGTACCAGGGTGTCAAAAGGCCGTAAAGATTGCCGGATCCTGGCAATGTGCGACGGGCTCCCCCGCTGCCATGATCTCCCCGGCGCCGAATCGCGGGGCCGGGGGAAAGGCGGGGGAGCGTGGCCGGGACAGGGGGGTTCTTCACGGCCGCGCTGGCCTTTCCGACGGCGCTGTTCAGCTTCGCGCTGGTGGTGGTCGTCGGGTACTGGCTGCTGATGCTGCTCGGCGGACTGGGGCTCGACGCCGTGCACGGGGGACACGGCGTCGGGCACCACGGGGGTGCCGGTCACGTCGGGCACGGTGCCGGGGGGCACGTCGGGCACAGTGCCGGGGGGCACGGTGCCGGCGGGCATGGCACCAACGGGGGGAGCGCGGAGCACGGGGGGACCGGCTCCCGCCCGGGGGCCGGCCACCACGGGGGCGTGCTGGACGCGCTGGGGCTGGGCGGGGTGCCCGTGACGGTGGCGGTGTCGCTGCTGGTCGCGCTCGCCTGGTTCGTCAGCCTGGCCGGCACCGCGCTCACCTCGGGGGCACCGGCGCGCGGCGGCGTGCTCGCCGTCGCGCTGGTGGCCTCCTGGGCGGGCACCCGGCTGCTCGTCAGGCCGCTGTCCCGGCTGTTCCCGGAGGACCGGCCGGCGACCCGGGCGGATTTCGTCGGCCGGGTCTGCGTGATCCGCACCGGCCGGGTGACGGCCGACTTCGGGCAGGCCGAGGTGACCGCCGAGGACGGCTCCACCGCGACCGTCCAGGTCCGTACGCCCACCCCCGAGCCGGGGCTGACCGCCGGGCGGACCGCCCTGATCTTCGACTACGACGCGGAGGGCGAGCACTTCCTGGTGGCGCCGTTCGACCCGTCGCCGCCAGGCCTCACCTGACGGGCCCTACCTGACGGACCGTCACTTCACTCCATCCACTTTCCACTCCGCACCAACTCGCCATCGTCAAAGGACTCCGTGATGGACACCATCGCCGTGGGTTTCGGCGTGCTCGTCGCCGTCGTGCTGCTCATCGTGCTCGCCATGCTGCTGTTCGTGGGCCGCCTGTTCCAGAAGGTCGAGCAGGGCAAGGCACTGATCGTCTCCCGGACGAAGAAGGTGGACGTCACCTTCACCGGCGCGATCGTCCTGCCGGTCCTGCACAAGGCCGAGCTGATGGACATCACCGCCAAGACGGTGGAGATCCACCGGGCCGGCCGGGACGGCCTGATCTGCCGGGACAACATCCGCGCGGACATCCGGATCTCCTTCTTCGTCCGGGTGAACAAGACCGTCGAGGACGTCATCAAGGTGGCGCAGTCGATCGGCACCGCCCGGGCCAGCGACTCGCAGGCGATCCAGGACTTCTTCGCCGCGAAGTTCGCCGAGGCGTTGAAGACCGTCGGCAAGCAGCTGGACTTCACCGACCTGTACACGCACCGGCACGAGTTCCGGGACCAGATCATCGCGGTCATCGGCACCGACCTCAACGGCTACACCCTCGAGGACGCGGCCATCGACCACCTGGAACAGACGCCGATGAGCCAGCTGGACTCCGACAACATCCTGGACGCGCAGGGCATCCGCAAGATCACCGAGCTGACCGCGATCGAGCACGTGCGCACCAACGAGTACCAGCGCACCGAGGAGAAGGAGATCACCCGGCAGAACGTGGACGCCCGGGAGACCGTCCTGGAGCTCGAACGCCGCCAGGCCGACGCCGAGATCCGCCAGCGCCGCGAGATCGAGACCCTGCGGGCCAAGGAGGACGCGGTGATCGCCCGGGTGCAGGAGGAGGAGCGGCTCACCGCGCAGACGGCCTTCCTGCGGACCGAGGAACTGCTCGGGGTGCAGCGGGAGAACCAGGCCCGCGAGGTCGCGGTGGCGCAGAAGAACCGCGAGCGGGTGATCGCCGTGGAGAGCGAGCGGATCGAGAAGGACCGCCTGCTGGAGGTGGTCGGCCGCGAGCGGGAGACCGAGCTCGCCACCATCGCCAAGGTGAAGGAGGTCGAGTCCGCCAAGCGGGAGGTCGCCGACGTGGTCCGCGAGCGGGTCGCGGTGGACCGCACCGTCGCCGAGCAGGAGGAGGCCGTCAAGACGCTGCGGGCGGTCGAGGAGGCCGAGCGCGTCCGCAAGGCCGTCATCATCCAGGCCGAGGCGGAGGCCCAGGAGAAGCTCGTCAAGGACATCA
Source organism: Kitasatospora sp. NPDC023385 (assembly GCF_055664045.1). Taxonomy (NCBI): domain Bacteria; kingdom Bacillati; phylum Actinomycetota; class Actinomycetes; order Kitasatosporales; family Streptomycetaceae; genus Kitasatospora; species Kitasatospora sp. NPDC023385. Next base: position 74,147 of record NZ_JBVOOL010000007.1, on the reverse strand, counting down.
AGGCCGCCGAGGCCGCCGAGCAGGCCGCCTCGCACAAGGCCCGCGAGGCGCTGGTGCTGGCCGAGGCCCGGCAGCAGGCCGCCGAGCTGGACGCGACCGCCAAGATCCGGCTGGCGCAGGGCATCCGGGCGGAGGCCGCCGCCGAGGGCCTGGCCCGGGCCGAGGTGCGGGAGCAGGAGGCCGCGGCGGTGGAGAAGGTGGGCCTCGCCGAGGCCGTCGTCCAGGCCGAGAAGGCCAAGGCCTCCGCGCTGGAGGTCGGTGCCCGGCTGAAGGCCGAGGCGGAGGGTCTGACCGAGAAGGCCGCGGCGATGGCCAAGCTGGACGAGGCCTCGCGCGGGCACGAGGAGTACCGGCTGCGGCTGGCCGCCGAGAAGGACGTCCGGCTGGCCGGGCTGGACACCCAGCGGCAGATCGCCGAGGCGCAGGCGGCGCTGGTCGCGGCCGGGCTGGAGAAGGCGAAGATCGACATCGTCGGCGGGGACTCGGTGTTCTTCGACCGGCTGGTGCAGTCGGTGACGGCCGGCAGGAGCATCGACGCCTTCGTCGGCCACTCGCAGACCGCGCAGGCCCTGGCCGGCCCGTGGCTGGACGGACGGTCCAGCTTCACCGACGACCTCACCCGGGTGCTGTCCTCGGTCTCCACGGCGGACGTGCAGAACCTGACGGTGTCCGCGCTGCTGATGAGGCTGATCGGCTCGGGGACGGGCGAACAGGCCGGGCAGCTGAGCCGGCTGCTGGAGTCGGCACAGAAGCTGGGCGTCGCCGAGACGCCGATCGGGGCGCTGGCCGGCGCCTCCGTCAACGGTTCCAAGTAGTCACCCACCGAGGCAGTCACCCGCCGAGGTGGTCACCCACCGAGGTAGTCACCCACCGAACACCCGAGGAACTGACCGTGGACGCCCTCGACGCCCGACTCGACACCGGAACCTACGAGGTCCTGCGCGGCCGGCTCGCCCGGTCCGCCGCCGAACTTGCCGACCGCGCACAGGCGTTGAACGCCCGCCGGATCGAGGAGTTCGGCGGCGGGGAGCTGCGGCTCACCGGCACCGGGCGGCTCACCACCGCCCGGGCCTGCCTCCCGCAGGACCTCACCGCCGCCGGCGGACTGCTGCTGCTCGGCACCCGTCCCGCCGAAGTCCCGGGCGCCGCCGCGGACTTCACCGGGCCCGCAGACCCCACCGACGCCACGGACACCACCAACCCCACCGGCTTCACCGACGTCCTCGGCGTCCACCACCCCGACCTCTCCCCCGCTCCCGCCGAGGGCACCCTGCTGGACGACCCCCGGCTGCGCCAGGACCTCGCCGACCTGCGGCGCTACTTCCGCGACGCCCGTCTGGAACGGCTGCGCCCCACGGCGGGCCGGCTGCTCGCCGTCTTCCGCACCGGCCCGGCCGCCGCCGACGTCCGGGTACTGCGCTGGCGCCTGGACGACGGCGCCGACGACGCCCGGCCCGCCTACCTCGACGGGCGCGGCGAACGCGACCACACCCCCGCCGACGGCCAGCAGCTCACCTGGACGGCACTGACCCGCGACGACCAGCTGCCCGCCGGCCCCGGTCGCCCGCCCCGCGCCGCCCTGGCCGGCGAACTGCACCTCGGCGTCGACGGCGGCCGGCTGACCCTGGCCGCCCCCGACGGCCGGGAACTGCACCGCGAACCACTCGCCGAGGCCCTGCAGACCCTCGCCGACGCGCAGATCGCCCACGCCCGGCTGGGCACCCTGCTGCTGGTGCGCGTACGCCCCTACCAGGAGGACACCGTCCGGCACCTGGTGGTGCACCTGCCCACCGGCACGGTCACCCGGATCGACGCGCTCGGCCAGGCCTGCCTGCGCCTGCCCGCCGACCAGGGCGTGGCCTTCCCCGGCGGCTGCCACCTCGCGGACGGCACCGTGCGCACCTTCGACCAGCCCGTCGACGGCCTGGCGTACGAGCGCACCGTCCTCTCGCCCAACGGCGAGGACGTGCTGTACGAGTTCCGCTCCCCCGCCGACGGCCGCGCCCTGCTGCAGCCGTACAACAGCGTCCGCCAGGAAGCCGCCGCCCCGCTGCCCTGCCAGGGCTACGCGCTGCTCGCCGACGGCACCCTGATCGCCCTGCGCCCCGCCGAGGACGGCCCCACCCGGCTGCACCCCGTCCAGCTGTGGCAGACCCCGTTCACCAGCGAGCGCTTCGCCGCCGAACAGCCGCCCGGCACCGGCCCGTTGGCCCGCATCGGCAACGCCGACCTGGTCCGCGGACTGGCCGACTGCCTCGCCCTCGCCCGTCTGGCCGCGGCCGGCGCCGACACCCCGGCCGGCCACCAGGCCGTCCTCGCCGCCTGCACCCGCACCGCCGACCGCCACCACTGGCTCGGCCACCACGGCCTCGGCGACCTCGCCGCGCCGCTCGCCGAGATCCGCGACACCGCCCGCCAGGTCATCGCCGAGTACGACGCGATCGCCCAGCTCACCGCACACGCCGCCGCCCGGACCGACGAGACCGCCGAACACGTCGAAGGCCTGCTGCGCACCGCCCGCGGCGAAACCCTCGCCGACGCCGCCGTATGGGTCGACCGGCTCGCCGCACTGCGCCGCGCCCAGGGCCGGGTCGAAGCCCTGCGCGACTTGCCGCGCGCCGACGCCCAGCGGATCGACGCCCTCGCCGCCCACCTCGCCGACGGCCTGGCCGAGGCCGCCGACCGGGCCGTCGGCCAACTCGCCGAACCCGACGCCTTCCAGCCGCACCGGCGCCGCGCCGCCGAACTCGCCGAGACCTGCGCCGCCATCGCCACCGCCGCCGAGGCCGGACCGCTCGGCGGCGAACTCACCGCCCAGAGCGAGGCCCTGCAGACCGTCTCCGAACTCGTCGGCACCCTCGACCTGGCCGACGCCACCACCCGCACCGCCATCCTGGACCGGCTCGCCGATGTCCTCGGACTCCTCAACCGGGCCCGCACCGCGCTCACCGTCCGCCGCCGGGAGCTGCGCACCCGCGAGGCCGCCGCCGAGTTCGCCGCCGAAACGGCCCTCCTCGGCCAGGCCACCACCGCCGCGCTCGCCGCCGCCGACACCCCCGAAGCCTGCGACGACCAGCTCGGCCGGCTCCTCCTGCGCATCGAACAACTGGAAACCCGCTTCGCCGACGCCGACCCGGCCCTCGGCGAACAGCTCACCGACCGGCGCACCGAGATCCACGACGCGCTCACCGCCCGTCGCCAGCACCTCCTGGAGGAACGGGCCCGCCGCGCCGACCGGCTCGCCGCCTCCGCCGACCGCATCCTCGACACCCTGCACCGCCGGCTGGCCGCCCTCGACACCGCCGCCGAGATCGACGCCGCCCTGGCCGCCGACCCGACCGCCGTCAAACTCCGCGATCTGGCAGGCCAGTTGACCGCGCTCGGCGATCAGGTCCGGGCCGCGGAACTGACCGGACGGCTGCGCGCCGCCCGCGGCCGCGCCCACCGCGCCCTGCGCGACCGCGCCGAACTCGCCGGGGACGGCCCCGGCACCCTGCGGCTCGGCCGGCACCTGTTCGGCGTCACCACCCAGCGGCCCGAACTCGCCCTCGTCCCCTGGCACGGGCGCCCCGCCTTCACCCTCACCGGCACCGGCTACCGCTCCCCCGTCACCGACCCGGCCTTCGCCGCCACCGAACGCTACTGGGACCGCCCGCTGCCGTCGGAGACCCCGCAGCTCTACCGCGCCGAATACCTCGCCGCGAGCCTGCTCCTGGCGGCCGAGCCGGGCACGCTCACCGCGGACGCGGACCTGCTGGACCACGTCCGCCGGGCGGCCGAGCAACGGCCGGACGAGGGCTACCAGCGCGGCGTGCACGACCACGACGCGGCACTGCTGCTCCGCGCACTGCTCGAACTCGCCGCCGACGCCGGCCTGTTGCGCCACCCGGCGAGGGCCCGGGCGGCCGCGCAGCTGTACTGGGCGCACGGCGCCGACGAGCGCCAGCGGCTGCTCTGGCACACCCGGGCCCGCTCCCTCGGACTCGCCCGGGAGGCCTTCGGCGGCGCCGCGCCGCTGGCCGCACTGGACGGGCTCGCCCGCGAACTCTCCTCGGCCGTCGCCGGATTCGTCGCCGGGTCCGCCGCCGGGTCCGTCGCCGAAGCCGCCCCCGGGCTCGCCCTCGGTGCTGACCCCGGCGCCGACCCCGCCGGCCCCTACCTGGTCGCCGAACTCGCCGCCGCAACACCCGAGTTCGCCTACTCGGCGGGCGCCGCCGCACTGCTCGACAAGTTCCGCGCCGCCCCCGAGTCGGCCGGCCTCACCGAGGCCCTGGCCGCCCTGCCCGACGAGCCCGGGCTGCTGCCCGCGCGACGCCAGCTCGCCGAGGCCTGGCTGGCGGCGGGCGCCACCGACGCCGACCCGGCCGACCTCGCCGAGGCCGCCGCCGTCCTGCTCTGCCCGACGCTGCCGCGCCGGCCCGCCGAGGGCGCCGTCGGCACCCGCATCACCGGGCTGCTCGGCGACCACCCGCGACTCACCGGCGGCGCACTCGACCTGCGACTGGACGAACTGCTCGCCCGGGTCAGTGAGTTCGAGACCGTCGAGGTGCCCGGCTACCGGGCCTACCAGCGGCTGCGCGGCGAACTGCTGGCCGCCGAACACGCCCGGCTGCGGCTCGACCAGTACCGGCCCGCCCCGCTCAACGGCTTCGTCCGCAACCGGCTCATCGACCAGGTGTACCTGCCGCTGATCGGCGACAACCTCGCCAAGCAGCTCGGCACGGCCGACTCCGGCGGCCCGGTCGACCGCAGCGGCCTGCTGCTGCTGGTCTCCCCGCCCGGCTACGGCAAGACCACCCTCGTCGAATACCTCGCCGAGCGGCTCGGCCTGCTGCTGGTCACCGTCAGCGGCCCGGCGCTCGGCCACCGGGTCACCTCGCTGGACCCGGCCGAAGCACCCGACGCCACCTCCCGCCGCGAGGTCGAGAAGCTCAACTTCGCGCTGCACGCGGGCGACAACGTGCTGCTCTACGTGGACGACGTCCAGCACACCTCGCCCGAGTTCCTGCAGCGCTTCATCCCGCTGTGCGACGCGCAGCGCCGGATCGACGGCGTCTGGGACGGCGAGGCCCGCGCATGGGACCTGCGCGGCAAGCGCTTCGCCGTCGTCATGGCCGCCAACCCGTACACCGAGTCCGGCCGGCTGTTCCGGCTGCCCGACATGCTCGCCAACCGGGCCGACGTGTGGAACCTCGGCGACGCCGTCGCCGGACGGGAGGACCTCTTCGCGCTCAGCTTCGTCGAGAACGCCCTGCCCGCCAACACCCACCTGGCCCCGCTCGCCACCGCCGAACGCGCCGACCTGGACACCCTGCTCGCCCGCGCGGCCGGCACCCCGGGCGGCACCCTGGCCGGCGCCTGGCCGGCCGCCGAGGTCGAGCGGATGACCGCCGTCCTGGCCGGGCTGCTGCACCTGCGCGGCACCGTCCTGGCCGTCAACCGCGCCTACCTCGACTCCGCCGCCCAGGACGACCGCGCCCGCACCGAACCCCCGTTCCTGCTCCAGGGCTCCTACCGCAACATGGCCAAGCTCGCCCAGCGCCTCGACCCCGCCCTCACCCGCCCCGAACTCGACGCCCTCCTCAGCGACCACTACCGCGCCGAAGCCCAACCGCTGGGCGCCGACGCGGAGGCGCAGCTCCTGAAGCTCGCGGAACTACGCGGCACCCTGACGGAGACGCAGACGGCCCGCTGGGAGCAGCTGAAGCGCGCGTGGCGGGGCCAGGCCGCTTCCCATGGTTGATCTTGTGGTGGGTCGAGGGGAGACCACACGCCCCACCCCGGTCGACGGCGAGGTGCGTCAGCCCTCCGTGCGCCACTGGTGGCCGGGCAGGAAGCGCACGTCGTACCGCTGCGGGACCGTCTCGAGCTTGTGCGGCTCCGGCACGTAGGGCCGCTGCGGGAGGCCGAGTTCCTCCGTGGGGGTGCCGAGGTTCTCGAAGAACCGCTCGAAGGTGCCGCCGGGGCCGGCGGCGACGCCGACGACGCGGCTGTGGTGGCGCTCGATCCGGTAGGCGTGCGGGCAGTTCTTCGGCACGAAGCCGAAGTCGCCCGCGGTGAGCAGCTTCTCGTGCTGCTCGCCCGCCAGGTCCTCGACGAACATCCGTACCGCACCGTCGGTCACGTAGAAGACCTCGTACGTGTCGGCGTGCAGGTGGGCCGGGATGACATCGCCCTTGGGTCCTTCGACGGTGAAGAAGTTGAAGGCGCCCTCGGTCTGCTCGCCGCCGGCGTAGACGGTGATCAGGTCGGTGAACAGGTGGGCGCGGTCGCCCATGCCCTTCTCGATGAAGTACGGCCGGCCCGGCTCGGCCGGTATCCGGGAGGCGGCTCGGTAGCGGGTGGCGAACTCCATGGTCATGGCGGACCTCCGGAAGGGGCGATCGGGATTTATGTCAGGCTACCTGACATAAGAGATGGGTCAACCCGTTCGCCGACCGGCTGTCGATATCCTCGGAGGACGACCCCACGAGGAGCCATGGCCGACCCCACCCGCAACCTGCCCCAACTGCTCGCCGACGCCAAACGCTGGTTCGACGAGGCGCTCACGGCCAGCATGGAGGCGGCGGGCGAGCAACCGGTCACCATCGCCCAGACCTTCGTCTTCGCCACCCTCGACGCCGAGGGCACCACCGTCTCCGAACTCGCCCGCCGGATGAGCGTCACCCGCCAGAGCGCCCACCAGGCGGTGCACGGGCTGATCGCCATGGGCCTCCTGGAACAGGTCCCCGACCCCGGCTCGGCCCGCCGCCGCCTCATCCGCACCACCGCCGAGGGCGAACGCGTCCACCGGCGCGCCCGGGCCGCCCTCACCGTCATCGAGGGCATCCTCGCCGACCGCATCGGCCCACCGGCGGCAGCCCTCCGCGCCGCCCTGATCCTCTCCTGGGGCGAACCGCCCCTAGTGCCCGCCTGAGCTTGTCGCCTATCCGTTTCGTGAAACCGGCCGGGCGGCCCGGAGCAGCAGGAGGGCTGCGCTGCCTGGGTGGGGGCGGGTGGGGGGTTTTCAGGCGGATCGGCCCCGGTCGGGCTCTTGCGGTGCCGGGCGGGGCGGTGCTATCCGACCGGGCGGGGCGGCCCGTTCGGCCCAGGGCCGTGCCCTGGGGCGCCGGGTCCTGGGGCGCCGTGCCCTGGGGCGCCGGGTCCTGGGGGCTGGTGCCCGTCCGGAGCGGCCAGTTCCGCCCAGGCCGGGTCGGGGAACCCCGGGACGGCCCGCCCCTCCGCCTGCCAGCGCCGGGCCAGTTCGGCGTAGATGGGCGCCTCCGGATCGGGCGTTCCAGGTGGCTCCACCCCGTGCAGGATCGTTTCTCCGACCGGCCGTCGTGGGACCGGCATCACCCCAAATCCGCTCACACCCGCCCAACGCACCCCGCCCGCACCGGGACACGGCCGCGTCAACCCGGCGGCCCGCACACACCCCCTCACGGGGCGCCATCCGCCGACGCGTAGGAAGTCGGCCCCTCCGACTTCCTACGCATCCGCACGGTCCCCCACGACCTACCGCCGGCGGCCCGCTGCCAGCAGCTCGGAGACGGTGGCGAGCTTCACCCGGGGCCGTCCCTCGGCCTCGCCGCGCTCGCGTTCCGCCCGGTCCAGCGCCCGCAGTTCCTTCAGCCCGACAGCGTCCGGCCGCCGCTGCCGCACCAGGCGTTCGAAGTCCTTGCGGCCAGCCTCCGGTACGGGCAGCGCGCGGGCGGTCGCGTCGTCCAGCAGCGCGTCGACGGTCTCGCGCGCGCAGGCCCGGTTGGCGCCGATCCCGCCGGACGGCCCGCGTTTGGCCCACCCCACCACGTAGGTGCCCGGCAGGGGCTGCCCGGTCGCCGGGTCGACGACCCGCCCGCCCCGGTGTGCGACCGTGCCCGCCTGCTCGTCGAACGGCAGGCCGGGCACCGGCACGCCCCGGTGGCCGATGGAGCGCACCACCAGCCCGGCCCGCAGCACCTCCCGCTCGCCGGTGGCCTCGACCCGTTCCCCGTTCACGAGCGTGGTCCGCTCGCCTGTGGCCTCGACCCGTTCCCCGTTCACGAGCGTGGTCCGCTCGCCTGTGGCCTCGACCCGTTCCCCGTTCACGAGCGTGGTCCGCTCGACGGTCACGGCCTCGACCCGCCCGTCCCCGGAGACCTCGACCGGCGCCGACAGGAAGCGCAGCACGATCCGTCGCCCGGGCGCCGGTTCGGCGCCCCCGTCGTGCGGGACCAGCGGCAGCCCGGTGAGCAGCGCGGCCCGTGACTCCGGCCCCGCCGACTCGATCGCCGCCCGCACCTCCGGGTGGTCCTCGACCACCACGTCGACGCCCGGCAGCTGCCGCAGCGCCAGGAACTCCGCCCTGGTCCACGCCGCCTGCTCCGGGCCGCGCCGGGCGAGCAGCACGACCTCCCGCACCCGGCCGCCGCGCAGCGCGGCGAGCGCGTGGTCGGCGATGTCGGTGGTGGCGAGCCGGTCGGGGTCGGTGAGCAGGATGCGGGCGATGTCGACGGCGACGTTGCCGTTGCCGACGACGACCACCCGCTCCGCCGAGAGTTCCACGGCGTCGGCCGGCACCGTCGGGTCGGCGTTGTACCAGCCGACGAAGGCGGTGGCGGGCAGGCTGCCGGGCAGGTCCTCGCCGGGGATGCCGAGCCGGCGGTCGGCGGCCGCGCCGACGGCGTAGACCACGGCGTGGTGGTGGGCGGCGAGTTCGCGGTGGGTCAGGTGGGTGCCGATTTCCACGTTGAGGTGCATCCGCAGCCGTGGGTCGTGGAAGACGCCGGCGAAGCTGTCCGCGATCTGTTTGGTGGACTGGTGGTCGGGGGCGACGCCGTGGCGCAGCAGGCCGCCGGTGACCGGCAGCCGGTCGATCATGGTGATCTCGGCGCTGGTGCTGCGCAGCAGTTCCTGCGCGGTGTACCCGGCGGAGGGCCCGGTGCCGACGACGGCGATCCGCAGGACGCCGTGTTCGGCCGGCAGGCTACGCGGGAAGCTGGGCCGGCCCCAGGCGTGGTCGTTGGGGTGGTCGCGGAACCAGTCGCGGTTGAGGTCGCCGAAGGCGGTGTCGGGTCCGCGCAGCCGGTCGACGGGGTACACCGCGTCCACCGGGCAGGCGTCGGCGCAGGCGCCGCAGTCGATGCACGCCTGCGGGTCGATGTACAGCATGTCGGTGGTGCCGAACTCCGGTTCGTCGGGGGTCGGGTGGATGCAGTTGACCGGGCAGACGGATACGCACGAGGCGTCGTTGCAGCAGGTCTGGGTGATCGCGTAGGCCATGGCCGGAGTGAGGTCCTCGCTGTGTCCGGTGTCCGATGGGTCGCCAGCGTGTGCGCGCACACTCGCCGGAGCAGGTGCAGACACGCGCCGGAGCAGGTGCGCGCGCTGGCCAGAGCAGAGTGCGCGCGCCGGTCAGAGCATGTGCACGCGGCGGTAGATGGCGGCGGAGCGGCTGGTGAGCAGTCCGGTCTCGGCGAGGAAGGCCATCAGGTGCCGGGAGCTGGTGCGCATCATCGCCTTGCGGTGTTCGTTGGTCCGTGCCTCGGCGAGCGCCCGGGAAACGTCGAGTCCGGCGGCCTTGTACACACCGGGGTGGACCATGCTGCTGACGATGACGTACGCGCCCACGGCGATGCCGGTGGCGGAGGTGCGTCGGCGGGCGGGGCCGGCGTGGCGCATCCGTTCGCGGATCTCCTGCCGGGCGAACTTCATGTGCCGTGATTCCTCGACGACGTGGATCCGGGAGGTGCCGCGGACGATCTCGAGCACGTTGTCGCCGCGCATCCAGTCGCGCTGCATGACGTCGAGGACCTCTTCGGCCACCAGGATGCCGCCGTAGGCGAGTTCGCCCTTGGCGAGGGCTTTGAAGGCGCGTCCGGCCTGGGCGATCACCTTGTTGGGGCGGTAGGCGGGGACGCCCATCTTCTCGCAGGCGCGGGCGAACATGATCGAGTGGCGGCACTCGTCGGCGATCTCGGTGAGGGCGAACCGGAATTCGGCGCTGGCGGGGTCCTTGAGGTACTGGTCGCGCAGCACCATCTGCTGGAGGATCATCTCGAACCAGATCCCGGTGTTCATGATCGAGCAGACTTCGTGCCGGGTCAGGGTGATGCGCTGGTGTTCGGTCATCTCGTCCCACAGCCGGGTGCCGTAGAGCGTGCTCCACTCGGGGTTGAGGCCGTAGTGCTCCTCGGGGAGGGGGGCGTCCCAGTCGATCTCGGTCGAGGGGTCGTAGGACAAGGTGGCGGCCGACTCCAGCAGCCGCTTCGAGACGTCGTCGTCGGCGGTGGTGTGGCCGTGCTCCGTCTGCCGGGTGAGAGCCATCGCTGCCTCCAGGTGCCTGCGCCGCGGGTTCCCGCTCACCCGCTTATTAGACGGACAGTACAATAAGAGCCTGCCGCCGAGAACCCCCTGCGCAGCGGTCAACCGGTGCACGGGCGGAGGGCGAAGGAAAGGGCGGGGCCCGTCAAGGCCCCGCCCTCCCCCTCACCGCTCCCGTCGCTACGCCGCGTCCAGCGCCTGCCGCAGCGCCTCGGCCGCCTCGGCCGTCGCCTCCCGGAAGCGGTGGCCGATGCCGAGGTAGTTGGCGTACCCGTGGATGAGGTCCGGCTGCCGACTCAGCCACACCGCGACCCCGGCCTCCCGCAGCGCCTGCGCGTACGCCTCGCCCTCGTCGCGCAGCGGGTCGAAGCCGGCGGTGCCGATGTACGCCGGCGGCAGGCCGGTCAGGTCTTCGGCGAGCAGCGGCGACAGGCGCGGGTCGGTGCGGTCGGCGGGTGCGGGCGCGTACTGGTCGGCGAACCAGTCCATGTCGGCGCTGGTCAGGAAGAAGCCGTCGACGAACAGTTCGCGCGAGGGGCGCCGGGTCGAGGCGTCGGCCGCCGGGTACAGCAGCAGCTGGAACACCGGCGCGGGGCCGCCCCGCCGGACGGCTGCCTGGGTCGCGACGGCGGCCAGGTTGCCGCCCGCGCTGTCCCCGCCGATCGCGATCCGCCCCGGGTCGGCGCCCAGGTCCGCCGCCTTGGCGTGCGCGTAGTCGAACGCGGCCAGCGCGTCCTCGGCGGCCGCCGGGAACACGTGCTCGGGCGCCAGCCGGTACTCCACCGACAGCACCCGGACGTGCGCCCGCTGCGCCAGGAACCGGGCGACGTGGTCGTGGCTGGCCCGGCTGCCGACCACCCAGCCTCCGCCGTGCAGGTACACCAGCAGGCCGGAGCCCGCCGCCAGGCCGTCCGGCGTGTACAACGTCGCCGCCAACTCGCCCTGCTCCTGCGGGATCCCGACGGCCCGCGCGGTCACCGTCCGGAGCGTCGGCCCGCCCACCAGGTGCCGCGCGTACTCCATCGCGACCCGGGAGGGAACGGCCCCGCCCGGCAACACCAGGGCCGCCTTCGACAGTTGCTGCAGCCTGAGTATCAACTGGGCGTCCAGTGCGAGCGTCTGCCCGTCCAGCACCACCGGCTTGCCCGCGATCGCCCGCCGCAGGCCCTCCGGCAGGGCGAACGCGCCCCGGACGACGGCGGCCTGGATCCGGACGGGGAGGGGGATGCTCATCTGTTCTGCCTCCTGGGGGCGGTGCTACGGGAAACCGGGAGCCCATGATGGGGCCGTCCCAGCGGACGTGGAAGCCCCCTCGACGCCCCCTGAACCCGCCCTCGACCCGGCGCCCCCGCGCCCGCTGTCCCCGCGCCCGCCGCCTCGGGGGTCAGCCGCCCTGGAGGCCCGGCACGACCAGGCCGGACTCGTACGCGATCACGACGGCGTGCGTCCGGTTCTGCGCGCCGAGCTTGGTCAGCACGTTCCCGACGTGCGTCTTCACCGTCTCCAGGCTCACCGCGAGCGACTGTGCGATCTCCGGGTTGGACAGCCCGGTGGCCATCAGCCGCAGGACGCCCTCCTCCCGCCCGGTCAGTGCCGCGCGGGGCAGCGCCTCGGCGCAGTTCAGCGGGCGGGCGGCCACCATCCGGCGCAGGGCGGCGGGGAAGAGGACCGCCTCCCCGGCGGCCGCCACCCGCACGGCTTCGGCGATCTGCGGGACGGGCCGGCGCTTGAGCACGAAGCCGCTGGCACCGGCACTGAGGGCGGCGGTGACGTAGTCGTCGTTCTCGAAGGTGGTGATGACGACGACCTTCGGCGGGTCGGCGTACTCGGCGAGCAGGTGGCGGGTCGCCTCGATCCCGTTGCGGCGCGGCATCCGCACGTCCATCAGCACCACGTCCGGTCGCAGCAGCCGGACTTGTTCGACCACCGCGACGCCGTCGGCGGCCTGCCCGGTCACCGTGATGCCCGGCTGGGCGCCGAGCAGGGTGCCGAGGCCGCTGCGGGTCACGGGGTCGTCGTCCGCGATCAGGACGGTGACGGGGGTTTCTGCGCTGGTCACGCGGCCCACCGTAGCGGCAGCCGGACGGCCAGCCGCCAGTGCTGCGGGCCGTCGCCGTCACCGTACGGTCCGGCCTCGAACTCGCCGTGCAGCAGGCGGACGCGCTCGGCGAGGCCGGGCAGGCCGTGGCCGGAGGTGGGGAAGCCGCTCGGCCCGCCCTTGACCCCGTTCACGACGCCCAGCTCCAACCCGTCCGCCGTGACCGCGACTCGGAGCCGGATCGGCCCGCCCGCGCCATGCCGCAGCGCGTTGGTCAGCCCTTCCTGCACGATCCGGTACGCGGCGCGGGAGAGCGTGCCCTGCACGGTGGCCGGGTCGCCGACGGTCTCGGTCTCCACGGTGGCGCCCGCGTGCCGCAGCCGGTCCAGGAGTTCGGGCAGGTCGGCGAGGGTGCGGGTCGGCGCGGCGCCCGCCTCCTCCTCGCGCAGCACGCCGAGCACGTAGTCCAGGTCTTCGAGCGCCGCGCGGGTCGATTCCTCGATGCTGCGCATGGCGGCCCGCGCCGCTCCCGGGTCGGCGGAGAGCATTTCGCCCGCGACGGCGGCCTGGATGGTGGCGGCGGTCAGAGTGTGCCCGATCGAGTCGTGCAACTCGTGGGCCAGCCGGTTGCGTTCGGCCAGTGCCCGCTCCCGCTCGGCGGCCACCGCCAGCCGCTCCGCCGGGGACGGCCCGAGCAGACGCGGCGCGAGTGACCGCAGCAGGCCCGACACCGTCACGAACAGGGCCGCCGCCAGAACGAGGCAGAGGATGGCCACCGGCCAACCCAGGCCGCCGGTGAGGTCCTTGGACCAGCCGAACCAGCTCAGCCGCGCTCGGCCCTCCGCCAACCCGGTGGGCAGGACCACCGCCATGACCAGCAGCACACTGCCGAAGAACACCACGACCCAGCCCAGCGCCACGTGCAGCACCAGGAACACCGACGTCCGCCACCGTTCACCGGCGGGTGCCTTCACCGGGTCCGGCAGCGCCACGCCGAGCAGCCGCCGAGCCGACCCGACCAACACCCGCCGCGTGGCGCCCGCCAGTCCGACGATCCCGATCAGCACCGCCCACAGCGCCAGCGACAACGCCGCCTGCACCACGTACGGCGCCGACCTCATCACCGCCGACGGCACGAGGGCCAACACCGCCAACGGCAGCCCGGCCAACGCCCCCAGAACGGCGAACAGCACACCCGTGTACGTGGAGCCGCGCAGCAGCGGCCGAATCCCCTTGATCATGATCGCCAGTATTGCCCGGCGTTCCGGAACCGACCTCCCCCGATCGAGGGAGGCACAACTGTGGGGGTGGCTGAAAAAAGAAGCGGCCGGTCGATCCGAAGATCAACCGGCCGCTCTCTGTGCGCGAGGGGGGAGTTGAACCCCCACGCCCTTTCGGGCACTGGAACCTGAATCCAGCGCGTCTGCCTATTCCGCCACCCGCGCATCTGGGTGATGGGTTAAGCATAGACCATCTGGAGGGGTGCCTTTGACCACCTCCGGACGACGCCCGGGTGCACCGCCCGGGCGGTCCGCTGGAATGCCGCGAGCGACTACCAGCCGGGCTGCCGAGACAGCCGGCGGAAACAGCGCCGGCGTCAGGCCTCGGCCGGGAAGTCGCCGGCACGGACGGCTTCGATGAAGGCACCCCAGGAGGAGTCGGGGAAGGCGAGGGCCGGGCCGTGCGGGTCCTTCGAGTCACGTACGGGGACGAGGCCGGGGAATCCGGGGGCTACCTCGATGCAGTGGCCGCCGTCGTTGCCGCTGTAGCTGCTCTTACGCCAAGCAGCCTTCTGGAGATCAGCGTTCTGCAAAACGGTATTCCTCCATCGCATCGGCGATCAGGGCGCGAGAATCCCCTGGCGAGAGCACACTGGTGCGCGCCACGTCGAACCGTCGCCTGGACGCCGCGACAACTGACGGGGCATCGCTGAAGTGCCCACGCTGCAGACTCTCCGAGTACACCCATTCCCTCCCGTCCGGCATCAGCATCAGCATCAGCACCATTGAGGCTGCCGGCATTGCCGGCGCTGGCCAGCCGAGCGGCGCCACCTCGATCATGATGTTCGACTGCTCAGTCACCGCAAGCAGGTGCTCCATCTGCCGCCTCATCACGCCCGGACCGCCGATGACCTTACGGATGGCACCCTCATCGAGCACCGCCATTAGTGTCGGCCCGTCGGTGACCATGAAGCGGCGGTGCCGGTTCAGCCGAGTTTCAATCCATTCGGCAAGCAACTTCGGTTTGTGATGTGCGTTTCCAGTAGCGAACATCGCACGGACGTACTCCTCACACTGCAACAAGCCGTTGATCCGAGCGTACTGAAGCACTCGGATCGCCAGTGCTTCCTCTTCCAGTTCCATGAACTTCTCGAACCAGTCCGAACGTTCGATGTCCGCCTGCCAGTCCACCCGTTCCCAGAGCCGCACCAGCAAGCCGCCCATGGCCAAGATGCCGTCAGCTCTCTCGACGGTCTCCCGATCCATCGCCCTTCTTCCACCTTCGAACCGGGTGATCACCGTGCGGTGGAAGTTCAGGAGCCTGCCCAGCTCCTCCTGCGTGTAGTCGGCCTGCTCCTCGACACCCCCCTCGCCCCCGCCCAGGCCTACGCCTCCCTCGCCCGCCGCACCGGCGACCCCCTGCGCTCCGCCCGCGCCGTCTGCACGGCCCTCGGCATCCCCGCCGCCGACACCACCCGCCGCCTCGACGACTGCCACGACGCCCTCCTCACCAACCCCCGACCCAAAACCGCACACGACACCGAGAACGACACCGGCGAACTCCTCGAAGCCCTCGGCGTCTTCGACGTCCCCGTCCCCCTCACCACCCGCGACCACGCCGTCATCGCCCACTTCCTCACCGCCATCGACGCCATGGGCGGCATCCGCCCCGGCCACCAGCACGGCCTCACCCGCTGGTTCACCACCGGCAACCTCACCACCGCCTACCTCTCCCTCACCGCCGCCCACCCCATGCCCCGCACCGGCAACCCCACCCGCTACTGGACCGCCCTCATCTCCGCCGGCGAACTCCTCGCCACCACCCCGAACCGCGACACCCGCATCACCTACGCCCTCGCCACCCGCCGCACCAACGCCCGCAAGGCCGCCGACACCTGATGCGCTGGCACCACGAACCCCGTTGGCCGCCGACGTGGTGGTGGGTGGGAAAGCGCACGGCGTCCTCACGCGCCCGGAACTCCCCCTACGGGCACGAAGGGTGAGGTTACGCTGTGAGTATGGTTGCGAACTACGCCGAAGAAGCCGAAGAAGTCGCCCTGGAGGAACCAGAGTTCATCAGCGCCCCGGCCCTGATCCTCCGGTCCCTCGCCTCCGACCCCACCCGTCGGGCCATCACCACCGCCGACGGCACCGTGATCACCGCCGGCGACTTCGCCGCCGCCACGTACCGCCTCGCCCACGAACTCGCCGCCCGGGGCGCGGCACGCGGCACCACGGTGACCCTGCTGACGGGCAACACCGCCGAGGCGCTGAGCGCCCGGTACGCCGCCGGGCTCGCGGGTGCCCGGGTGGTCAACCTGTACGACGGCATGAGCGCCCCGACCCTCGCTGAGATCACCACGAGCGTCGACACCGCCGTCCTGCTCGTGGACGCCGAACGGTACGCGGTCGCAGCCGAGTTGCTGCCCCTCGTCGACGTGCCCGCCGTCCTCACCCTGGGCCCGGGCCCGGAGGCGGCCGGCGGGCCCGCGATCGGCGAGGACGCGCTCGCCGCCGCCGCCCGCCACCTCGCCGAGCCGCCCGCCGTCCGCGTCGGGCCCGGCGACGACCTGGGCATCCGCCACACCGGCGGCACCACCGGCATCCCGAAGGGCATCCGCAGCCTGCACGGCCCGTACCGGAGCATCTTCGACATTCCGTACGGAGGGGCGAGCGGCTGGTCGGGCGGGCGCCCGAACGGCGGGGGCCCGAACGGCAGGGCACCCGGCGCTGGCGCCGACAGCAGCCCGCCGCGCTTCCTCGCCGCCACCTCCCTCGCCCACCTCGCCGGGCTGTTCTGCGACCTGACGTTCCACGGCGGCGGCACGGTGATCCTCCAGCGCTCCTTCGAGCCCGGTGACGTCCTCGCCGCCATCGAACGCGAACGCATCACCGACCTGTGGGTCCTGCCGCCGCTGCTCTACCAACTGCTGGACCACCCGGCGGTCGGCCGCACCGACCTGTCCAGCCTGCGCCGGATCTCCTACGGCGGGTGCGCCGCCTCCCCGGCCCGCGTCCGCGAGGCGATCAAGGTGTTCGGGCCGATCCTGGTCAGCGGCTACGGGCAGTCGGAGGCGCAGAACATCGCCATGCTCGCCCCGCACGAACACGACCGGACCGGGCCCGACGGCCGGCTCCCCGTCGGCCGCCCGCTCCCGGGCGTCGAGGTGGTGATCCGCGCCGGCGACGGCACCGTGCTGCCGACCGGCGAACAGGGCGAGATCCACGTCCGCTCGGCCGGGGTGATGGCCGGGTACTGGAAGCGCCCCGACCTCACCGCCGAAGTGCTGCGCGACGGCTGGCTGAACACCGGCGACCTCGGCTACTTCGACGCCGACGGCTACCTCTACCTCGCCGACCGGCTCAAGGACAAGATCATCGTGGTCGGCGGGCACGTCTACCCCTCCGACGTGGAGGAACTGCTCCTCACCCACCCGGCGGTCGCCCAGTGCGCCGTCTACGGGGTGCGCGACGCCCAGGAGGCCGAACACGTCCACGCCGCCGTCGTCCCCGCGCCCGGGCAGCGGCCCGACCTGGACGACCTCCGCGCGTTCGTCACCGCCCACAAGGGGCGGATCTACGCACCGGAGGCCCTGCACCTGGTCACCGAGATCCCGCTGACCGCCGTCGGCAAGCCCGACAAGAAGCTCCTACGCGAGACCACCTCGCGCTGACCGCCCCGGGAATCCCGCCCGACTTCACCCCAAGGTGGGGTTTGGCTCAACGAAACCCGGGCGGCGTGCCGAGAAGCCAACGGGGTGGCGGCGCTGAGGGCCGCCACCCCGCACCCACCGGAACCGCGCGAACTCCACTTCCGCACAAGGTCGTTCGAAGACCTACCGGTGATCACCCGGGCCCGGCACAATCACCCGTATGCCGATCAGCGCGAGCGCGTCGCCGACACACCACACCCCGGTCGCCCTCGCACGCGGCTTCCTCACCGGTGCCGTCACCGGAGGGGCGCCGGCCGCGTTCGTCGTCGGCCTCATCCTCGACCGCACCCCACTGATCGTCACCGGCGTCGCCCTGCCCGTGGTCTACGGCCTGCTCCTCCGCCTGGCCGGTGCGCCCCGGCGCGCCCGGGAGGCCGCCGTCGAACCCCGCACGGCCCTCGCGATGATCGAGGGCCTGCACGCCGGCGGCAGCGAGACGGGCGACGTACCGGTCCGGTTCGACCTCACCGTCGTACCTGACGACGAACCGGCGTTCCGCGTCGAGATCCGGCACGACATCAACCTCGTCGACCTCCCCGACTACCGGCCGCGCGACATCCTGGTCGTCCAGTACCCGCCGGACCGGCCCCAGCGCGGAAAGCTCGTGAAGGACCCGACCCCGGACTGGCAGGCCCGGGCGGCATCCGCCCGCCTCGACTCCGCACCCGAGTCGACCAGGGTGAGCGAGCCCCCCGAAGGCTGCGGCTTCGGCGCCCTCGTACTGCTCGGCATCCTGCTCGGCGCGGCGGCGGTGCTCCTCCTGTTCCGCGCGGACCTGTTCGACCGGCAGCCCACCGCCGACCAGCCCACACCCGGAAGAACCTCCATCTCCTCGACCTGGTCCACCAGCCTGACGTCGATGTCCGGCACGGTTTCCCTCGGCCCCGGCCAGTCACTCCTCGACCAGGGCGCGCTGCGCCAGGCCGTCGACTCGCTCACCAAGGACCGGGAAGCACACCAGGCGATCACCCTCGCCGTGCAGGACCGCACGCTGTCGGTCGTGTTCGCCCCGCCCGGCACCGAAGCCATCCGGTTCGACGTGGATCCACTGCCCTACGAACGCTTCCCCGCCCTCGTCCGGGAAGCCGGCACCACACTCGGCATCCACTCCCCGCAGACCTGGCAGATCACCGTCTCCGGCATCGCCGGCCCCGTCACCATCAAGGTCAGCATCACCGGCCCCGAGGGCACAGCCTCCCTGGAGGCCGACGAGACAGGCACCATCACCCGCCGCACCCCGGCCCACTGACCCCGGGGCACGAACCGGCACCGCCTAACCGTCCTCCCGGCCGCGGAAGGTTCGGCGGTACTCCCTCGGGGCGACGCCGACGCGGGCGGTGAAGACCGGGCGGAGGGAGACCGCCGAGGTGAAGCCGCAGTGGGTGGCGACGGTGTCGACGGGCAGGTCCGTCTCCTCCAGGAGGCGTTGGGCGGTGAGGACGCGCTGGTCGAGGAGCCAGCGCACGGGGGTGACGCCGGTGGTGGCGGTGAAGTGACGGGCGAAGCTGCGTTCGGACATCACGGCGGCGGCGGCCATCCGCGGGACGGTCCAGGGGGTGTCGAGGGAGGCGAGGATCTCGGCGCGGACGCGGGCGAGGGGGTCGTCGGCGGTGCGGTCCGGGACCGGGGAGGGGATGAACTGGGCCTGGCCGCCGGCCCGGAACGGCGCGGTGACCATGGCGCGGGCGATGGTGGCGGCGGCCTGCTGGCCGTGGGCGGTGCGGACGAGGTGGAGGCAGAGGTCGATGCCCGCCGCGACGCCGGCCGACGTCCACAGGCCGTCGCCGCCCGTGAACAGCACCTCGGGGCGCACCGTCACCGCCGGGAAGCGGCGGGCGAGTTCGGCGGCGAGGGCCCAGTGGGTGGTGGCCTCACGGCCGTCGAGCAGGCCGGCCTCGGCGAGGACGAAGGCGCCCGCGCAGAGGGAGGCGATGGGGACGCCCCGGGAGCGGACGGCCCGCAGGGCGGCGAGGACGGCGGGGTCGCGGACGGCGGCCGGGTCCTCGACGCCGGGGACCACGACCAGGTCGCAGTCGGCCAGCGCCGCCGTCCCGTGGTCGGGGACGCGTTCCAGCCCGCCGCCCAGCCGGACCCGGGCGCCGTCCGGCCCGCAGACCCGCAGGTCGAAGGCGGGCAGGCCGGGCCGGGCGGCGCGGTTGGCCCACACCTCGCCGATCACCGCGTAGTCGAAGGCCCGGACACCGTCGAAGATCAGGCAACCCACGGTTCGCATGGCACGAATCTAGTGGCAGGAATCTATCGATGGGCGGCGGCTCTGCCCATCACGGCCCCGGCGCGCGGACGAGCACGATGGACGCATGACGAACACCGACGCCTTCGACGCCCCGCTCGCCCTCGACTCCGACGCCGTCCTCATCGTGATCGACGTCCAGAAGGGCTTCGAGGACCACACCTTCTGGGGCCCGCGCGACAACCCGCAGGCCGAACAGCGGATCGCCGGACTGATCGCCGCCTGGCAGGCCACCGGCCGGCCGATCGTCACCGTGCAGCACGCCTCGAAGGCCGGGCCGCTGGTCGAGGGCACGCCGGGGTACGCGCTGAAGGACTTCGTCGCCGAGGTCACCCCGGCGCTGCACATCACCAAGACCGTCAACAGCGCCTTCTACGGCACTCCCGACCTGCACGCCTGGCTCCAGGAGCGCGGCGCCCGCCAGCTGGTGGTCACCGGGATCATCACCAACGTGTGCAACGAGACCACCGCCCGGATGGCCGGCAACCTCGGCTACGACGCGATCTTCCCCACCGACGCCATGCACACCTTCGACATGACCGGCCCCGACGGCACCACCGTCCCCGCCGCCGAACTCGCCCGCGCCACGGCCACGGTGCTGCACGCGATGCGGTTCGCGAAGGTCGTGACGACGGAGAAGGTCATCGAAGCCGCGAAGGCCTGAACGGCCGGGCGCTGGACGGCTGGGGCGCCCTGAACAGCCGGGCGCTGAACGGCCGGCGCTGGACGGCTACGGCGTGAACAGCGGCTCGTACGCGTTGCCCTCCTCGGCGTTGAGCAGCACGTACGACGCCCCGAGGCCGGACACGACCTCCCGCAGCCGCCCCAACGCCTCGGCCTCGGACGGCACTTCGAGGCCGAGTGCGACGGCAGCGGCGTCCCGCTCGGCGTACAGGTCGGGCTCCTCCTCCAGGTAGGACGCGGCCGCCTCCGCGCTCTCCGCCACCGTCAGCCGCCGGCAGTCCCGCCACCACGGCACGGCCAGCAGCAGCCGCACCAGCTCCGGCACGCCGACGGCCAGCAGGGCCGCCCCGCCCTCGGAGTCGGCGTACAGGACGGGCCGCTCCTCGCCGCCCTCACCGCACAGGAAGAAGGTGCCGCCCCCGCCGTCCTTGGCCACCCGCTCCAGTGCGGCACCGGAGGCGAGCACGACCTCCTCCACGTGCTCGTAGGTGTGCGTGGGGTCGAAGTCGCCCGACAGGAGCAGGTAGTCGAGGGCGGCGGGGTTGGCGCGGATCGCGTCGAGGAGGGACATGGCGGCCACCCTACGGCGCGCCTCGGACAGCGCTCACGACGCCGGCCGCTCCGCCGACCGCTCCGCCAGGCGTTCGGTCAGGAACTCCTCCCAGGTGCGCCGCCCGAGCTCCGCCCCGGCGAGGGCCAGGTTCTCCCCGGCCCGGTACGCGCGTCCGACCTTGCCCGGCACCCGGACGGGCAGCTGCCGGCGGCCACGGCCGCGCGCCTCCAGGTACCGGCGGGTCAGCTCACGCATCTCGTACACGGCGGGTCCGGCCAGGTCGGGCACCATCCCGGCGGGCTCGTCCAGCGTCAACTGCACGAGCCGGGCGGCGACTTCCCGTACGTCCACGGGCTGCCAGCGGATCCCGCCGGGGGCCGGGACGACCGGCAGCTTCGCCATCTTCTCCACCACCGTGAACGCCAGGTCGTGGAACTGCGCGGCCCGCAGGATCGTGTACGGCAGGCCCGAGCCCGCCACCGCCTCCTCGGCGGCGTGCTTGGCGCGGAAGTAGCCGAGCGGGATCCGGTCGGCGCCGATCACCGAGATGTACACCAGGTGCCGCACCCCGGCCCGCCGCGCGGCGGCGACCAGCAGCCGGGTGGCGGCGTCGTCGCCCTTCGGGCCGCCCGCGAGGTGCAGCACGGTTTTCACGCCGGCCAGCGCCGCGTCCAGTCGGGCGGCCTCGTCGGCCGGGTCGCCGAGCAGGTCGCCGCGCACGTACGTCACGCCGTCGTCGGCGGCGTCTGCTGCTGCTGCGTGGTCCTGCCGGCTGAGCACGCGCACCGGCCGCCCGGCAGCGCGCAGCAGCGGCACGACCTGCCGGCCCAGGGTGCCGGTGCCGCCGGTCACCAGCACGAGGCCCATGCCGTCCACCTCATTCATGCCGTCCACGGTCGTCTCCGATTCGTCCCGGGCGGGGAGTTGATCTCCCGCCGCAGCCGTTGTTGGGTGGCTCCTGCTGCTCTGACCCACGGCGACGAAGGAATGTGACACGGTGGACGAGAAATCCGCTCCGGCTGCCCGGGATGCCCGGGCCGCGCTCTTCGAGCAGCACCGCCCGCACCTGAAGGCCGTCGCGTACCGGATGCTCGGCTCGGTCACCGAGGCCGACGACGCCGTCCAGGAGACCTGGCTGCGGTACGACCGCACCGACGCCGCCGGGGTGGAGAACCTCGGCGGCTGGCTGACCACGGTGGTCTCCCGGGTCTGCCTCAACCTGCTGCGCACCCGCGCCCTGCGCCGTGAGGAGCCGCTGGAGCCGGCCGGGCCGGACGGCGAGCCGGGTCCGCCGCGCATCCCGGATCCGCTGCTGCGGCGCGAGGGCGTGGCGGATCCGGAGCAGGAGGTGATGCTCGCGGATTCGGTGGGGCTGGCGCTGATGGTGGTGCTGGAGTCGCTGTCGCCGGCCGAGCGAGTCGCCTTCGTGCTGCACGACCTGTTCGCCGTGCCCTTCGACGAGGTCGCCCCGCTGATCGAGAAGACCGCGGCCGCCGCCCGGCAGCTCGCCAGCCGGGCCCGCCGCAAGGTGCAGGGGCAGGCGCCCGCGCCGGATCCGGATCTGGCCCGGCAGCGCGTGGCGGTGGACGCCTTCTTCGCCGCCGCCCGCCACGGTGACCTGGAGGCGCTGCTCGCCGTCCTCGACCCGGGCGTGGTGCTGCGCTCCGACGGCGGGGCGGTCATGGCCCGGCACACGGTGGTGCTGTCGGGTGCCGAGACGGTGGCCGGTCAGGCCGTGCTGTGGGGCACGCTGTCGCCGTTCGCCCGCCCGGCGCTGGTCAACGGCGCCGCCGGCGCCGTGGTGGTCGGCGACAACGGCCGGGCGTTGTCCGTCATGGCGTTCACCGTCGTGGACGGCGGGATCGTCGCGATCGACGTGCTGACCGATCCCGAGCGGCTGGCCGCGCTGGACCTCTCGGACTTCCACCGGCCGTAGGACGGGCGGCGGGCCAGGCGGGCCGGGAGGGCCACCGCCCTGCCGGCTCGCCGTACGGCGGTCAGGCGCCGCCCGTCAGGGCGCCGCCCGTCAGCGGCCTACCGTGCCGTCCAGCTGTTCGCGGATGATGTCCGCGTGTCCGGCGTGCCGGCCGGTCTCCTCGATCAGGTGGACCAGCACCCACCGCAGTGACGGCCCTTCGGCGGCGTCCGGGCGCAGCGAGCGGGCGCCGGGCCGGTCGAGGTCCGGGGCGTCCGCCGTCACCGCGTTGGACCGGGCGATCGCCTCCCGGTACGCGGCGACCTCCCCGGCCACGGTCGCGTCGGCCAGCGGGATCTCGTCCGATGAGCGCGGCTTCTCGCCCACGCCCTGGTAGGCCCACACGAACCAGTTGTGCTCGACCACTGCCAGGTGGCGCACCAGCCACAGCAGGCTGGTGCCGGAGGCGACGCCGGGGCGCCGGGCGTCGTCGTCGGAGATCCCGTCGACCTTGGCGATGACGGCCTCGCGCAGGTAGTCGAGGAAGGCGACGAGGGTGGTCGGCTCGTCCGCGTTCATGTTCGGCGGACGGCTGTCGGAGAGCTTGCTCGGCTCGGTGTTCTGGGTCACCGCGTCACCCTAACCATCGGCGGCGCGCCGGGGAACCGAATTCGAGACGCCCCGACGGGCCGTCACCGGTCATCCGTCACCAGCCCTGCGCGGCCACCCAGTCGGCGAGGTGCCGGGCGCAGTCGTCGACCGACTCCCGCCAGCTGTGCGCGGCGCCGTCCCCGGCCTCGTCGCTGACGTGCTTGACCAGCCGCACCGGCACGCCGGCCCGGTGGGCGACGGTGGCGACGGCGTAGCCCTCCATGTCGACCAGGTCGGCGTGCTCGGCTAGCCGGTCGCGGGCCGCGCCGTCGGAGACGAACAGGTCGCCCGTTGCCAGCACCGGTCCGTCGCCCTTGCCGATCACCAGCGGCGCGCCGTACTGCCGCCCGGTCAGCGCCTGCAGGGCGGCGGTGTCGAGGTCGTGCTGGATCACCTGGACCACGTGGTGGGTGCCCTCCCAGCCGGGGCGCAGCGCACCGGCCGTGCCGAGGTTGATCACCTCGGAGGGCTTCTCCCCCTGGGCGAGGACGGCGGCCAGCGCGGCGGCGGCGTTGACCTTCCCCATCCCGGTGAGCAGCACGGGAAGTCGGCCGTCCAGGTGGGCGGCCTCCTCGCGGGCGGCGATGACGAGCAGCGGGCGGTCGGGCGAGATCGTTCCAAGCAGGCGCATGCGCCCATGGTACGGAGGGAGGGGGTGCCGCACCCGGGAGCGCGCGCCCGCAAACGGACCCCCGCGCTCCGCCCGGTTCGGGGAACCGCGTAGGGTGCGGGCCGCGTCGGACGGTTCGCCGGCTCCGTGGACGGCCGGGGCCGGGACCGTGCGCGGGCGTGCGGAAACCGTGCACGACATGCTCAAGATCGGCGCAAGTCGGGTGTGGCCGGGGGGAGTCGCGGCCATACTGCTGCCATCGGCCGGGCCCCGGGGAACGGGCCAGGCCCCAGGGGAGGATGAGGCGGGTGGCGACACCAGTAGGCAACGGCGCACCGGGCGCCGCGATCCCGGCACGGCCGAACCAGCCGCCGGGCGCAGCGGCCACCACGGCACCGGCACCGCAGGCGAGGACCGGCACCGCTCCGGCGCCCAGACCCGGCGGGGCGCCCGCCCGGCGCCCCCGCACGGCCACCGGAGTCCGCACCACCGGCGCCCGCACCGGCGCCCTCGCCACCGGCGTCCGCGCCCGGCTCGCGGAGGCCACCCGCACCGCGCCCGGCCGGCTGCGGCTGGCCGGGGTGCTGCTCGCCGTCCTCACGGTGGCCTTCGGCGGCCTCACCGCCTGGCAGTTGGAGACCAGGGCGCAGGCCGCCGACCGGGTCGTCTCGTACAGCCAGCCGCTCAGCCGGGACGCCGCCGAGATCCACCGGAGCCTGGCCGACGCCGCCACCACCGCGGCGTCCGGCTTCCTGCTCGCGGGAGCCGAGCCGAAGGACGTCCGCGACCGCTACGAGCAGGACCTCGCCACCGCCGCCAAGCTGATCGCCCAGGCCGCCGCCCGGACCACCGCGACCTCCCCCGCGCAGGACTCGCTCGCCCGGCTGAACCAGCAACTCCCGGTGTACGCCGGGCTGGTGGAGAGCGCCCGGGCCGACAACCGGCAGGGCATCCCGCTCGGCGGCGCCTACCTGCGGTACGCCTCCGAGCAGATGCAGACCGTCCTGCTGCCGGCCGCCGCCGAGCTGGGCGCCGTCGAGAACGGGGAACTGGCGGGCGACTACGCCGCCGCCAAGTCGGTGCCGTGGGCGGCGTACGGCCTGGCGGCGGTCACCCTGGCCGCGCTGGCCTGGGTACAGCTGACGCTGTTCCGCCGCACCAACCGGGTGTTCAACATCGGGCTGCTGGGCGCGACCGCCGCCGTGCTGGCCGGCGCGCTCTGGCTGACCGTCACCGGGCTGACCATCAGTGCGGCGCTCAAGCAGAGCGACCGCGAGGGCGCGACCCCGCTGCTGGCCCTCAACTCCGCCCGGGTGGACGTGCTGACCGCCCGGCTGTCGGAGAACCTGCACTTCGTGGCCCGCGGCTCGACCACCAAGTACGCCGACCAGTGGGCGAAGGCCACCGCGCACCTGGCCGGCACCAAGGACCTCCCGCCGGGCCGCAACGACGGTTCCCTCCCGGAGGCCGTCCGGCTCGCGCCGCCGGCCGCCCAGCCGAGCGTCCAGGACGCGGCGAAGCAGTTCGACGAGTGGCGCAGGCGGCACGACGCGGCCCGCGCCCTGGAGACGGGCAACGCCGACTACCAGGGCGCCCTGGACGCGACCGTGACCGCCACGGCCGACCCGGCCACCGCCGACGCCGCCTTCATCGCCACCGACAAGGCGCTCGCCCGGGCCGCCGACACCGAACAGGACCGCTTCTCGCAGGCCGCCGACGGCACCGCCGGGGACCTGCGCACCACCGCCGTCGCGGCCGCGCTGCTCGGCCTGCTGGCCGCCGCCGCCGCGCTGCGGGGCCTGGGCCGGCGACTCGCCGAGTACCGGTAAAGGGGAGGACCGACAGATGCGCACCAGAACCGTCACAAGGACCGTCACGAGAACCGCCACGAGGACCTTCACGAGAACCGTACGGACCAGGCCCGCCGCGGCCCTCGCCCTGCTGGCGGCCGGCGCCGTCGTACTCACCGGGGGCGGCCCGGTCGGCGCCGCTCCGACCGCCGGGGCCGCCGCGCCCCAGGCGGCGCAGCAGGAGCAGGGGCCGGCCGACGACACCTGCGACGTCTACCGGAGCGTCCCGCCGAGCAGCGAGGACGGCCCGGCGGTGAAGGCCATCAAGGCCAAGCGCAGCCTGGTGATCGGCGTGGACCAGAACAGCTACCGCTGGGGCGCCCGCAACCCGAACACCGGCCAGATCGAGGGCTTCGACATCGACCTCGCCCGGGCGATCGGCACCGCCATCATCGGTGACCCGGACAAGGTGGTGCTCAAGCCGGTGGCGACCGCCGACCGGGTCGACGCCGTCAAGAAGGGCCGGGTCGACCTGGTCGTCCGCACCATGACGATCAACTGCAAGCGGATGGAGGACGTCGCGTTCTCCAAGCCGTACTTCAACACCACCCAGCGCGTCCTGGTCCCCAAGTCCTCCCCGGCGAAGACCATCGACGACGCGATCAAGGACCGGACGGTGTGCGCCGCCGACAGCTCCACCGCCCAGGCCGTGGTCACGGGCAGGAAGACCGCCCGGCAGGTCGTCACCGTGGAGAACCAGCTGGACTGCCTCGTCCTGATGCAACTCGGCAAGGTCGACGCCACCATGACCGACACCGGCCTCGCCGCCGGCCAGGCCGCCCAGGACCAGACCGTGCGGATGGTGGACGGCGAGGCGCAGCCGGAGGTGATGGGCATCGCCATGCTGAAGGACACCCCCGACCTGACCGCCCGGGTCAACCAGGTGCTGGCCGACTACTACGCGCGCGGCGACTGGGCCCGCTCGTACGACCGCTGGCTCAAGCCGTACATGCCCGGCGACGCCGACCACTACTGGCCGGGCACCCGCTGAACCGGCGGTGCGGCGGGCGGGCCCGGGGCGTCGGCACGGCCATCACGCCCCGCGCCCGACCCGCCCGAACGGCCACCGGCTAGGGTTCGGGACGATCACCACGGGGAGACCGGTGGTGGACACGGGGGGATGTCGTGGGATCGCACGTCGGGCACAACGGGCACGTCGGGCACGTGACGCGCGGCGGGATCGCACGCGAGGAAGGAAGGACACCGCGGTGGCGGCATCGGCTGGCCCGGTACTGAGCCGGGAGGAAGTGGACCGCGCGCTCGCGCGCCTCGGCGCGGACCGGGACGCGGTCGAGTCGGCGCTGCTCGCCCTGCAGGACCACCCGGGCCTGCGGCTGCTGGACGGCGCCGAGCTGGCCGGGCGCACCCTGGAGCAGTGGTCCGTCGCCGGGAGGGGCCTGCCGCTGCTCTGGGCGCTGTTCGACCGCTACTCGGAGGCGCTGGCCTCGGCGCGCGCCGTACGGGCCCGCAAGGCCAAGCCCGGCGCGCCCGAACTCGCCGAGCTGAGCGAACTGTTGACCGGCGACGCGGTGACCGTCCCGGGCGGCGCCGTACCGGACGGGCCGCAGCTGCTCGGCGCGCCCGCCAAGCTGGTCGAACGGATCAGCCTGGACGCCCTGATGGCCCGGATGAACTCCTGGTACGCCACCGTGCTGGAGGTGGTCAGCGCCGCCGACGCCGTCTGGTCGGCGCTGCCCGCCCGGATCGACCTGCTGCTGGCCGAACTCCACCGGGTGCGCACCCTGGCCGCCTCGCTCGGCGTGCGCACCGGCAACCACCCCATCGGCGACGACCTGGCCGGCCTGGAGAAGGACCTCACCGAGCTGCGCACCGAGGTCCGCGGCGACCCGCTGGCGCTGTGGCGCCCGGCCCGGGTGCCCGCCCAGCGCGGCACCGTCCCGGAGGGGTCGGCCTACGCCGGGCCGGCCGGGGTGGTGGACACCGAGCGCTTCGACCGGGCCGGACGGGCACTGGACGGCGTCCGGGTGGAGCTGGAGGACCTGCTGCGGCTGCGCGACGAGGCCGAGGAACGGCTGCAGGGCGTCGGCGAGCTGCTCCAGCGGGCCGACGCCACGCTGGCCGAGGCCCGCCGGGCGCGCGGCGAGGTGCTGGCGAAGATAGCGTCCAGCGACGTCCCGGCGGTGCCCGGCCCGGCGTCGGCGCTGCGCGAACGGATCGTCACGGCGCTGGACCTGCGCCAGAGCGGGCAGTGGGGCCGGCTGGCGCCGCTGCTGGACGCGCTGGAGGACGCCGCCGCCAAGGAGCTGGGCCGGGCCCGGCAGTCGCTCACCGAGGTGACCCAGCCGCTGGCCGTCCGCGCCGAGCTGCGCGGCCGGCTCGACGCGTACAAGGCGATGGCGGCCCGGCTGCGGGTCTCCGAGGACCCGGAAGTGATCGAACGGTACGAGAAGGCGCGCTGGCTGCTCTGGAGCGCGCCGTGCGACCTGCGGGCGGCGGCCGCCGCGGTGGCCCGGTTCCAGCAGTCGCTGCGGCCGGCCCAGGTCGAGACCGAGGCCGCGCAGACTCAGGAGGCGGCCGGCCAGTCGCCGGTCGACGGACAGGTTCAGGGGGGCTGAGGTTGATGGGCGAGACGTGCGGACGGCCGGACTGCTCCGGCAGCGGCAGGATCGACGCCGACGGCTACTGCGACGAGTGCGGGCTGGCCCCGGCGGCCGGAACCACCGGAACCACCGGGACCGCCGGGCCGTCCACGGGGGGAGCACCGTCGGGAACACCGACCGGAGCACCGTCGGGAACACCGACCGGAGCACCGTCGGGAACACCCGCCGCCGCCGGCCCCGGGTCGCCCTGCCCGCGCGACTGCTCCGGCAGCATCGACGCGGACGGCTACTGCGACGAGTGCGGCCTGACCCCGCCCGGCCACGACACCGGCGCCACCCAGCCCTACGTGCCCGCCGCCCGGCTCTCCCCCGACTCCGGCCGCAGCGGCTCGGTCCGCTCGATGTCGGCCCGCACCGGCTCCGCCCGCTCGATGTCCGGCCGTTCCCGCTCGCACCGCTCGACCCGCACCGGCAGCAGCCGCTCGGTCTCGGTGCGCTCCGCCCGGGGCAGCACCAGCGCGGGCACCCGCAACCGGCTCGGCGCCGGCCTGGTCACCGTGCCGACCGTCGAGACGGCCGACCCGGCCCGGGCGGTGCTCACCAACCCGGAGGTGCCCGAGCGCAAGCGCTTCTGTTCCAAGTGCGAGGCCGCGGTGGGCCGGGAGAAGAACGGCCGCCCGGGCCGCCCGGACGGCTTCTGCACCAAGTGCGGCACGCCGTACTCGTTCACGCCCAAGCTGCGCCGCGGCGACCTGGTCGGCGGGCAGTACGAGGTGGTGGGCTGCCTCGCGCACGGCGGGCTCGGCTGGATCTACCTGGCGGTGGACCGGCGGGTCAACGACAAGTGGGTGGTGCTGAAGGGCCTGCTGGACACCGGGGACGAGGACGCGCTGGCCGTGGCCGTCGCCGAACGGCGCTTCCTGGCCGAGGTCGACCACCCCAACATCGTCCGCATCATCAACTTCGCCGAGCACCCGGACCTGCGCACCGGCGCCACCGACGGCTACATCGTCATGGAGTACGTCGGCGGCAAGTCGCTCAAGGACATCGCCAACGACCGCCGCACCCCGGACGGCCGGCGCGAGCCGCTGCCCGTCGAGCAGGCCATCGCGTACGCGCTGGAGGCGCTGCCGGCCCTGGGCTACCTGCACGGCCGGGGCCTGGTGTACTGCGACTTCAAGATCGACAACGCCATCCAGAGCGGCGACGCGCTGAAGATCATCGACATGGGCGCCGTCCGCCGCCTCGACGACGACGGCCCGATCTACGGCACCATCGGCTATCAGGCCCCGGAGATCGCCACCGACGGCCCCTCCCCCGCCTCCGACCTGTACACCGTGGCCCGCACCCTCGCCGTCCTCACCTTCGACTTCCAGGGCTACAGCGGCACCTACCGGGACTCGCTGCCCGGCCCCGAGGAAGTCGAGGTCTTCGCCCGGTACGAGTCGTACTACCGCCTGCTGGTCCGCGCCACCGACCCGGACCCGGCCCGCCGCTTCGCCTCCGCCGAGGAGATGGCCGACCAGCTCACCGGCGTCCTGCGGGAGATCCTGGCCCTCCAGAACGACCGGCCCTACCCCGCCATGTCCACCCTCTTCGGTCCCGAACTGCGCGTCGTGGACACCGAGTTGGTGCTGCCTGCCGAGCAGCCCGGACAGCTGCGGGTGACCGCCCTGGACCCGGCCGCCGCCGCCCTCGCCCTGCCCATCCCCCGGGTCGACCCGACCGACCCCAACGCCGGCTTCCTCGCCACCCTGCTCTCCCCCGACCCCGAGGAGGCGCTCGCCGCCCTGGCCGGCGCACCCGCCGTCTCGGTGGAGAGCCGGCTGCGGGAACTGCGCGCCCTGCTCGAACTCGGCCGCCACCGCGACGCCCTGACCCGCCTCGACGAGCTGGAGCACGACCACCCGGACGACTGGCGCGTCGTCTGGTACCGCGGCCTCACCGCCCTGGTCAGCGCCTCCGCGGACCCTGCCGAAGAGCACCCGGAAGGCCACGGCGGAGGCCACACCGAAGGCCGTACAGAAGGCCGCACCGAAGGCCGCGCCGAAGGCCGCACCGAACGCTACGGCGAAGCCGAACTGCGGGCGGGCGCCGAGGCGTTCGACGCCGTCTACGACGCCTTCCCCGGCGAGGCCGCGCCCAAGCTGGCCCTCGCCATCTGCGCCGAACTGCTCGGCGACGGCGGCGACGCGGCCGAGTTCTACCGGCTGGTGTGGGCCACCGACCACGCCTACCTGAGCGCCGCCTTCGGGCTGGCCCGGGTCCGGCTCGCCGGCGACGACCGGGCCGGCGCCGTCCACGCCCTGGAATCCGTCCCGGCCACCTCCAGCCACTACACCGCCGCCCGGATCGCCGCCGTCCGCGCCCGGCTGCGCGAGCGCGCCGCCACCGACGAACTCGCCGCCGACCTCGGCGCGAGCTCCGCCCAGCTGACCGCGCTGCGACTGGACGACCGCCGCCGCGAGGAGCTCGCCGTCGAGGTGCTCGGCGCGGCCCTCGGCTGGGTCGGCGCCGGTTCGGCCGGCGCCCGCCAGGCCGGCGAGCCGGTGGTGCTGGGACGTCCCGCACAGGAGCGGGAACTGCGCTTCGCCCTGGAACAGTCCTACCGGGTACTCGCCCGGTTGGCCGACCGGGCGGAGACCAGGATCGAGATGGTGGAACGGGCCAACCGAGCCCGTCCCAGGACGTGGGTGTAGCCGATGCCGCAGCAGACCGAGTGCCCGAGCTGTTCCGAGCCGATGGACCCGGAGGACGCCTACTGCGGCTCCTGCGGGACCAGCCGGGACGGCCGGGCGGCCCCGGGCGCGATGCCCACCGGCTGGGCCGCCGCCCGGGGCGAGGCCGTACCGCAGCAGCGCGGGCCCGTCTGCGTGCACTGCGGGCAGCCGCAGGTCACCGCGGACGGCTACTGCGAGGGCTGCGGCGGCGCCCAGCCGCGCCCGCGCGACCACATGGAGAAGGCGCTCGGCGGCGTCGCCGGCGTCAGCGACCGCGGCGTGCGCCACCACCGCAACGAGGACAGCTTCACCGTCGCCGCGACCTCGCTACCCGGCGGCGAGCCGGTCGTCGTCGCCGTGGTGTGCGACGGCGTCTCCTCCTCCGACCGCCCGGACGAGGCCTCGGCGACCGCCGTGGACTGCGCCTCCGAGTCCCTGCTGACCTCGCTGGAGGGCGGCCGGGACGCCACCGAGGCGATGCGCGCGGCCATCGCCGACGCCGCCAAGGCCGTCGCCGACCTCGCGACCGACGGCGCCGGCCCCACCCGGCCCGACCTCAACGCGCCCGCCTGCACCTACGTCAGCGCGATAGCGGCGGGCGGCCGGGTCACCATCGGCTGGGTCGGCGACACCCGGGCGTACTGGATCCCGGACGACCGCGCCGCCGCCGAGCCCTTCCGGCTCACCCAGGACGACTCCTGGGCGGCCCGGATGGTCGAAGCCGGCCTGATGAGCGAGGCCGAGGCGTACGCCGACCCGCGCGCCCACGCGATCACCGGCTGGCTCGGCGCCGACGCCGAGGAGGTCGTGCCGCACACCCTCGACTTCACTCCGCACGTCCCCGGGGTCGTGCTGATCTGCACCGACGGCCTGTGGAACTACGCCGAGGCGGCCACCGACCTGGCGTACTACGTCCGGCCGGACGCCCGCACCGAGCCGCTCGCCACGGCGCAGACCCTGGTGAAGTTCGCGGTCGCCGCCGGCGGCCACGACAACATCACGGTCGCCGTGCTGCCGATCGACCCGCCCGCCGTCGAGGAGGCCGAGCAGACGCCGACCGCGCTGGACCTGCCGGTGATCACCGCACGCCCGGCCGGTCAGGCCGCTCCGGGCGGTCAGGCTGCTCCGGGCGTTCCGAAGGGCTACGAGGACGACGAGGACTACGAGCCGACCCTGCCGGACATCCCGGTGATCGGCTCCCCCGCCGCCCCGCTGCCGCCCGTCGCCCCGCCGACGCCGCCCGCACCGCCCGCACCGCCCGCCGTCCCGCCGGTGCCCGCCGCCGCACCGCCCGTCCCGCCGCAGCCGTCGCACCCGCCGACGGCCTGACCGTCCGGCGACCCGACCGCCCGCCGGACGTCACGGCGCCACGGCGCCACGGCCCGCCGGCCCGAGCATCCGACCGCCCGGGCCGGCGGACCGCCCCACCGTCCTGATCACGTCCACCCCCTCACCCGACGGGAGCCGACCGCCCCATGGCAACACTGGCGAAGCCGAACCTGCCCAGGTTCGACGTGGAGATCTTCCAGAACGAGTACCTGGCCGACGGCGCCCGCGAGGTCAACGCCATCGTCACCGTCACCGCGACCGGCGGCGGCACCTCCGGCGGGCGCCCGCTCGGGATCGCCGACGCCGGCCCGACCGGCTCCGAGGCGGCCGTGGTGATCCTGGTGGACTGCTCCGGCTCGATGGACTACCCCAAGTCCAAGATCCACGGCGCCCGGGAGGCCACCGCCGCCGCCATCGACGCGCTGCGCGACGGCACCGCCTTCGCCGTGGTCGCCGGCACCCACGAGGCCCGCGACATCTACCCCGGCGACGGCACGCTCGCCACCGCCTCCGCGACCACCCGCGAGGAGGCCAAGGAGTCGCTGCGCCGCCTCAACGCCGCCGGCGGCACCGCGATGGGCAGCTGGCTCGCCAAGGCCGACAAGCTGTTCCTCACCCGCCGCGACATCGCCATCCGGCACGCGATCCTGCTCACCGACGGCAACAACGAGCACGAGTCGGCGGCGGACCTGGCCCGCAACATCGAGCGGGTCACCGGCCACTTCACCGCCGACTGCCGGGGCGTCGGCACCGACTGGCGCATCGACGAGCTGCGCACGATCTCCTCCGCGCTGCTCGGCACCGTCGACATCGTCGCCGAACCCTCCGGTCTCGCCGAGGACTTCCGCTCGATGATGGCCGGCGCCATGGGCAAGCAGGTCGCCGACGTCGCGCTGCGGATCTGGACCCCGGCCAACGCCACCGTCAAGTTCGTCAAGCAGGTCGCCCCCGCGGTGGAGGACCTGACCGCCCGCCGCGCCGAGGCCGGGCCCCGGGCCGGCGACTACCCCACCGGCTCCTGGGGCGACGAGAGCCGCGACTACCACGTCTGCGTCGAGGTCCCGGCCGCCTCCGTCGGCAACGAGATGCTCGCCGCCCGGATCAGCCTGGTGCTGCCCCCGCAGGTCGGCGGCGGCACCCCCGAGGTGCTCGGCCAGGGCCTGGTCAAGGCGGTCTGGACCGACGACCTGGCCTCCTCCACCCGGATCAGCCCGCAGGTCGCCCACTACACCGGGCAGGCCGAGCTCGCCTCCTCCATCCAGGAGGGCCTGGAGGCCCACCGCGCCGGGGACGTCGACACCGCCACCGCCAAGCTGGGCGCCGCCGTCCGGATCGCGCACGCGGCGGGGAACGAGGGCACCTACAAGCTGCTGCAGAAGGTGGTGGACGTGGTGGACCCGAAGGAGGGTACGGTTCGGTTCCGTAAGAACGTGAGCGAGGCCGACTCGATGACCCTTGAGACCCGGTCGACCAAGACGGTACGTGTGAAGAAGTGACCGCTGAAGACGTGGCCGGGCCGGCGCCCCGGCACGACGCCGCACCGTGCCGGCCCGAAACGAGGGGGACCTGATGCCGATCTGCCCGAGGGGCCACGAGTCGCAGGCCGAGGACTGGTGCGACTTCTGCGGCTTCCCGATGACCCCGCCGGCCCCGGCCCACGGCGCCGCCGCGGGCTACCCGGGAGCCCCCGGCACCGACCCCGCCGCCGGCGCGCCCGCCGGGTACGGGCAGCACGGCGGTGCGCCCTACGGCGCGCCGCCGATGCCGCCGATGCCCGCGGGCGCCTACCCGCCACCCGGAGCCTTCCCGCCGCCCGCGCCGCAGGGCCTCACCGAGGGCCTGCCGGTCTGCCCGATCTGCCGCAGCCCGCAGACCGGACGGTTCTGCGAGGAGTGCGGCTACGACTACGAGCTGTCCGCGCCCTCGCGCCGCCAGGCCCCGGCCGCCGGCGCGCCCGCACCCGGCCCCGCCCAGCCGCCGCCGCTGAACATCCCGGCGGCGTACGGCGGCACCCCTCAACAGCCCCAGCAACCCCAGCAGTCGCAGCAGCCCCAGCAGCAGCCACAACCCCCGTACGGCCAGCCGCCGTACGGGCAGCAGGCGGCCGGGCAGCCCCCGGCCGCCCAGCAGGCCGCCGTCGCCCCGCCCGTCCCGCAGCAGCCGCACGCCCCGGACCAGCCGCACACCTACGGCTATCCGCCCCCCGCGCCCGGCGCCGGCCAGGAGCGGCCCGCGCCCGAGGGCGCCTTCCCCGAGGCCCAGCCGCGCGAGGACTCCGGCCCGGTGTACGCCCAGCCCGCCGGCCCCGGCCCGAACAACCGCGGCGGCGACTTCGGCACCTCCTTCCACCTGGCCCCGCCGCAGTCCCAGCCGCCCCACCAGGGGGCGGGCCCGGCCGAGCCGGTGCGGACCAACTGGATCGCCGTGATCGCGGCCGACCGGGACTACTTCACCGACATGATGGCCCGCAGCGGCCCCGAGGCGGCCGGCCTGTTCTTCCCGCCGTACTGCCCCGAGCGCCGGATCCCGCTGACCGGCCGCGGCCAGCTGCGGATCGGCCGGCGCAGCCAGCACCGCGGCACCGTCCCGGAGATCGACCTGTCCGTCCCGCCGGAGGACCCGGGCGCCTCGCACCAGCACGCCCTGCTCGCCGAACAGGCCGACGGCAGCTGGGTGCTGGTGGACCAGGACTCCACCAACGGCACCACCGTGAACGGCGGCGCGGAGCCGATCGCGCCGCACACCGCCGTACCGCTGAACGACGGCGACCGGATCCACATCGGCGCCTGGACGACCATCACGGTGCACCGCGCCTGACCCGACCCGCCTGAGGGTACGTCAGGCAACGAACCGAGGCACCGTCAGGCGGAAGCCCCGAGGCGCCGTCGGCGACAAATCCGGCCGGGCCGGGCGGAATTCGACATCCGCCCGGCCCGGTTTTCTGCGAATCCTCAAAGAACCTCCAAATTCACCGTCGGCGATGTGCACAGGAGCCCTCGAAAGCCCTATTCTCAGGGCACATGACTGCAGCTATATCCGCCGACGGCATCCGTCAGCGGTACGGGGATGTGCAGGCCGTCGACGGGGTGTCCTTCACCGTCGAGGCCGGCGAGTTCTACGGGATCCTGGGCCCCAACGGCGCCGGGAAGACCACCACGATGGAGATCCTGGAAGGCGTCCGCAAACCGGACGAGGGCCGGATCGAGCTGCTGGGGATGGCTCCCTGGCCGCGCAATCCGAAACTGCTGCCGAGAATCGGCGTGCAGTTCCAGGCCTCCGCTTTCTTCCGGAAACTGACGGCCCGGGAGACCATCCGCACCTTCGCGTCGTTCTACGGGGTCGGCCCCAAGCGGGCCGACGCGATGCTGGAGCGGGTCGGCCTCGCGGACAAGGCCGCGACGCTCACCGACCAGATGTCCGGCGGCCAGGCCCAGCGCCTGTCGATCGCCTGCGCACTGGCCCACGACCCGGAACTCGTCTTCCTGGACGAGCCCACCACCGGCCTGGACCCCCAGGCCCGGCGCAACCTCTGGGACCTCCTGCGCGACATCAACGCCGAGGGCCGCACGGTCGTGCTCACCACGCACTACCTGGACGAGGCCGAGGTGCTCTGCGACCGGGTCTCGATCATGGACCACGGCAAGATCCTGCACACCGGCGCCCCGGCGGCGCTGATCCGCGAGATCGACGACACCGTCCGGATCAGCGTGGCCTCCGGCCAACTGCCGCTCGACCGGGCCCGCGCGCTGCTCACCGAGGCCGGCGCCGACCTCGCCAGCCTGGAGGACGACACCGTCTCGCTCTCCGTCTCGACCCGCCTTCCGGCCCCGGTGCTCAGCGTCCTGGCCGAGCAGAACGCGCTGCGCGGCCTCGAAGTGCGCGGCGCCACCCTGGAGGACGTCTTCCTCCAGCTGACCGGACGGGAGTTCCGCGCATGACCGCCACCACCCCCACCGAGCCGAAGGACCCCGCCGTGCGGGGCGGTTCGGCCGGCGCCGCCGGCGAACGGGACCGGGAACGGGTCAGCGCGTTCTGGAGCCTGTCCCGCGCGATGCTGCTCGGCATGAAGCGCGACCGCACCGCGACCTTCTTCATCCTGCTCTTCCCGCTGGTGTTCCTGGTCTTCTTCGGCAGCGTGACCAAGGGCTCCGGCAGCCCGCACGCCAAGGTGGCGCAGGTCGGCGCGGTGCAGCTGTTCGACTCGATCCAGGGCGGCGAACGGGCCGGGCTGGACAAGGTCCTCACCATCACCAGGACCGACGACGCGTCGGCCACACTGGAGAAGGTCCGCAAGGGCGACTACGACGCGATGATCACGCAGGGCCCGGACGGCAAGGTCGAACTGCGCTACAGCGCCGCCGACACCGTCCGCGCCGGCGCGCTCCAGGGCATCCTCGACTCCGTCGTCCAGAGCGCCAACCAGGCCGCCACCGGCCGGCCGCCGGCCTACGTGCTGGACGCCCAGCAGGTCGAGGACAAGTCGCTCAAGCCGATCCAGTTCCTCACCCCCGGCCTGCTCGGCTGGGCCGTCGCCACCGGCGCGGTCTTCGGCGCCGCACTGACCCTGGTCAACTGGCGCAAGACCAAGGTGCTGCGCCGGCTGCGGCTGGCCCCGATCAGCGCGGGCACGGTCGTCAGCTCCCGGATCGTGGTCTCCCTGGTGACCGCACTCCTGCAGAGCACCGTCTTCCTGGTCGTCGCCACCAGCTTCTTCGGGCTCAAACTCACCGGCGACTGGTGGCTGGTCATCCCGCTGGTGGCCTGCGCGACGCTCGCCTTCATGTCGATCGGCCTGCTGGCCGGCTCGGTTGCCAAGACCGAGGAGGCCGCCAGCGGCATCTCGCAGGTCATCGTGCTGCCGATGTCCTTCCTGTCCGGCTCGTTCTTCCCGCTGGACGGCGCTCCGGGCTGGCTGCAGACCGTCTCCAAGGTCATGCCGCTGCACTACCTGGTCAACTCCGCCCAGTCGGTGCTGACCCGCGGCGGCGGCGTCATGGACGCCCTGCCGACCATGGGCGGCCTGCTGCTCTTCGCGGCGGTGCTGACCGCGATCGCCTGGAAGCTGTTCAAGTGGGAAGACGCCTGACCGCGCTCCGCTGACCGCCCGCACTGACCGCCCGCACTGACCGCTCTGCACTGATCGCCCTCGACTAACGGCGCTCCACTGACCGCCGTCCACTCGACCGCCCGTCCCGACGGGGTCGTACGCCCTTGGTCCCGGTGTACGGCCCCGTCGGCGTCTGCGACCATGGTCGGGTGAGAGAGATCCGGCAGGGCACGTTGAGCGAGGAGACCTTCTACGACCAGGTCGGCGGTGAGCCGACCTTCCGGCGCCTGGCCCACCGGTTCTACGAGGGCATCGCCGAGGACGAGTTGCTGCGCCCGATGTACCCCGAGGGCGACCTCGGCCCGGCCGAGGAGCGGATGGCGCTGTTCCTGATGCAGTACTGGGGCGGCCCGCGCACCTACAGCGACCGCCGCGGCCACCCCCGGCTGCGGATGCGGCACGCGCCGTTCAAGGTCGACCGCGCGGCCCACGACGCCTGGTTGACGCACATGCGGGCGGCCCTCGCGAGCCTGGAGCTGCCCGAGGAGCACGAGCGGCAGCTGCTGGACTACCTGACCTACGCCGCCGCCTCGATGATCAACACCGAGGGCTGACCTACCGAAGCGGGCTGAGCCCGAGCCCCGCCCCCGGCCCGCCCGCGGTGCGCACCGCCACCGAGCCCGCCGGGGCGCTCAGCCGCAGCCAGCCGCCCACGCGGTGCACGGTCAGCGGGGCGCCGGGCTTCAGGAAGCCGATCACGTACGCGGCGTGCACCGCCCGCAGCGGCAGCTCCGGCAGCACCGCCACCGGGCGGGACCAGATCTCGTCGGCCAGCGCGTCCAGCACCGCACGGGTCCGGTGGTGCGCCGGGACGGCCTCGCTGCGCTCACGGAACTCCCGCACCCCGGCCATCAGTTCCGGGTACACCTCGGCCGCCGGCGGCTCGCCGACCGGCCGCCAGCCGGTGCGCGGCGGCAGCAGCCCGGCCCAGGCCGGGCCGGTCACCGGCGCGGGCAGCGCGACGGTGCCCGCCTCCGCGTCCACGCCGTCCAGCAGTTGGCCCGCCGAGGCGGTCAGGTCCACCGGCTCGGCGAGGCCGCCCAGCCGCGCGGTGCGGATCGCCAGCGCGCCCGAACCGCCCAGCGGCAGCCGGCCGAAGACCGCCAGCACGCCG
This sequence comes from Kitasatospora sp. NPDC023385, assembly GCF_055664045.1. NCBI lineage: Bacteria > Bacillati > Actinomycetota > Actinomycetes > Kitasatosporales > Streptomycetaceae > Kitasatospora > Kitasatospora sp. NPDC023385. The sequence continues at coordinate 35,547 of NZ_JBVOOL010000007.1, read as the reverse complement.
TCGTCCGCCCCCGGGCCGACCGCCTGCAGGCGCACGGCCGCCGCCTTGTCGAAGCGCAGCAGGCGCAGCAGGAACGCGGCGAGGTCGGCGGCCTCCCCGGCATCGGCCAGGGCGAGGCGGGCGGTGATGGTCAACGCGGCTCAGCTCGAATCGTCGGGTAGCGGTCAGACGGCGACGGCGACGGGCGCCTCGTCCACGAAGCGGCTGAGGAACTCCCGCTCCACGGGCGAGATCCGGCGCGGCCGGCCCTCGGCCAGGTCGTAGGGGACGACCACGGTGGACGCCCGGACGTACACGATGTCGGTGCCGTCCTCGTCCACGTCCTTGATCTCGTACGAGACGGTCAGCGAGGCGCCGCCGATCTTCGTCACCCAGGTCTCGACGGTGACCGGCTCCGGCCGGTGCACCAGCGGACGCTTGTAATCGATCTCGTGGCGCGCCACCACCGAACCGCCCGCGAACTCCCCGGCGCCGGCCGCGGCGGCCTGGGTGAACATGAAGTCGATCCGGGCCTCCTCCAGGTAGCGCAGGAAGACGACGTTGTTGACGTGCCCGAAGGCGTCCATGTCGGACCAGCGCAGCGGGCAGGCGTAGATGTGGCGGGCCACGGGTTCTCCTCGGTGTCCGGTCGCCCGCCGCCGCGTGGACGGCGGTGGCGGACGGTGACGGCGGGCCGCGGCCCGGCAGGCCGCCCCGGAGGGCAGTCTGCCGGGCCGCGGTGACAGCTGGATGTCAGCCTCGGGTCAGCTTCTTGTACGTGGCCCGGTGCGGACGGGCGGCGTCGGCGCCGAGCCGCTCGATCTTGTTCTTCTCGTAGGACTCGAAGTTGCCCTCGAACCAGAACCACTTGCTCTCGCCCTCGTAGGCGAGGATGTGGGTGGCCACCCGGTCCAGGAACCAGCGGTCGTGGGAGATGACCACGGCGCAGCCGGGGAACTCCAGCAGGGCGTTCTCCAGCGAGGAGAGCGTCTCGACGTCCAGGTCGTTGGTGGGCTCGTCGAGGAGCAGCAGGTTGCCGCCCTGCTTGAGGGTCAGCGCCAGGTTCAGCCGGTTGCGCTCACCGCCGGACAGCACGCCGGCCGGCTTCTGCTGGTCCGGGCCCTTGAAGCCGAAGGCCGACACGTAGGCGCGGGACGGCATCTCGACCTGGCCGACGTTGATCCAGTCCAGGCCGTCGGAGACGACCTCCCAGAGGGTCTTCTTCGGGTCGATGTTGGCGCGCGACTGGTCGACGTAGCTGATCTTGACCGTCTCGCCGACCTTGACCAGGCCGGAGTCCGGGGTCTCCAGGTCCTGGAGCATCTTGAACAGCGTGGTCTTGCCGGCGCCGTTGGGGCCGATGATGCCGACGATGCCGTTGCGCGGCAGGGTGAAGCTCAGGTCGTCGATCAGGACCTTCTCGCCGAAGGCCTTGTTGAGGTTCTCCACCTCGATGACGACGCTGCCCAGACGCGGGCCCGGCGGGATCTGGATCTCCTCGAAGTCCAGCTTCCGCATCTTGTCCGCCTCGGCCGCCATCTCCTCGTAGCGGGCCAGACGGGCCTTGGACTTCGCCTGGCGGCCCTTGGCGTTGGAGCGGACCCACTCCAACTCCTCCCTGAGCCGCTTGGCGCGCTTGGCGTCCTTCTGGCCCTCGACCTTGAGCCGGGACTGCTTGGACTCCAGGTAGGTGGAGTAGTTGCCCTCGTAGCCGATCGCGCGGCCGCGGTCGAGCTCCAGGATCCAGCCGGCCACGTTGTCCAGGAAGTACCGGTCGTGGGTGACGGCGACGACGGTGCCGGCGTACTTGGCCAGGTGCTGCTCCAGCCAGTTCACCGACTCGGCGTCCAGGTGGTTGGTGGGCTCGTCGAGGAGCAGCAGGTCGGGCGCCTCCAGCAGCAGCTTGCAGAGCGCCACGCGGCGCTTCTCGCCACCGGAGAGCTTGGTGACGGCCCAGTCGCCGGGCGGGCAGCCCAGCGCGTCCATGGCCTGCTCCAGCTGGGCCTCCAGGTCCCACGCGTTGGCGTGGTCCAGGTCCTCCTGGAGCTTGCCCATCTCGTCCAGCAGCGCGTCCGAGTAGTCGGTCGCCATCAGCTCGGCGATCTCGTTGAAGCGGTTGAGCTTCCCCTTGATCTCCTTGACGCCGTCCTCGACGTTCTCCAGAACGGTCTTGGACTCGTCCAGCGGCGGCTCCTGGAGCAGCATGCCGACGGTGTAACCGGGCGAGATGAAGGCGTCGCCGTTGGAGGGGTGCTCCAGGCCGGCCATCATCTTCAGCACGGTGGACTTGCCCGCGCCGTTGGGGCCCACGACGCCGATCTTCGCCCCGGGGAGGAAGCTGAGCGTCACGTCGTCAAGGATGACCTTGTCTCCGTGCGCCTTGCGCACCTTGCGCATCGTGTAGATGTATTCCGCCACGTGAGATCGCTCCGGCGTCGTCGGGAGTATTCGGCTTGCAGCGTTCCATTGTGCCGCACCCGGCCGCGGGCCCCGAACCGCCGGGGTGCCCCACCGGGGTATCCGCGCCCCGCCGCTGACACTGCCCGGGGCGGGGCCCCCGCGTGCGGCCCCCCGTCCGGCCCCCGGTTCCGGCCCCCGCGTCCGGCTCCCGCGTCCGGCTGTCCCCGGCAACGCGAAGGCCCGGCCTCCCGCAGCGGGTGCGGGGGCCGGGCCGGGCTCTGCGCCGGGGCCTCAGGAGGTCAGCGCCTCTTGAGGTCGGCGCCCCGGGAGCTCAGTGCCCCGGGGCTCGCGGAGCGGGTCAGGCGGTGGTGCGGCCGTGGCGGCCGCGGCGGCGCAGGACGAAGACGGCGGCGCCACCGGCCACGACCAGGCCACCGGCGACGGCGGCGAGGATCGGGGTCGAGTCATTGGCACCGGTCTGGGCCAGGCCACCGGTGCCGGGGGCGGCGCTGGTGGTCGCCGGGGTCGGCTGGCCGGCGCCGGTGCTCGGGGAGCCGGACGGCGCGGCCGACGGGCTGCCGCTCGCGGCCGGGGTGGACGGGCCGGAGCTCGGGGTGCCGGTGCCGCTGCCGGTGCCGGTCTTGCAGTCCAGCACGCCCTCGAAGTCACGGCTGTAGCCGTTCGGGCCGGTCACGGCGATCTTGTAACCGGTCTTCTCGGCGACCGGGACGAGCACGCTCTCGGTCTTGCCGGGCTGGACGGTCACCTGCTGCTTGCCGACCGTGACGGTGCCGGCCTCGTCGCCACCGTTGGTGACGGAGACCCGCACGCCGTTGTTGGCGCACTCGACCTTGGCGGTGCTGTCGACCAGCGCGCCCTTGCCCTGCTTCCAGGTGGCCTTGGCCGCGGCGGCGACGTTGAGCTTGCTGGAGCCGGCCAGGATCATGGTCTGGCTGTGCTCGTCGCGGGTGTAGCCCTTGCTGAGGAAGACGCGGCCGCTGGGCACGACGGTGGAGGCGCTGGCGTTCAGCGCGACCGAGCCGTCCGGGGTGCCGGCCGGCACGTCCAGGAACAGCTGGGTGTCCTTGGCGATCGGGCCGGACAGGGCGGCGCCGACCTGCTTGCCGGTGCTGTCGAGCAGCTTGACCTTGTCGGCGGCGTCACCGCTGACGGCCAGCTTCACCTCGGCGGCGCTGGAGTTCAGGGTGAACGGGCCGAGCTTGGCGCCGGACTTGCCGGAGACCGAGTCCGGGGTCAGGGTCAGCGAGGGCTTGGGCTCGGCGGCGATGCCCTTGTTGGCGCCACCGGTCAGGTAGTCGCGCAGCTTGGCGGCGCCGGCGCTGCGCGGGGTGGCGTTCTTGCCGTCCGAGTACTTCCAGATCGCGGCCTGGGTGCCCGCGGCGGCGTCCTCCGCGGTCAGGCTGCCCGCGCCGGCGGCCTTGGCGAGCGCCGTGAGGTCCTTGACCTGCGGGTAGGAGTTCTCCAGGATCCAGCGGATCTTGGCGGCCGCCTCGACCTTGTTCTTGTCGCCGAGGGAGCTGGAGGCCCAGTCGGACTCCTGGTACTGGATCTTCTTCCGGATGTCGACCGGGAAGCCGAAGTCGATGCAGTAGGTCTGCAGCTCGCCGTCGGCGGTCTTGAGGGTGAAGAGGCCGCCGTCGACGGTGCCCTCGCCCTCGACGTCGATCTTCTCGCCGAGCATCGTGTTCTGCACCACCGCGGTCACGCCCGAACCCGGGGTGTCCGCCGCGACCGCCGCACCGGCCGCGAACAGGCCTCCGCCCACCGCCAAGCCGGTCGTGAGCATGACAGCGGTTATCCGGGACAGACTCCGCCCCTGCCTCTGGAACATCTGGGATCCCTCCGGGCCAGTCCGCTCCGATGGGGCGACCGGCCGACTTGCCGTGCCGCGCGTGCCCACTGTGGCACTGCTGCGGGTATGAACCAGACGCATCCTATTGACCCCCAGGGGCCCCGAAACCCCCATGCGAAATCAAGACGATTCCGTATCTGGATCGTTATCAATCCCCGCAGGTCCCACACAAGCTGACGGCGAGCCAGAATCTCGGCGGATTTTCCGTTATCGGCCGGGTATTGCGCGTGGGGGCGCAACCACCGTCTCGATCAACATATTTGTCGACAGGAAAGGTCACCGACCGGTCAGCTCACCGCATCCGCCCCTTCACCTCCCCGCCCACCCCCGGCCACCTCACCCGGGCCTCCGACCGCCGACAGCCCCGGCGGCAGCGCCCGCGGACCGGGGCCGGCGGCCACCGCGGCGGGCGCCGCCGCAGCCGCGGCGGAAGCCCTGCGCGCCTCCAGCGCGCTCACGATCCACCCCGGCACCACCTCGGCTCCGGCCCCACCCCCGGCCTCCGCCCCGACCTCCGCCCCGAGCGGCCCCGCACCACCCGTCGGCTGCCCGCGCACCCCCGCCGCCCAACGGAACGCCGTGGTACCACGGGTGAGGTCGTGTCCGACCGATCGGGCGTCGATCTCGGTCCGACTGCGCCGCACCTCCCCCTCCACCCACTCCCGCACCCGCAGCCGACCGCTCACCAGCACCGGATCACCCTTCGCCAACGAGCCGATCAGGTTGACCGCCAGCGCCCGCCAGGCCGTCACCGTCACCCACTGCGTCTCCCCGTCGACCCAGCACTCGCGCTGCCGGTCGTACCGCCGCTCGGTGCAGCCGAGCCGGAAGTTGGCCATCGGCACCCCGCCGGCGGTTTCCCCGTAGCTGACCTCCGTCGCGACATTGCCGAGCACCGTCACATGCGTCTCGTTCACAGCACACTCTCCGTTCTCACCGATGCACCGTACGGAATCGACCGGTGTGCCTTGAGCGTGCACTTCGGGAGAAATCCGGGCCACTGACTTCCGAAATCCTGTGGATAACTCGGGCCTGCGGAACAGTTGTCACTCGCAGGGGTGAATTTCGGCCTCCGGGAGCCGCTTCCCGCCCGCTTCTTCGCGGTCATGACAACAAACCCGCTGCTCGCCACCCCTGCCAACGGCCGCCGGAACACCCCCTCGGGGACCGTCCGCGCACGTCATCCGACCGGCACAACCGGGATTAACGCCCCCACCCGCGCCCCGGGCGGCACATTCTCCGTGTCGAATCCATAACGGGTGAGGAGGCAGCCCCGTAACGACTGCACAACGTCCGGCGCGGAACTCTCCCAGACCGCTGCACTCACGGTCTTCACCTGCGATTATCGGACCGCTCCACCGAACCGACACACCAACGACGGTGTCGTCGCACCCGGCCGAGGAACTGGACACCCTTATCCTGTCCCCGACAGGGCGAGGGCCCACCAACCCCCACCCCCACCCTCAGGTACGGGCCCGGACAACGCGCGCCCCGGCGCTCGTCGCCCGATCCCGGCCACGGTCACGCCCACTCGGGCGCCGTCCGTCCCGCCCCCATAGCTCAGCGGATAGAGCACCCGCCTTCTAAGCGGTAGGTCGCAGGTTCGAATCCTGCTGGGGGCGCCACCCACGCAATTCCCCGGGCCGGCCCGGCGATCGCGACAACGCGTAGCCGCTCGGGTCCGCGCCGCAAGGACACGCACCCACCGCTTATGGCCCGTGACAATGCGTGCCGTCCCGCCCGGGAATCCACCCTCGGCCATTGCGCCCGGTATCGCAGGGTCCGGTCAATCCACACGGGCACCGCAAAGGGCGGAAATCCCGGGCGAATCCCCCACCCGGGAGCACTCGGGGAACTCCCAGGAAACACTCAGGAACGGCCCCGCCGGGAAACGCCTACCGGAACGCATCGCGGAACATCCCTGATTGCGGCCGGGAGGACAGCCGGACACCTGCCGGACCACCTTCCGGGACCACCTTCCGGGACCGCACGCCCGGACCGCGCGCCCGGGCGGCCGGCCTTCCGTCAATCCGTCAGCCCGTCAGGCCCGCGAGGTAGGCGTCCAGCAGGGCCGTCTGCCGCTCGGCCGGGAACTCCTCCGGGGCGAACAGCGCCTGCACCACCAGCCCGAGCACGAAGGCCTGCGCCCCCGCCGCGAGTTCGGTCGGATCGGCCTGCGCCGGGAGCTCCCCGAGCCGCTGGGCGTCCGCGACGAGCGCCGTGAGCGCCACCCGCGAGCGGGCGTAGCGGCCCGCGTGTGCGGCGGCCAGCTCCGGATCGGCCAGGGCGTGGTCCCAGGAGCCGACCCAGATCCGGTTGCCGGCCGCGGAGTCCCCGTCCAGCGGGAGGACGTCGAGCAGGGCCGCCCGCAGCCGGGGCAGTCCGGCGGGCGGCGGCGGGCTGCCGTCGGCGGGTGCGGCGCGCCGGGGCCGGGCGCCCGAGCGCCGGTCCAGTTCCTCCAGCGCATGGCTCAGCAGCGCCCGCTTGTTGGGGAAGTAGTGCGTCAACAGCCCGGTGGAGGCCCCCAGTTCGGCGGCCACTGCGCGCAGTGTCAGCCCCTCGAAGCCCCGGCTGGACAGCACTCGCCACACTCCTTCGGACACGTCCGAGCGGCGGGCTTCATGATCTCCACGGGCCGGTGTCATGGGGGCTATCGTACATACCAAACGTTTGTTATGAATGGTTCCGACCAACCGGCGCACCACCCGTGAAAGGCCCGCCCGTGTTTGCTGTCCCGCTCACCGACCACGCCGAACTGCGCCCGCTGGAGCCGTGGCAGGCCCCCGAGTTCCTGGCCCACATCGACCGGGCCCGCGCCCACACCGACCCGTGGATCCCCTGGGCCACCTTCTCCACCGACCTGGACTCGGCCCGCGCCACCCTGCAGCGCTACGCCGACGGCCAGGCCGCCGACCAGAAGCGGATCTACGGCATCTGGCTGGACGGCACCCTGGTCGGCGGCGTGATGTTCGTGAGCTTCGACACCAAGTCCGGCATCTGCGAGATCGGCGCCTGGACCGAGCCCGCCGGGGAGGGCGGCGGACTGGTCACCTCCGCCGTCCGGATGCTGCTCGACTACGCCTTCGTCACCCGCGGCCTGCACCGCGCCGAGTGGTGGTGCTCAGCCGCCAACGCCCGCAGCCGGGCGGTCGCCGAGCGGGTCGGCATGCAGCGGGACGGCGTGCTGCGCGAGTGGTTCCTGTACGACGGGGTCCGCCACGACAAGGAGATCTGGGCGATCCTGGCCTCCGAGTGGGCCGCCCGGGCCTGAGGCCCGTCGGACGCCGGAAAGCCCGGGGTCCGGTGGACTCCCCCACGGTCCACCGGGCCCCGCCTGCCGACGGCCCTCCCGCCGACGGTCCCTGCTGCCGACCACCGCTCAGGCCGCGAGCACCGGCCGCTCCCCTTCGACCCCGGCCTCCCGGCCGCCGTCCACGCCGGCCCCGCCGTCCCCGTCCGTCCGCAGTCGCAGCGCGAGCAGCAGGGCCAGTGCCAGCACCCCGCCCGCCGACAGGAAGACCACGTCCACGGCGTCCGTGAAGGCGGCCAGCGCGTGCCCGCGGGCCGCGCCGGAGATGGTGCGGACCGAGCCGAGCGTGCGCCCCGGCTCGTCCGCCGCGTAGGCCCGGGCCAGCACGGTGCCGAACAGGGCCGCGCCGAGCGCGCTGCCGAGGGTCTGGAAGAAGCGCACCCCGGAGGTCGCGACGCCGAGCTGGTGCCGGGGCGCGGCCTCCTGCACCACCGTGACCAGGTTGCCGATCAGCTGGCCCATCCCGCAGCCCAGCAGGGCCAGTTCGGCCAGCACCGCCCAGAGCCCGGTGTCCGGCCCGCTGAGCCCGAGCAGGGTGAGGGCGAGCGCCGCGCAGCCCGCGCCGGCCACCAGGAAGGTGCGGGTCGAGTGGCCGCGGTCGGTCAGCCGGCCGGTCAGCAGACCGGCGGCGGTCATCCCGGCCGCCATCGGGATCAGGTAGAGGCTGGCCGAGGTCGGGGCGACGCCGCGGGCGATCTGCAGGTAGAGCATCACGTAGACGATCGAGCCGGTCATGGCCATCCCGACCAGGCCCTGGATCGCGAACCCGAGCCGCACCGCGCGGATCCGGAACAGCGCGAGCGGCAGGATCGGCTCGGCGGCGGTCGCCTGGCGCCACAGGAACAGGCCGAGCGCGGCCAGGGTGGCGGCGCCGAGCCCGAGGATCTCCGGGGAGGCCCAGCCGTAGTCCTTGCCGCCCCACTCGGTGACCAGCAGCAGGCCGGTGGCGAAGGCGGCAGCCAGGGCCGCGCCGGGGAAGTCCACGCTCCGGCGGCCGGCCGCCCGCGGCAGCCTGACCACCAGGGCGACGCCGACCAGGATGAACAGGCCGAGCGGCAGGTTGACGTAGAAGATCCAGCGCCAGCTCAGGTGGTCGGTGAGCAGCGCCCCGACCAGCGGGCCGACCGCCATGCCGAAGCCCGCGACGATCCCGCCCATCGCGCCGCCCTTGCCGCCGCGCTCCTGCGGGTCCTTGAGGTGGGCGATGACCACCATGGTGACGCTCATCAGCCCGCCGCCGCCGATGCCCTGGACGGCCCGGAACGCGATCAGCTGCCCCATCGACTGCGCGGCCCCGCACAGCCCGGAGCCGAGCAGGAAGGTGGCGAGGGCGCCGATCAGCACCTGCTTGGCGCCGTACAGGTCGCAGAGCTTGCCGTACAGGGGCAGCAGCGCGGTGGCGGCGAGCGAGAACGCGCTGACCAGCCAGGGCAGCCGGTCGACGCCGTGGACGGGGTCGAGGTCACGGACGATCGGCACGGTGGCGGCCGACACGATGTTCATGTCGAGCACGGCCAGCACGATCGTGACCAGGCAGAGCAGCATGGCGAGCTGACGGCGGACCGGTGTCATCGGTGCGGGTGTGGTCAAGGCGGCGGATGGCATAGGGAAGTCCCCCCTGGGTCAGTGGAGTTCGGCCCGGCAGGTGCGCTCAGGCGGGCTCGCCCTCACCATGGCAGCATTTTTGTACCCGGTCAATACTTCGTATCAGCTCATCTTTCAGCCTGGTCAACATTTGGCCCTGGTACAGTTTGCCCATGGAGACGCGCACCGGCCTGTACACCGGCCTCGACCTCGACCTCGACGCCCTCCCCCTGCGCGAGCGCAAGAAGGTCCAGACCGCCCGCCGGATCTGGCGCACCGCGGTCACGCTGTTCGCCGAACGGGGCTTCGACCAGGTCTCGGTGGCCGAGATCGCGGCCGCCTCCGAGGTGTCCAAGATGACCGTCTTCAACTACTTCCCGTCCAAGGAGGAACTGGTCCTGGGTCCGATGGAGCGTCATCTCGGCGAACCGGCCCGGGTGGTGCGCGACCGCGCCCCGGGCACCTCGGCGGTGGCAGCGTTGCGCGAACAGTTCCTGACGGCGCTGGCGGCTTTCGACCCGGCGACCGGCCTGAGCGACCAGCAGGTCGTGCTCGACGTGGTCCGGCTGATCCACCGCACCCCGACCCTGCTGATGCGCACCACCGCCGGCTTCGACCACCAGGCCCAGGCCCTGCTGGCCGCCGAACTGCTCGCCCAGGACCCGACCGGCGACGAGCTGACCGCCCAGCTCGCCGCCGCCCAGCTGATGGCCGCCCGGCTCACCCTCACCGGCCGGAACCAGCGCCGGATGCTGACCGGCGAACGCGCCGCCGACGCCCTGCCCGCCGCGCTCGCCGCGGCCCGCCAGGCCTTCGCCCTGGTCGAACGGGGCCTCGGGGACTACGGCGCCGGCGCCACCTGAGAGGGTGGGCGCACCACGACCGACCGGAGGTGCGCATGGACCAGCCGCTGCTCACGCGGGACCGCTCCGCCCTGCCCGCCAAGGCCGAGGGCCTCGGCGCCTACGTCGGCGCGGACGGTGTCGCGGTGCTGGAACTCGCCCGCCCGCACCGCCGCAACGCGGTGACCCTGGCGATCTGGCAGGCCCTGCCCGAGGTGCTGGCGCAGCTCGCCGGGCAGGAGGGTGTGCGCGCCCTGCTGGTCACCGGCGCCGGCAACACCTTCAGCGCGGGCGCGGACATCGGCGAACTCGCCGAGGTGTACGGCGATCCGGAGCGGGCGGACGCCTACCACGCCGTCAACGTCGCCGCCGAGGAGGCGCTGGCGGCCTTCCCGCACCCGACGATCGCGGTGGTGCACGGTGCCTGCGTGGGCGGCGGCTGCCAACTGGCCGTCGCCTGCGACCTGCGCTTCGTCGCCGAGGACGCCCGGCTGGGGATCACCCCGGCCAAGCTCGGTGTGGTCTACCCGGCGGTGCCGACCCTGCGGCTGGCCCGGCTGGTCGGCCCGGCCCGCGCCAAGTACCTGCTGTTCTCGGGCGAGTTGGTGCCGGGCCGGGAGGCGGTGCCGCTGGGCCTCGCCGAACGCGTCCTGCCGGACGCCGAACTGGACGCCGCCGCCCTGGAGTTCGCCCGGCTGCTGACGCTCCGCTCGCCACAGACCATCGGCGCGGTGAAGGCCGCGCTGGCCGTCCCGCCCGAGCGCGCCGCCGAGGCGCTGGCCCCCTGGGAGCGCCGCTCCCGGGAGGCTCCGGACGTCCACGAGGGCCTGGCCGCCTTCCTCCAGGGCCGCCCGGCCCGGTTCTGAGCCCGGCCCCGGCGGCCGGGGGCGCAGGCGGCACTGAACAGGGGCGGAGGCGGGGCCAGGGGCGGCACCCGTACGATCATCCGGCCGGCGCCGCCGCCGTCCCGTCCCTCACCGTCCGTTACTGCCCCTTACCGGCCCTTCCGACCCCGGAGCGACCACCCGATGACCACCGAGGCCACGACCGCGCCGACGACCGAGGCTGCGCCTGCGAGCACACCCACCTCGCGGACGGTCTGGGCGCGCCGCATCACCGACGGCGTCGAGCCGAAGAACGTGATCATCGCCCTGCTCCCCCTGCTGGGCGGCCTGCGCTACGGCTGGCCGGGCATCGGCTGGGCGGCCTTCGCGGCCCTGTTCGCCGCCGTCGTCCCGACCCTGTTCATCCGGCGCGGCATCCGCAAGGGCACCGTGGAGGACCGTCATGTCGGCCACCGGCAGCGCCGGCTGACCGTCATCCCGTTCATCATGGGCTCGGTGCTGCTCTGCTTCGCGGTGATGATCGGGCTGGACGCCCCGGCCGACCTGACCGCGCTTGTGCTGGCGATGTTCGCCTCGCTGGTCCCGATCCTGGTGATCACCGCCTGGTGGAAGGTCTCCGTGCACACCGCCGTGGCCGCCGGAGCGGTGGCCTGCCTGGCGATCTCGCTCGGCCCGCTCTGGCTGCTGCTCGCCCCGCTGGTCCCGCTGGTCGGGTGGTCCCGGGTGGTCCTGCGGGACCACACCGTCGCCCAGACCGTCGTCGGCACGCTGGTGGGCGCGCTCACCGCCGGCCTCACCTTCTGGGCCGCCCGCTAGCCGCAGCCGGCCGCCGCGCCGGCCCCACCGGACCGACGTCCACCGGACCGGCGGGTCCTGGACCGCCTCCCCGACCGCGTGTTCGCGTTCGACGAGTTCGGGCCGCTCGGCATCCGCCCCACCGCCGGCTCCGGTTGGGCCCCGCTCGGCCGTCACTGCTGGAAGGGGCTGGGCTCCCAGGCCTTCCCGCCGACCGGGTAGCTGTAGAGCGGCCGACCCTTGACCGCGCTGGTGCGGAAGGGCGTGCCCGCGCTGGGGCCGATGGTCAGCGTGCCCTTGCGGTTGCCGCTGGTCCACTCCAGTTCCAGGTACCAGCTGACGTCGTGGGAGGTGGTCTTGGCGGTCACCTCGATGACCTCCGGGTCCCGCTCGCTCACCTTGACCGGCAGGCCGGTGCTGCCCTCGAACACGACCGGACGGGGGCGGGCCGCGTCCAGGTCGAGGTCGAAGGAGTTGACGCCGACGCCGCCCCCGCAGCCGTCGCCCATGGAGTAGGCGTTCCAGGGCAGCGGGGCCGCGATCCGGGCGATGCGGACGTTGAGGGCGGTCAGCACCACGGTGTCGCTGCCGGTGCCCTGCACGGTGAGCTCGATCGACTGGTAGGTGCCGGGGACCGCGCCGACCCGGGAGACCCAGGCCGGGACATCCACCAGCGCGGGCGGGCGGGGGACTTGCGACGGCGGACGGTCGACCACGTACCTGTCGCACTCGGTGCCCCCGCGCGAGGGGTGGACCGCGACGGCGATCGGGGCGCTCGCGCCCTGGTCCGCGGCGCCGGTCGGTCCCGACGGGGTCGCACCCGCACTGGTGGAAGTGGCGGCGCCGACGGGCTTGTCGACAGGGGCCGGCGTCGGGGATTCGGCGGACGGACCGGCGTCAACGGCCCGGGCGGGCACGGAGACGGACGAACCGTCCGCGTGGGTCTCGAGGCCGGTGGCGACGACCCCGATGGTGGCGAGCACCGCTGCGGCCGTCACGGCGGCGAGTGCGCCCCGGCGCACTCGCCGCTGCGGCGGTACGGCGGGGGTACGCTCCGGGGCGGCCGCGCCGGCCCCGGTGGCGCCTCCCGTGGCCGGTTCCTCCGCCGGTCCCGGCGCGTCAGGGGTGTCCGGCACCGTCCGCGCCACTGGGGCCGCCGACGAAGCCTCCGCCGCAGGTGCGGGCTCGGGTTCAGCCGCGAGTTCGGGTGCGCGTGAGGGCGCGGGCGCGGAAGCCTGCCGGTTCGCCCGCGCCGCGTGGGCGATGCCCCACAGCCGGTAGAGCTCGGTGCGCTCCTCCGGAGTCGCGCGACACAGCCGCGCGAGGCGCTCCAGCGGGGCGAACTCCACCGGCATCACATCACCGTTGCAGTAACGGTGCAGCGCCGACGTGCTCACCTGCAGCCGCTTCGCCAGCGCGCCGTAGCTGAGCCCCGACCGGCTCTTCAGCTCCTGGAGCAGCCGCGCGACCTCGTCCGCCTCCCGCGAATCCCCGATCCCCTCTGGCACTGTTCCTCCACCCCTCCTGAACCCCCTCGGCGGCGCCCCCGGGCTCCGGCCGTCGCCGGCCGGCGGACCACGGGGGCTCCGGGACGCCGGACCGCCGGACCGCCCGGACGCGAAGCGACACGAGCTCCAGCAGACAAGCACGCCGCGGACCGTCCCACGGTTGCGCCGAGGGCCCCTCCGGAACCGGCCGCGCCGTCCCGGAGCCCCGCGAGCGCGTCCCAGGAAGATTACGTCTTCCCAGCTCAAACCGGATAACGGCATCCCCGCGTCCCTGATCGCCGGCCCACCGTTGCGGCCGGGACGAACCGGCGCACAAGCTGACGGCGAAAGACCGAGAGGGAGTAACTGTGAGCACTGTTCGGGCGGCCCGGGCCGCGATACGCACCAGCGACCGTCTCCACCGCGGCGTGGTGGCACTGGCGATGGGCGGGATCCTGCTGATGACCGCGGCCTGCGGCGACGGCAAGGGCGACGGCGGCGGTGACGCCGCGCCGGCCGGCACCGCCGCCTCCGGAGCCGCCTCCGGAGCCGCCTCCGGAGCCGCTTCCGCAGGGGCGTCCGCCGTGGCGACGCCGAGGACGTCGACCGCGGTGCTGGACGTGGAGCCGAAGGACGGGGCCCAGGGCGTCGCGCCGACCGCGCTCCGAGTGTCCGTCTCCCAGGGCAAGCTCACCGCCGTCGACGTGGCGGACAAGGACGGCAAGCCCGTCCAGGGCTCGATCGCCCCGGACGGCACCGGCTGGAAGCCCGCCGCCGCACTCGCCCCCGGCACGGCGTACACGGTGAACGCCCAGGCGAAGGACGCCGACGGTCTGGTCGCCGCGGCCACCAGCGCCTTCACCACCGCCCTGCCCGGCAAGCAGGCGTCGACCAACGACAACATCGCCGACGGCCAGACCTACGGCGTGGGCATGATCGTCAAGGTGGACTTCAGCACCAAGGTCGTGAACAAGGACGCCGTCGCCAAGGCCATCACCTTCGAGACCGACAACGGCACCGAGGTGAAGGGCCACTGGTTCGGCGACAACCGGATCGACTTCCGTCCGGCCGACTACTGGAAGCCGAACACCAAGGTCACCATCCACTACCGGCTGAAGAACGTCGAAGTCGCCCCCGGCGTGTGGGGCGACGTCGACAAGGACGAACCGTTCACCATCGGCCGCTCCCAGGTCTCCACCGCGGACGCCGCCACGCACCAGATGACGATCGTGCGGGACGGCAAGTCCACCACCGTGCCCGCCACCCTCGGTGACGACCAGCACCCCTCCTGGGGCGGCACCATGGTCATCATGTCGAAGGAGAAGGTCACCCACATGAACTCCCAGACCGTCGGCATGGGCAACGAGTACGACATCCCCGCCGCCCCGCACGCGATGCGCCTGACCCGGTCCGGCACCTACCTCCACGGCAACTACTGGTACAAGGGCGACCCGTTCGGCAAGGCCAACACCAGCCACGGCTGCGTCTCGCTCAAGGATGTGGAGGGCGGCAGCGACACCTCCGTCGCCGGATCGTTCTACAACAGCTCACTGATCGGCGACGTCGTCACGATCGTGAACACCAAGGAGAAGACCGTCGCCCCCGACAACGGCCTCGGCGGCTGGAACCTCCCCTGGACCACCTGGTAGCCCGGCTGTGACCGCAGAGCCCTGCTGAGCTGAACGTCTCGCGGCATCCCAACGGTCAGAGCAGCAGCGGACCGGCGACTACCGGATCGGCACTCCCGAGATCGCCCGGGCGATCACCAGCCGCTGGATCTCGCTGGTCCCCTCGAAGATCGAGTAGATCGCGCTGTCCCGGTGCATCCGCTCCACCGGGTACTCGCGGGTGAAGCCGTTGCCGCCGAGGATCTGCATCGCCTGCGCGGTGACGTACTTGGCCGTCTCGCCCGCGTACAGCTTGGACATCGAGCCCTCGGCCGAGGTGAACGGCTGGTGGTTGGCCGCCATCCAGGACGCCCGCCAGACCAGCAGCCGGGACGCGTCGATCCGGGTCTTCATGTCGGCGAGCTGGAAGGCCACGCCCTGGTTGTCGATGATCGGGCGGCCGAACTGCTCGCGGGTCTTCGCGTAGTCCAGCGCCACCTCGTACGCGGCCCGGGCGATGCCGATCGCCTGCGCGCCGACGGCCGGCCGGGACGCCTCGAACGTGGCCATCGCCGCGTTGCCCCTGCCGCCCGGGCGCTTGACGCCCTCGCGGGCCCGGGCCAGCCGCTCGTCCAGCTTCTCCTTGCCGCCGAGCAGGCAGCTGCCGGGCACCCGGACGCCGTCGAGGACGACCTCGGCGGTGTGCGAGGCCCGGATGCCGTGCTTCTTGAACTTCTGGCCCTGGCTCAGCCCCGGCGTGCCGGGCGGGACGACGAAGGAGGCCTGGCCCTTCGCCCCGAGTTCCGGGTCGACGGTGGCGACGACGACGTGGACGGCGGCGATCCCGCCGTTGGTGGCCCAGGTCTTGGTGCCGTTCAGCACCCACTCGTCCTTGGCCTCGTCGTAGCCGGCCCGGGTGCGCAGCGCGGAGACGTCGGAGCCGGCGTCCGGCTCGGAGGAGCAGAAGGCGGCCACCTTGAGGTCGTCGGGGGTGCCGAACATCTGCGGGGTCCAGGTGCCGATCTGCTCGTCGGTGCCGTTGGCCAGCACCGCGACGGCGGCGAGCGTGGTGCCGACGATGGCCAGCCCGATGCCCGCGTCGCCCCAGAACAGCTCCTCCATGGCGATCGGGATGCCGACGCCGGAGGGGTCGAAGTACTGCTGGGCGTAGAAGTCCAGCGAGTAGATGCCCAGTTTGGCGGCCTCCTGGATGATCGGCCAGGGGGTCTCCTCGCGCTCGTCCCACTCGGCGGCGGCGGGGCGCATCACGTCGGCGGCGAAGCCGTGCAGCCAGTCGCGTACGGCGAGCTGGTCCGCGCCCGGGTCCAGCGAGAACGTGCTGCTGCTCATGGGGCTTGCCTCCGAAGACGTGTGCGGCCGACCGGGGTGTTACCTCGGGTAACATCGACGGAGTCTGCTACTGATTGGTAACCGGTGTCAACGCCCGAACCCGGTGCCGACGCCCAGGCCACCCCCAGGATCCGAGGAGCAGCGCATGTCCCGAGAGCCCCGCCGCGAGCAGCTGCTCAACGCCGCCGACCGGGTCATCCAGCGCGAGGGACCGGGCGCCAGCATGAACGCCATCGCCGCCGAGGCCGGCATCACCAAGCCCATCCTCTACCGGCACTTCGGCGACCGGAACGGCCTGATCGGAGCCCTGACCGAGCGCCACACCGGCGGCCTGCTGGCCGCCGTCCGGGCCGCCCTCGCCGAACCGCTGGAGCGCCGCGACCGGGTCGAGCACGTACTGGACACCTACCTCGCCGGGATCGAGGCCCGCCCCCAGGTCTACCGGCTGCTCACCCACCCCGAACCGGGCGACCCGAGCGGCGCCGGCACCGCGCTCGCCCCCGCACTGCGGCAGATCGCCGAGGAGATCACCCGCGCCGTCCAGAGCCAGGTCGACCTCGGCGCCGACCGCGACCTGCTCGCCGAAGCCTGGGGCCGGGGCATCACCGGCATGGTGCTGGCCGCCGGGGACTGGTGGCTGGAGACCAAGCCCTGCACGCGCACCCGGATGGTGCAGGCGCTGGCCGACCTCCTCTGGGGCCGCCTGGCCGCCGCCGCGGACCTGCCCACCGCCGTCCTGCCGCCCGCCCCCGCCGAGCCGACGGCGCCGGAAGCCGGCTGAACCCCCCGGGTCGGCCGAACTCCTCTCTCCCGCACGGCCCTTGCGCGCACAGCCCTTGCACGCACGACCCTTGTGCGGCGCGCGGCGCTCCAGGCATCATCGGGCCCCCAGCCCCCGCCGTGCGAGGTCCCCGATGCGCCTGCGCCGCACCGCCGTTGCCCTGCTGCTCGCCGCCACCGCCGTCCTGACCGCCACCCCGGCCGCGGCCTCGACCTCAGACCCGGCCTCAGCCCCGGCCTCAGCCCCGGCCTCGACCTCGACCCACGACGGCCACCGGGACCGCTTCCCCACCGGCACGGCCACCTCCCCGGACGGCCGCACCGCTTTCGTCGACGACCAGGGCCGCCGACTCGGCCTGCGCGGCTTCAACCTCGACAAGTACGCCGAGGCCACCGAGGCCGACCTCGACGCGATCGCCGCCCAGGGCTTCACCCTCGTCCGGCTGCCGGTCTCCTGGACCAGGCTGGAGCCCCGGCGCGGCCGCCTCGACCCCGCCGAGCTGCACCGGCTGCAGCGGCTCCTCGACCGGGCCGACCGGCTGGGCCTGCTCGTCCTGGTCGACTTCCACCAGGACGTCTACGGGCCGAAATTCGGCGGCGGCACCAACGGCATCCCGGTCTGGGCCACCCGGGACGACGGACTGCCCTTCACCCCGGACCCGGCCGACTGGTTCGCCGGTTACTTCCAGCCCGCCGTCCAGGCCGCCTTCCGCCACCTCTACGACGACCCCGACCTGCGCGCCTGGCAGGCCGACTTCTACACCCGGCTCGCCCGCGAGCTGCGCGGCCACCGCTCCCTGTTGGGCTACGACCTGTTCAACGAGCCGTTCGGCCCGGTGGACGGCGACCCGAGCGACCCGGCCGTCCTGGCCGCCGCCTCCGCGGCCCTGGAGCAGGGCCGGCTCGCCGACCTCTACCGCCGGCTGATCGCCGCCGTGCGCCGGGCCGACACCCGCGCCTGGCTGTTCGTGGAGCCGACGGTCCTGGTCGGCCAGGGCGTCCCCACCCAGCTGCCCGGCTTCGCCGACCCGCGCCCCGGCGCACCCCGGCTCGGCTACGCGCCGCACTTCTACGACACCGCGGTGGAGAACGGCGCCGACTGGGACCAGGCGGACGGCTTCGTCGAGCAGTACACCGCCGCGATCACCGCCTACCCGGCCGCTCACCGCCTGCCGGTCCTGGTCGGCGAGTGGGGCCCGCCGAACTCCCGGACGCCGGGCAACCGCGATCTGGTCCGCCGGCAGGTCGCCGCGATGGACGGCTTCGCCGAGGGCTGGACGATGTGGTACTGGTGCCGGGGCACCGGCGGCTACTGCGCGCTCGACCCGGCCGGGCGGCCGGCCCCGGGCGACGAGCCCGCCTTCGGCCCGTACCCGGCCGCCGTCGCCGGCACCGGCGTCCGCACCGACGGCGGCACCGTCCGCTGGAGCGCCGACGGCACCGGGCGGAGCAGCGAACTCCTCCTGCCCCCGGCCGCGTTCCCGCGCGGCGCCCGGGTCGCCGTCTCACCCGCCGACGCCCGGGTCGCGGTCGAGCAGCCCGCGGGCGGGCGTGCCGGAACCGTACGGATCCGGCTCCCGCACGCCCGCCCGGGCACCCCGGTGACGGTCACGCTCAGCCCGCAGTGACCGCAGTGACCGCAGCACTTTCAGGGACCACGGCGCCCGACCAGGTCGGACCAGCTCAGACCAGCCCCCGGCGGGCCAGCAGCGGCCCGGTCTCCGGTGCCCGGCCGACCACCGCGCGGAAGGACTCCAGCGGATCCCGGCTGAACCCGCGCGCCAGCAGCTCGCGCCGGAACACCTCGCCGCTCTCCCGCACCGTGCGCCCGTTGCCCTCGAACCACTGCACGGTGTCGGCGTCCAGCACCTCCGACCAGATGTAGGCGTAGTAGCCCGCGCTGTAGCCGCTGGAGAAGATGTGCTGGAAGTACGCCGTCCGGTAGCGCGGCGGGATGGCGTCCACCGCGATCCCGGCCGCGGCGAGCGCCCGCGCCTCGAACTCCTCGGCGTCCGCGATCGGTTCGCCCTGCGGCACGGTGTGCCAGGCCCAGTCCAGCAGGGTGGCCGCCAGGTACTCGACCGTCCGGAAGCCCTGGCCGAAGCCTTCCGCCGCCGTCATCCGCTCGACCAGTTCGGCCGGCAGCGGCTGCCCGGTCTCGTGGTGGCGGGCGTAGTTGGCCAGCACCTCGGGCCGGACCATCCACATCTCGTTGACCTGGGAGGGGAACTCGACGAAGTCCCGCGGCACCGAGGTGCCCGAGAACAGCGGGTAGCGCACGTCCGAGAGCAGCCCGTGCAGCGCGTGCCCGAACTCGTGGAAGAGCGTGCGCACCTCGTCCCAGGACATCAGCACCGGCTCGCCGGGCGCCGGGCGCGGGATGTTGAGGTTGTTGAGGACCACCGGCCGCCGCCCGGTCAGCCCGGACTGGAGGACCAGCGAGTCCATCCAGGCGCCGCCGCGCTTGGACGCCCGGGCGTGGAAGTCGCCGATGAACAGGCCCAGCGCGGTGCCGTCCTCCTCGAACACCTCGAAGACCCGCGCGTCCGGGTGGTGGGCCGTCAGGTCGGGCCGCTCGGTGAAGGTCAGCCCGTACGCCAGCCGCGCCGCGAAGAACACGCCGTCGCGCAGCACCCGTTCCAGCTCGAAGTACGGGCGCAGCACCGCCGCGTCCAGCTGGAACGAGCTCTGCCGGACCTTCTCCGCGTAGTACGCCCAGTCGTGCGCGGCGATCTCCTCGAGGCCGTCCTCGGCCGCCGCCTTGGCCAGCTCGGCGGCCTCCCGGCGGGCGTTGGCCACGGCCGGCCCGACGAGCCGGGCCAGCAGCGCGGAGACCGCCTCGACGGTGCCGGCCGTCTCGTCGGCCACCACGTACGCGGCGTGGCTCGGGTGCCCCAGCAGCGCGGCCCGCTCGGCGCGCAGCGCGGCCATCCGGATCGCCAGCGGGCCGTTGGCCTCGATGCCGCGGTCGAGCGAGGCGGCCAGCAGCCGTTCGCGCACCGACCGGTCGGTGAGCTGGGCCAGTTCGGGCTGGCCGGAGGTGTTCTTCAGGCTCAGCACGTACTTGCCCTCGTGGCCGAGCACCCGGGCGTTCTCGGCGGCGCCGGCGACCGCGCCCTCGGACAGTCCGGCCAGCTCGTCCGCGGAGTCGAGGACGAGCGCGGCGGCCCGGGTGGCGGCGTTCACGTTCTGCTGGAAGGTGGTGCCGAGCGCGGCGAGTTCGGCGTTCAGCTCGCGCAGCCGGGCCTGCTCGGTGTCGCCGAGGCGGGCGCCGGAGCGCTCGAAGGCCGTGTACCAGCGCTCCAGCAGCCGCTGCGACTCCGGGTCCAGGCCGAGCGCGTCGCGGCGGCCGTACAGTTCCTCGATCCGGGCGAACAGCGCGCGGTCCAGGTGGATCGCGTCGTGGTGGACGGCGAGCAGCGGGCTCACTTCGGCGTCCACCGCGTCCAGCACGTCGGTGGTGTCGGAGGAGGACTGGTTGCGGAACACCGCGTCCACCCGGCGCAGCAGTTCCCCGGAGCGTTCCAGGGCCACCAGGGTGTTCTCGAAGGTCGGCGCGGCTTCGGCGCCGGTGATCGCCGCGATCTCGGCCAACTGCCCGGCCATTCCCCGCCGGTACGCGGGCAGGTAGTGCTCCTCGCGGATCTCGGCGAAGGGGGGCAGTTCGTAGTCCAGCGTGCTGGGCTGGAAGAACGGGTTCTCGGTCATTTCGCCGACCCTACGCCGTGTCACCCGCGCTGCCCATGCGCCCCTGCTCCCGTTGTCGTACCCACCCGTTACCGTCGACGCCGGAGCCCCGTGAGTGGTGGCTGTCGACCCGCACATCCGTGCCGTACCCGCACGCCCGACCGCGCCGGAGAGGAGCAGCCCCCGTGGCACCCAGGATCGCCCTCGCGCCCGACCCGCACGGCCCCGGCGGCCGCCTCCAGCCGCTGGACGACGCGGGCGCCCCGCTCGGCCCGCCGGAGGCCGTCCGCGACCTCGGCACCGCCGTCGCCGCCCGGGAGGCCGCCGGGAGCGGTGGTCCGCCGGCGCCGCGCTGGGTCTGGGCCGCCGCCGACTCCGCGTACGCCCCGCTGCTGCCGCGGCTGCCCGAGCGGCTCGCCCGCTGCCACGACCTGCGGCTGGTCGAGGCCCTGCTGCTGGCGCACGAGGGCCGGTTCGGCGCGCCCCGTTCGCTCGGGGCGGCCTGGTCCCGGCTGCGCGGCCTGCCCGTCCCCGAGGACCTGCCCGAGCGCGGGCTCGCCGAGGCGGACGGCGGCCAGGACACCCTCTTCGCCCCCGACCGGCTGCAACTTCCGCCCGGGGTGGACGCGTTGGCCGCCGTGGTCGCCGTCCACGCCGAGCAGCAGCGCCGGATCGCCGCGATCGCCGACCCGGCCGCCCGGCAGCGGTTCCGGCTGCTGGTCGCCGCCGAGTCGGCCGGCGCCCTGGTGGCCGCCGAGATCGCGGACGACGGCCTGCCCTGGCGCGCCGACGTCCACGACCGGTTGCTCACCGGGCTGCTCGGCCCCCGCCCGGCCGTCCCCGGCACCCAGCCCCGGCTGCTCGCCGACCTCGCCGTCGAGTTCCAGCGGGCGCTCGGCGCCAAGCCGTTCAACCCCGACTCGCACACCCAGGTGCTGCGCGCCTTCGCCGAGGCGGGCATCCAGCTCGGCTCCACCCGCACCTGGGAGCTCCAGGGCGTCGACCACCCCGCCGCCCGGCTGCTGGTCCGCTACAAGGAGCTCTCCCGGATCCACGTCGCGCACGGCTGGGCCTGGCAGGACGCCTGGGTCCGCGGCGGCCGCTTCCGGCCCGAGTACGTGGTCGGCGGCGTGGTCTCCGGCCGCTGGGCCAGCCGCGGCGGCGGCGCCCTGCAGATCCCGCGCATCCTGCGCCGGGCCGTGGTCGCCGACCCGGGCTGGCTGCTGGTGGTCGCCGACGCCGCCCAGCTGGAGCCGCGGGTCCTCGCCGCGCTCTCCCAGGACGCCGGGCTGGCCCGCACGGCGGCCGGTGGCGACCTGTACGAGGCGCTCGCCGCGACGGCCTTCCAGGGCGACCGCGACAAGGCCAAACTCGGCCTGCTCGGCGCCATGTACGGGCAGACCAGCGGCGACATCGGCCCGCTGCTGAACACCCTGCACCGCCGCTACCCGGCCGCGATGGGCTACGTCGAGGCCGCCGCCCGCACCGGCGAGGACGGCGGCACGGTCGCCTCCCGGCTCGGCCGGGTCTGCCCGCCGGCCTCCGCCGACTTCCTCGACCTCACCGAGGCCGGCACGGCGGGCGAGGCGGGCGGCCGCACGGCCCGCGCCCGCGGCCGCTTCACCCGCAACTTCGTCATCCAGGCCAGCGCCGCCGACTGGGCCCTCGCCCTCCTCGCGGCACTGCGCCGGCGGCTGAACGACCTGACGCCGGCCGGCTCGGCGGACCGCCCGCACCTGGTGTTCTTCCAGCACGACGAGGTGATCGTGCACACCCCGGCCAACCTCGCCGACGAGGTGGCCGCCGCCGTCGCCGAGGCCGGCGACGAGGCCCGCCGGCTGGTGTTCGGCGACACCCCGGTGCGCTTCCCGCTCAGCACGGCGGTGGTGGAGTGCTACGCGGACGCCAAGTGATCAGAGCTTCCTGAACCCGCGCGCGTCCTCGGCCGCCGCCACGACCTCGGCCAGTCCGGCGCCGGTCGAGGCGGTGACGGCGGCGGCCACCGCGCCCTCCACGAACGGCGCGTCCACCAGCCGTACGCCCGGGCGCGGCTCGTCCTCCAGGACGGTGACGGCGGTGAGCACCGAGCTGCCGAGGTCCGGCAGCACGACCACGCCCGCGCCGCCGTCCGCCCGCGCGACGGCCGCGGCGATCAGGTCGTAGCTGGTGCCGAGCCCGCCGTCCTCCGTCCCGCCCGCGACCACCACCCGCACGCCGTCGGAGGCGAGTTCGGCGAGCAGTTCGCGCAGCCCCTCCGCGAGCCGGGCGCTGTGCGAGACCAGGACGATGCCCACGTTTCCACTCATGCCTGCGACCCTACGGTCCGCTGCCACTACTCCGGGAGAGTGATCGGAGTCCCGCGTGTCGCACCCCGTGCCCCGGCCGCCCGTCTGGCGTAGCGTCGGGTCGACGGCGTCGACGGCCGTGGCGTCCTCACCAAGGGAGCGAAGAACGTTGAAGAAGCTGATCAACACCCCGGAGAGCGTCCTGGAGGACGCCCTGGCCGGAGTCGCCGCCGCCCACCCGGAGCTCGCGGTGGACGTCCCCAACCGGGTGATCACCCGGGCCTCCCGCCCGGCCGGGCCCAAGGTCGCGCTGATCTCCGGCGGCGGCTCCGGCCACGAGCCGCTGCACGGCGGCTTCGTCGGCCCCGGCATGCTCGACGCCGCCTGCCCCGGCGAGGTGTTCACCTCCCCCGTCCCGGACCAGATGCTGGCCGCCGCCAAGGCCGTCGAGAACGGCGCCGGGGTCGTCTTCATCGTGAAGAACTACACCGGCGACGTGATGAACTTCGAGCTCGCCGCCGAACTCGCCGCCGAGGAGGGCCTGGAGGTCCGCACCGTCCTGGTCAACGACGACGTCGCGGTCGAGGACTCCACCTGGACGGCCGGCCGGCGCGGCACCGGCGCGACCGTGCTGGTGGAGAAGACCGCCGGCGCGCTGGCCGAGCGCGGCGCCCCGCTGGACGAGGTCGCCGCCCTGGGCGAGCGGGTCAACGCCGCCTCCCGGTCCTTCGCGATCGCGCTCACCGCCGCCACCGTCCCGGCCGCCGGCAAGCCCGGCTTCGACCTCCCCGAGGACGAGATCGAGGTCGGCGTCGGCATCCACGGCGAGCCCGGCCGCCGCCGGGAGAAGCTCCGCCCGGCCCGCGACCTGGCCGCCGAGGTCGTCGAGACCATCCTCACGGACCACCACCTGACCCCGGGCGACGAGGTGATCGCCCTGCTCAACGGCCTGGGAGCCACGCCGCTGCTGGAGCTGTACGTGGTCTACGGCGAGGTCGCCGCCCGGCTCGCCGAGCGCGGCATCACGGTGGCCCGCAGCCTGGTCGGCAACTACGTCACCAGCCTCGACATGGCGGGCTTCTCGCTCACCCTCACCAAGGCCGACACCCAGCTGCTCGAACTCTGGGACGCCCCCGTCGACACCCCCGCCCTCAAGCGGGCCTGAGGAGGATCCGTGATGGACCGCGACCGCGACACCCCGACGTCCGGCACCCCGACGTCCGACAGCCCGATGTTCGACACCGTCCTGGCCGAGGCCTGGGTCCGCGCGATCGCCGCGGCCGTCGAGAAGGAGGAGTCCCGGCTCACCGAGTTGGACTCCGCGATCGGCGACGGAGACCACGGCAGCAACCTCCGGCGCGGCTTCACGGCCGCCTTCACCGCCCTCGACGGCCTCCGGCCGGCCGGCCCCGGCGCCGTCCTCACCAAGACCGGCACCACGCTCATCTCCAAGGTCGGCGGCGCCTCCGGCCCGCTCTACGGCAAGGCCTTCCGGGCCATCGGCGCCGCGCTGCCCGAACCCGCCGGCCCGGCCGACGTCGCCGAAGCCCTCTCCGCCGGGCTGGACGCCGTCCGCCTCCTCGGCAAGGCCGGTCCCGGGGACAAGACCATCGTGGACGCCTGGACGCCGGCCGTCGCCGCCTTCCGCGCCTCGGCCGCGGCGGGCGCGACCCTCCCCGAGGCCGCCGCCGCGGCCGCCGACGCCGCCGAGGAAGGCGCCCGCGACACCGTCCCCCTCCAGGCCCGCAAGGGCCGCGCCTCCTACCTCGGCGAACGCAGCATCGGCCACCAGGACCCGGGCGCCACCTCCACCGCCCTGCTCTTCCGCACCCTCGCCGACGCGACCGCCGACACCACCGCCGGCTGACCGCCGCGCGGCGCGCTTCGTCTCCCTACGTGGCAGTCCCCGGACCCCCGGCAGGCCCCGGGACTGCCACGAGGCGCAGGGCCCCCGCCGCCGCCCCAGTGGACGCCCTTCACCCATCCGTCCGCGCGATCAGCAGCAGCAACGCGTCGTCCCCGAGGTCCCCGCCCGTGTGCGCCAGCAGGTCCGCGTACACCCGCCCCACCGCCGCCTCCAGCTCCCCCGCCGAGTGCGTGGCCCCCCGCACCAGCGGCCCCACCCGCTCGGCCAGCGGATAGAACTCCCCGCTCTTGCGGTGCCGCGCCTCGATCACCCCGTCCGTGCAGAGCACCAGCACCTCTCCCGCGCCGAAGGGCTGCCCCCAGGTGGTCGGCTCCCCGGCCGCCATCTTGCCGAGGCCGAGCGGCACCCAGGGGTCCGGCGCGTCCAGCACGTGCGCCCGCCCGTCGCCGTCCACCCGGATCGGCGGCACGTGCCCGTACTGCAGCAGTTCCATCGCCTCCGGCGTGCGGAACTCCGCGAACAGTGCCGTGGTGAACTCGCCGTCCGGCACGTGCCGTTCGACACTGGCCTCGATCCGCGCCGCGACGCCCCGCAGCTCGGCCTCGTCGTACGCGGCCTCGCGGAACGCGCCCAGCACGACGGCCGCCGTCTGCACCGCCGCGAGCCCCTTGCCCCGGACGTCCCCGACCGCGATCCGGGTGCCGTGCGGCGTCTCCAGGACGGAGTACAGGTCGCCGCCGATCCGTGAGGCGTCCGCCGCCGACACGTACCGGACGGCCAGCCGCAGCGGCCCGACGGTCGGCCCCGGCAGCTGCAGCAGGGCCCGCTGGGCGGCCTCCGCGACGGAGCTGACGGCCGCGAAGACCGCCGCGCGCCGCATCCGGAGCTTGGCGACCCAGGCGGAGAACAGCGACACGACCAGGTAGCTGACCATCGCGCCGTACAGGAAGCGCGCGTCGTGGAGGTTGTCGACCTGGTCGTAGTGGCTGAGCCCGAACACCGCGAGCAGCCCGAGCGAGCAGACCGCGAGCAGTTCGCCGGGTCTCAGGGTGAGCGCCGCGATGGTCGGCACGACGGTCATCAGCGGGGCCAGGTAGCGGTCCTTGCCGGAGAGGAAGTCGGCGAGCGCGACCAGCAGGACGGCGAGCAGCGCCGGGCTGGCGCGCCGCCAGCGCGGCACGTCCTGGAGGTCGGCGGCGAGCAGGGCACCGCGCCGGCGGTCCGGCGGCAGTGCGGCTGCCGTGGGAGCCGCGGGTGACTGGGCGCGGCGGAGCGGAGGCACACATCGAACATAAGGGACGATCACGACACCCACCCGCCCGCCGAGGTCGCCTACGATGCGACGCACCTCCCCGTTCGCTCGACAAATACCCCTTGGGGGTATGCTGTCGGCATCGTAGGAACCCGCCCAGACCTCCCGGAGGCCCCGATGTCCAGCACCATCACCTACACCGTGTCCGGCATGAGCTGCGGCCACTGCGAGAAGGCGATCAGCGAGGAGCTCGCCGCCCTCACCGGCGTCACCGAGGTCGCCGCCGACGCCACGGCCGGGACCGTGACGGTCTCCTCCGCCGCGCCGTTGGAGGACGAGCAGGTCCGCGCCGCCGTCGACGAGGCCGGCTACGAGCTGGTCGGCCGCAGCGCCTGAACCACCGAGCGGCGGGGCCGCACCGGCGGCCCCGCCCTGTGCCGCCACCAAAGGAGCTGATCCGCATGAGCACGTCCGCCCCCGACGTCGAGGCCCGGGACCGGGTCGAGCTGTCGATCGGCGGGATGACCTGCGCCTCCTGCGCGGCCCGGATCGAGAAGAAGCTCAACCGGATGGACGACGTCGAGGCGACCGTCAACTTCGCCACCGAGAAGGCCCGGGTCGACTACGGCCCCGCGGTCACGGTCGAGGACCTGATCGCCACGGTCGAGCGCACCGGCTACACCGCCGAGGCCCCCCCGCCGCCGGTTCCCGCCGCCCCCGAGCCCTCCGGCTCCGTCACCGCCCCGGACGGGGCCGCCCAGGGAGAGGCCGCACCGGGCGGGGCCGCCGCCGCGCCCCCGGCCTCCGAGCGGCTGCTGATCAGCGCCGCCCTCAGCGTCCCCGTGGTCCTGCTGTCGATGGTCCCGGCCCTGCAGTTCACCGACTGGCAGTGGCTGGCCTTCGCCCTCACCGGCCCGGTCGTGGTCTACGGCGGCCTCCCGTTCCACCGCGCCGCCTGGACCAACCTCAGGCACGGCGCCGCCACCATGGACACCCTGGTCTCGCTCGGCACCCTGGCCGCCTTCGGCTGGTCCTGCTGGGCACTGTTCGGCGGTCACGCCGGCGTGGCCGGGATGCGCCACGACTTCTCGCTCGCCGTCGGCGGCACCGACGCCTCCTCGGCGCTCTACCTGGAGACGGCCGCCGCCGTCACCGTGCTGATCCTGCTCGGCCGCTTCCTGGAGGGCCGCGCCAAGCGCCGGGCCGGCGCCGCGCTGCGCGCCCTGCTCGACCTCGGTGCCAGGGACGTGGCGGTGCTGGGCGGCGGGTCCGAGGTGCGCATCCCGATCGCCGAACTCGCCGTGGGCGACCGCTTCGTGGTCCGCCCGGGCGAGAAGATCGCCACCGACGGCCTGGTGGTCGAGGGCGCGTCCGCGGTGGACGCCTCGATGCTGACCGGCGAGTCCGTCCCGGTCGAGGTGGCCGTCGGCGACGCCGTCACCGGCGCCACCGTCAACGCGGGCGGCCGGCTGGTGGTCGAGGCCACCCGGGTCGGCGCGGACACCCAACTGTCCCGGATGGCCAAGCTGGTGGAGGACGCGCAGAACGGCAAGGCCGCCGCCCAGCGCCTCGCGGACCGGATCTCCGCGGTCTTCGTACCGATCGTGATCACCCTCGCCGTGGCCACCCTCGGCTACTGGCTGGGCACCGGCGAGGGCTGGACCGCCGCCTTCACCGCCGCCGTGGCCGTGCTGATCATCGCCTGCCCGTGCGCCCTGGGCCTGGCCACCCCGACCGCCCTGCTGGTCGGCACCGGCCGCGGCGCCCAACTGGGCATCCTGATCAAGGGCCCCGAGGTCCTGGAGTCCACCCGCAGGGTCGACACCATCGTCCTGGACAAGACCGGCACCGTCACCACCGGCCGGATGACCCTGCTCGCCGTCCACACCACCGACACCACCACCGAAGCCGAGGCACTGCGCCTGGCCGGCGCCCTGGAGCACGCCTCCGAACACCCGATCGCCCGGGCCATCGCCGCCGCCGCTGCCGAACGCACCGGCCACCTGCCGCCCGTCGATGGCTTCGAGAACGTGCCGGGCCTGGGCGTCCAAGGCGTCGTGGACGGCCACGCCGTGGTCGCCGGACGGGAGGCCCTGCTCAACGAGTGGTCGCAGTACCTGCCGCCCGCCCTGGCCCGCGCCAAGGCCGCGGCCGAGGCGGCCGGGCGCACCGCGGTCGCGGTCGGCTGGGACGGCCAGGCCCGGGCCGTCCTGGAGGTGGCCGACGCGGTGAAGCCGACCAGCGCCGAGGCGATCGCCGAGCTCCGCGCGCTGGGCCTCACCCCGGTGCTGCTGACCGGCGACAACCGGCTCGTCGCCGAGGCCGTGGCCGCCGAGGTCGGCATCGAGCCCGAACACGTGATCGCCGACGTCATGCCGCAGGACAAGGTCGACACCATCAAGCGGCTGCAGGCCGAAGGCCGGGTCGTGGCGATGGTCGGCGACGGCGTCAACGACGCCGCCGCACTCGCCCAGGCCGACCTGGGCCTCGCGATGGGCACCGGCACCGACGCCGCGATCGAAGCCGGCGACCTCACCCTGGTCCGCGGCGACCTGCGCTCGGCCGCCGACGCCATCCGCCTCTCCCGCCGCACCCTCGGCACCATCAAGAGCAACCTGTTCTGGGCCTTCGGCTACAACGTCGCAGCGATCCCCC
Organism: Kitasatospora sp. NPDC023385; assembly: GCF_055664045.1. Taxonomy (NCBI): domain Bacteria; kingdom Bacillati; phylum Actinomycetota; class Actinomycetes; order Kitasatosporales; family Streptomycetaceae; genus Kitasatospora; species Kitasatospora sp. NPDC023385. The sequence continues at coordinate 6,949 of NZ_JBVOOL010000007.1, read as the reverse complement.
TCGCCGCCGCCGGACTCCTCAACCCCATGATCGCCGGAGCCGCCATGGCCTTCTCCTCGGTCTTCGTCGTCACCAACAGCCTCCGGCTGCGCCGCTTCCGACCGGCCTGACCCAGTCCCCGGCCTTGCCGCCCCGGACGGCGCGAGGGCCCGGACCGACGTGCGGTCCGGGCCCTCGCGATGTCCGTCAACGCCCCAGCAGCTCGCCGCCGTTGCAGTGCAGGATCTCCCCGGTGATGAACCCGGCCTCGGGCGAGGCCAGGAACTGCACCGCCGCCGCGACCTCACTGGTCTCGCCGATCCGGCCGAGCAGGGTGCGGGCCGCCCGCCGGGCGACCTCGGCCTCGTCCAGCCGGGGCCCGAAGAACTCGGTGCCGCTGACCGTGCCCGGCGCGACGATGTTGGCGGTGATGCCCGAGGTGCCCAACTGGGCGGCCAGGAAGTGGTTCCAGGCGTGCAGAGAGGCCTTCGCCGCGCCGAACGAGCCGGCCCCGCGCAGGGCGGCGATGGAGCTGATGGTGACCACCCGGCCGGCGCCCGGGGTGAGCCGGTCGCGGACCGACTCGGTGAGCAGCACCACGGTCAGCACGTTGCGCTCGAAGTCGCCGCGCCAGCGGGCCAGCAGGGCGTGCGGCCCGCCGCCGGCCACGGTCTCCCGGCTGCCGGCGTTGTTGACCAGCACGTCGATGCGCTCGGGCAGTTCGCGCAGCACGGCCTCGACGGCGTCCGGGTCGGCGAGGTCGCACACCAGCGGGGTGACGTTCGGCCCCAGGTCGGCCGCGGCCTTCTCCAGGACCGCGCGCCGACGGCCCACGATCACCACCTGGTCGCCCGCCTCGGCGAACCGCCGCGCGACTTCGTACCCGATTCCCGTGCCACCGCCGGTGACGACGACGCTCCTGGCCATCTGCGCACTCCCTCCCCAGTCCCGCCGTCGCGCTGCGAGGGTGCGCGACGGTCCGTACCGGAATGCCACGATTCCTATCACGCTCGGTTGCCGTGACTGCGGGGAGGGTGACGTCCCGCGCGGGAGAAGGTGTGATATGGGCGGGGCACGACGCGCACACGGAGCGTGGCGAGAGGCAGCTCACACCCCCCGGGCGTAACTTCTCGCACCCTGATACGTCTTAGGTTGGTAGTGCGGCAGTTTCGGCGGGCGGGGACGCGATGAACGGCAACGCGTCTCCCGCGCTTCCACCGACTGCCGCCGACGGGGCTCCGGCGGGCCCCGGGAACGGCCGTCGCCTTCGACGGCCTTCGCGCACGACGCCGGGGTTCTGGCGGGCCGGGGACGCTTTGAGCGGCCGTCCCCCGGCTGCGGCCGGCCCCGGAGTCGTGCGCCGTACGGTTCAGTCCCCGCGCGGCCCCTCCGGGGGCTCGCTCCGGGGACGCGAAGGGGCCCGGCCGCTCGGCGGCCGGGCCCCTTTCGACGTCCGCTCGGTCAGCGCGCGTCGAGCGGCACGTAGTCGCGGATCGCGGTGCCGGTGTAGATCTGGCGCGGGCGGCCGATCCGGCTGGTCGGGTCGTTGATCATCTCGTGCCAGTGGGCGATCCAGCCCGGCAGCCGGCCGAGGGCGAACAGCACGGTGAACATGCTGGTCGGGAAGCCCATGGCGCGGTAGATCAGGCCGGTGTAGAAGTCCACGTTCGGGTACAGCTTGCGCGAGATGAAGAAGTCGTCCTTGAGGGCGTGCTCCTCCAGCTTGAGCGCGATCTCGAGGAGTTCGTCGTTCTTGCCGAGCTGGGCGAGCACCTCGTGCGCGAGGATCTTGACCTGGGCGGCACGCGGGTCGAACGCCTTGTAGACCCGGTGGCCGAAGCCCATCAGCTTGACGCCGGCTTCCTTGTTCTTCACCTTCGTGATGAACGCGTCGACGTCGCCGCCGTCCTTCTGGATGCTCTCCAGCATCTCCAGCACGGCCTGGTTGGCGCCGCCGTGCAGCGGGCCCCACAGGGCCGAGATGCCCGCCGAGATCGAGGCGAACAGGTTGGCGTGGCTGGAGCCGACCAGGCGCACGGTGGAGGTCGAGCAGTTCTGCTCGTGGTCCGCGTGCAGGATGAGCAGCTTGTCCAGGGCGTTGACGATGACCGGGTTGAGCTCGTAGTCCTCGGCGGGGACGGCGAAGGTCATCCGCAGGAGGTTCTCGACGTAGCTCAGGTCGTTGCGCGGGTAGACGAAGGGCTGGCCCATCGCCTTCTTGTACGCGTACGCGGCGATCGTCGGCAGCTTGGCGAGCAGGCGGACCGTCGACAGGTGGCGCTGGGCCGCGTCGAACGGGTTGTGGCTCTCCGGGTAGAAGGTGGACAGCGCGCCGACCACCGAGGACAGCATGGCCATCGGGTGGGCATCCCGCGGGAAGCCCTGGAAGAAGCGCTTGACGTCCTCGTGCAGCAGGGTGTGCTGGGTGATCTCGCGGCTGAACTCGGCCAGCTGGTCCGCGTCGGGCAGCTCACCGTTGATCAGGAGGTACGCGGTCTCGATGAACCCGCCCTGGGAGGCGAGCTGTTCGATCGGGTAGCCGCGGTACCGCAGGATGCCGTTGTCGCCGTCCACGAAGGTGATCGCGGACTTGTACGCGGCGGTGTTACCGAAGCCGTTGTCCAGGGTGACCAGGCCGGTCTGCGGGAGCAGCTTCGAGATGTCGAAGCCGGCGTTGCCCGCAGTGCTCTCGACGACGGGGTACTCGTACTCGCCGTCCTGGTACCTCAGTACTACCGAGTTGTCGCTCACGTCTTCCTCACCGACGAAATGAATCCTCTTCCAAGGTGCCCTGACTGACTCCACGATCCCCCATCCGGAGGACAGCCGCGCACCCGGGGTGGCCCGAAAGGGCCCGCCCCTACAAAACCTGCCGCCGCAGCCGGTACGAACCGGACAAGATCGGCACCACCCTAGGCTCTGCCGTAAATCTCTTCACGTCAAGAGAACATTAGAGGCAACCATCCCGTTGGATAATCATCCAGTAGCCAGCCGATGATCGAGCGCGGTATGCCTCCGACCAGCGCTGACGGCCCGTACGGCCTGGGCGATCGCCTTCCGTGACCCCACCAGCACGACGAGTTTCCGTGCCCTGGTCACAGCGGTGTAGAGCAGGTTCCGCTGGAGCATCGTCCAAGCGGACATGGTGACCGGAATCACCACCACCGGGTACTCGCTGCCCTGCGAGCGGTGGATCGTGACCGCGTACGCGTGGGCCAGCTCGTCCAGTTCGTCGAAGTCGTACGCCACCTCCTCGTCCTCGTCGGTGAGCACCGTCAACCGCTGGTCGTCCGCGCTGAGGGCGGTCACCACTCCCACTGTGCCGTTGAAGACGCCGTTCCGCCCCTTGTCGTAGTTGTTGCGGATCTGGGTGACCTTGTCCCCCACCCTGAACGTGCGGCCGCCGAACCGGCGTTCAGCCAGACCCTCCCGGGCCGGCGTCACCGCCCCCTGCAGCAGCGTGTTCAGGTTCCCCGCGCCCGCCGGACCGCGGTGCATCGGCGCCAGCACCTGGACGTCCCGGCGCGGATCGAAACCGAACTTCTGCGGGATCCGGCGCGCCACCACGTCCACCGTCAGCCCGGCCGCCCGCTCCGCGTCGTCCTCCGCGAACAGGAAGAAGTCCGCCAGACCGTCCGTCAGGGGCGGCCTGCCCTCGTTGATCCGGTGCGCGTTGGTCACCACGCCCGACTGCTGCGCCTGCCGGAAGATCCTGGTCAGCCGCACCGACGGGATCGGCCCGCCCTCCGCCAGCAGATCCCGCAACACCTCGCCCGCGCCCACCGAGGGCAGCTGGTCCACGTCCCCCACGAACAGCAGGTGTGCCCCCGGCGGCACCGCCTTGACCAGCTTGTTCGCCAGGATCAGGTCCAGCATCGAGGCCTCGTCGACCACCACCAGGTCCGCGTCCAGCGGCCGGTCCCGGTCGTAGGCGGCGTCCCCGCCCGGCCGTAGCTCCAACAGCCGGTGCACCGTCGAGGCCTCCACCCCGGTCAGCTCCGCGAGCCGCTTCGCCGCCCGGCCGGTCGGCGCCGCCAGCACCACCTTGGCCCGCTTCGCCAGCGCCAGCGCCACGATCGACCGCACCGTGAACGACTTGCCGCAACCCGGACCGCCCGTCAGCACCGCCACCTTCTCGGTCAACGCCAGCCGCACCGACTGCTGCTGCTCCGGCGCCAGTTCGGCCCCGGTCCGCTTCGCCAGCCAGTCCAGCGCCACCGGCCAGTCCACGTCGGCGAACCACGGCATCCGGTCCGTGTCCGAACGCAGCAGCCGCAGCAGCTGGTTGGCCAGCGAGATCTCCGCCCGGTGGAACGGCACCAGGTACACCGCGGTGATCGACTCGCCACCCTCCCCCGGCACCGTCTCGCGCACCACCCCCTCGGCCGCAACCAGCTCCGCCAGGCAGTCGATCACCAGCCCGACGTCGACCTGCAGCAGCTTCACGCCGTCCGCGATCAGCCGCTCCTCCGGCAGGAAGCAGTGCCCCTGGTCGCTGCTCTGCGACAGCGCGTACTGCAGCCCGGCCTTCACCCGCTCCGGGCTGTCGTGCGGGATCCCCACCGCCTGGGCGATCCGGTCCGCCGTCAGGAAGCCGATGCCCCACACGTCCGAGGCCAGCCGGTACGGCTCGTTCTTCACCACCCCGATCGAGCCGTCGTCGTACTGCTTGTAGATTCGCACAGCCAACGAGGTCGAAACCCCGACCCCCTGCAGGAAGACCATCACCTCCTTGATGGCCTTCTGCTCCTCCCAGGCCGTCGCGATCTTCTTCGTCCGCTTCGGCCCCAGCCCCGGCACCTCGATCAGCCGAGCCGGCTCGTTCTCGATCACCTCCAGGGTGTCCACCCCGAAGCGCTCCACGATCCGCTCGGCGAACCGCGGCCCGATCCCCTTGATCAGCCCCGAGCCCAGGTACCGCCGGATGCCCTGCACCGTGGCCGGCAGCACCGTCGTGTAGTTCTCCACCGTGAACTGCCGCCCGTACTGCGGGTGCGAGCCCCACCGCCCGTGCAGCCGCAGCGACTCCCCGACCTGAGCGCCCAACAGCGCGCCCACCACGGTCAGCAGCTCGTTCGCGCCCCGGCCGGTGTCCACCCGGGCCACCGTGTAGCCGGTCTCCTCGTTGGCATAGGTGATCCGCTCCAGCACGCCCTCGACCTGCGCGAGCTGGCGCGGCGGCTGCTGCCCCGACTGCGCCTGCATGCTCACCGGGCCCCCTTCGACCGGTACGGGTGGATCATTCCGCTACGCACCGTACCGCCCGGCCCCGACAAGCCCCGAACCGCCGAGGCCGGAGCATCGCGACCGGCACCACCCGGGGCCCGCCCGAGCGGGGGTCTGCACGACCGGGGCCGGAAGCCTGCCGTGCAGCGCCCCCGCCCAGGTGCCACGCTGGGGGGAGGTGAGGGGGATCGCCGACCGCGCCCGCCCGGGCCCCGCACGAGGAGCAATGCCGCCATGCTCAACACCGCGTTCCGCCCAGGCTCCCCGGACTGGCTCGACCTGAGCAGCCCCGACACCCGGGCTTCCGCCGACTTCTACACCACACTGTTCGGCTGGACCTTCGAGTCGGCCGGCCCCGAGGCCGGCGGCTACGGCTTCTTCCGGCTCGACGGCCGGACGGTCGCCGCCCTCGGCCCACTCCCCGAGGAGGGCGCCCCGCCCGCCTGGACGCTGTACTTCGCCACCCTCGACGCCGACCGCACCACCGAACTGGTCGAACAAGCCGGTGGCCGCGTCCGGTTCACCCCCTTCGACGTCTTCACCTCGGGCCGGATGGCCGGCTACACCGACCCGACCGGCGCCGACTTCGCCGTCTGGCAGCCCCACGACACCCGGGGCCTGGACCTCGTCGACGCGGAGGGCAGCCTCTGCTGGGCCGAGTGCTACAGCGTCGATGCCGACCGCGCCAAGTCCTTCTACCGCACCGTCTTCGGCTGGCAGGAACAGGACGTCCCGCTCGAAGGCTCGACCTACACCGTCCTCACCCCGGCCGGCGGCGGCACCGACGACGCCCACGGCGGCATCATGCAGCTCGGCCCCGAGCAGACCGCCGCCGGCACCACCTCGCACTGGCTCCCGTACTTCGAGGTCCCGAACGTGGACGCCGCCCTCGCCATCGCGGGCACGCTCGGCGCCACGGTACGGATCCCGGCCATGGACGTGCACGGCGTCGGCCGCCTCGCCCAGCTGATCGACCCGCACGGCGCCGTCTTCGCCGTCATCACCAGCTCCAAGCCCGGGGAGTGACACCGGATCACCCGAGAACGCCCCCAGAACGGGCGTGAAGGGCGCTACGGGCGTAGACGGCGGTGCGGCGGGCCCGAGGACCCCTTCTATGCTCCGATCATGAGCCACACGACCGATCTGACGATCCGACCGGCCACCGAGGCCGACCTGCCCGCGATCGTGGCGCTGCTCGCGGACGACCCCCTGGGCGCGACCCGCGAGAGCCCCGACGACCTCACCCCCTACCGTGCCGCCTTCGCCCGCATCGACGCCGACCCGCACCAGCACCTGGTCGTCGCCGAACGCGCCGGCCGCACCGTCGGCACGCTCCAGCTGACCGTCACCCCCGGCCTCTCCCGGCGCGGCTCCACCCGCACCTTCATCGAGGCCGTCCGCGTCCACGCCGACGAGCGCGGCCACGGCCTCGGCACCGTACTGATCGAGTGGGCCGTCGAACGCTCCCGCGAACTCGGCGCCGAGCTCGTCCAGCTCACCTCCGACGCCACCCGCACCGACGCCCACCGCTTCTACGAGCGGCTCGGCTTCGTCCCGTCGCACATCGGTTTCAAGCTCGCCGTCCGAACCGAGGCCTGAAAACGCGAAGAACCCCCATCCGGATCCCGGATGGGGGTTCTTCTAAAAGGTTGTTCGGCGGCGTCCTACTCTCCCACAGGGTCCCCCCTGCAGTACCATCGGCGCTTTGAGGCTTAGCTTCCGGGTTCGGAATGTAACCGGGCGT